>NZ_FBXK01000005.1:2877500-3251406 GCF_900013425.1 Sphingobium sp. Z007
ACGGATGGCGTAAATGGTCTGGGCTTATTGGATTGCTCCAGGCTGTGAAGTTGTCCCAGGAAATAGCCCCTCCGTATAGACCGTACCCTAAACCGACACAGGTGGAATGGTAGAGTATACCAAGGCGTTTGAGAGAAGTATCCTGAAGGAACTCGGCAAATTGCCTCCGTACCTTCGGAAGAAGGAGGCCCCATATAAGCGCAAGCTCTTATGGGGGGCACAGGCCAGGGGGTAGCGACTGTTTAGCAAAAACACAGGGCTCTGCTAAGTCGGCTTCAAGACGACGTATAGGGCCTGACGCCTGCCCGGTGCCTGAAGGTTAAGAGGAGGTGTGCAAGCACTGAATTGAAGCCCAGGTAAACGGCGGCCGTAACTATAACGGTCCTAAGGTAGCGAAATTCCTTGTCGGGTAAGTTCCGACCTGCACGAATGGCGTAACGACTTCCCCACTGTCTCCAGGATATGCTCAGCGAAATTGAATTCTCCGTGAAGATGCGGAGTACCCGCGGTTAGACGGAAAGACCCCGTGCACCTTTACTGCAACTTCAGAGTGGCATTAGGAAAGAGCTGTGTAGCATAGGTGGGAGGCTTTGAAGCATCGACGCCAGTTGATGTGGAGCCATAGGTGAAATACCACCCTGCTGTTTTCTGATGTCTAACCTCGCACCGTTATCCGGTGCAGGGACCCTCTGTGGTGGGTAGTTTGACTGGGGCGGTCGCCTCCTAAAGAGTAACGGAGGCGCGCGATGGTGGGCTCAGGACGGTTGGAAACCGTCTGTTAGAGTGCAATGGCATAAGCCCGCCTGACTGCGAGACTGACAAGTCGAGCAGAGACGAAAGTCGGTCATAGTGATCCGGTGGTCCCTCGTGGAAGGGCCATCGCTCAACGGATAAAAGGTACGCCGGGGATAACAGGCTGATGATTCCCAAGAGCTCATATCGACGGAATCGTTTGGCACCTCGATGTCGGCTCATCACATCCTGGGGCTGGAGCAGGTCCCAAGGGTTTGGCTGTTCGCCAATTAAAGTGGTACGTGAGCTGGGTTCAGAACGTCGCGAGACAGTTTGGTCCCTATCTGCCGTGGGCGTCGAAATTTGAGAGGAGTTGACCCTAGTACGAGAGGACCGGGTTGAACATACCTCTGGTGTACCAGTCGTCCTGCCAAGGGCGCAGCTGGGTAGCTATGTATGGACGGGATAACCGCTGAAAGCATCTAAGCGGGAAGCCTCCCTCAAGATAAGATTTCTTAGGACGGTCGAAGACCACGACCTTGATAGATCGGATGTGGAAGTGCGGTAACGCATGAAGCTAACCGATACTAATTGTCCTATTCGCGCTTAAACGGTTCCCACAAGGAACCGTAGAGTCCCACCATCAATGACAGCCCTGGAAAACAGGCCGTCAAAACATGGTCGGTTGTTAAGCCAGCCCAGATAAGAAGCTTCACATACAAGCTTATCAAAATACCGTGCACGGCATCGATTAAAACCCCCTTATATGCGCCCGCTTCATTGCTTGGTGACCATAGCGTCTGTGACCCACCCGATCCCATCCCGAACTCGGCCGTGAAACCAGTCTGCGCCGATGGTACTATTGCTCAAGCACTGGAAGAGTAGGGCGTCGCCAGGCATTGCAGCGCGCGCATATATCGGATCATAAACCCATTCACAGTCAAAAAAAGGGCGACCCAAAAGGTCGCCCTTTTATCGTTGGTGGCGCGGGATGGAGCAGCCCGGTAGCTCGTCAGGCTCATAACCTGAAGGTCGTAGGTTCAAATCCTACTCCCGCAACCAACGCAAAGTGTTAGCGAACGCAGTGAGCTTAGGCTTTGCGTTGTCCCCGCGAAGGCGAAGACCCATTGTGCCACATACAACCCCGCCCGCAAGCGGGGTTTTTTATTGCCTACCTTTCAACCATGCAAGGTGGAGAAGCGGCCATCCGCCTCCTCTCCATCTGTAAGCGGGGTCTGACGGCCGCCTTGCATGCCGGGCATTCGCCGGGATGATTGCCGCTCTTTGAGCGGGGGTGGCGGGTGTCGGACGAGATCGGGGATTCAGCGAGCTGTGCAGCGACTACTCATACGAGCGGTCGTATGAGTAGTCGGATAGAAGTCGTTAGCCGCGTGTCGGGCCGGCGGCGCTGGACGGTGGATCAGAAGCTGGCCGTGCTGCGGGATGCATTTGGCCCGGAGGGCTGCGTGCGCGCGGCCTGTGAACGCCATGATGTCGGCAGCGGCTCGATCTACACATGGCGGCGACAGGCGATGTCCGGTGAGCTTGCCGGGGTTCGCAAGCTGCCCGAGCCAGCCTTCGCTGAGGTCCGGATCAGCGAGCCGCCAGCGTTGCCCGCTCCCATTGCACCGCTCGTCCCCGGCTTGATCGGGATCGAGTTGCCTTCGGGTATCAGGGTGAGCGTGGATGCCACGGTCGATGCCGATGCCCTGTCGCGGGTGATCGGTATCCTGACACGATGATCCCGCTGCCACCATCGACGCGAATATTCCTGGCCTGCGGCGCGACAGACATGCGCAAGGGTTTTGACGGCCTTGCCGTGATGACGCAGCAGGTCCTGGAGCAAAGCCCGCATTCCGGCGCGCTATTCGCCTTTCGCGGCAAGCGCGGCGATCTGGTGAAGCTGCTCTGGTATGACGGCCAGGGCATGTGCCTGTTTTCCAAGCGGATGGACCGGGGGCGCTTTGTGTGGCCGTCGACCAAGACGGGGTCGGTGGTGATGACGGCGGCGCAGCTTTCGATGCTCTTGGAAGGCATCGACTGGCGGCGACCTGAACGCACTTTCACTCCTTCACTGGCGGGGTAAAACGCCCATTTTCTGGTGCTTTTATTAGCGTTTCGACCATCGATCTGCTATATGATCGTGGTGTCGGACGCAGGCCTTTCCACCCCTGATAAAGACGCTCGGATCGCCGAGCTTGAAGCTGCATTGGCAGCTGCCCACGCCGATATTTCCGCCCGCGACATCCTGATCGATACGCTGCGCGTGCAGATTGCGCGCCTCAAGCGGATGCAGTTTGGCAAGTCGTCCGAGAAGCTCGATACCCAGATTGCTCAGCTTGAGCTGGCCCTTGAAGAACTCGAAGGCGAGGCCATCGTCGCCGCCGCGCGTCGAGGCGATCCGGTAGCCGTCGATCGGCCATCACCGGTTCGGACGCTGCCAGCTCATCTGCCGCGCGAGGAGCAGCGGATCGAGCCCGAGCAGGGTAACTGCACCTGTCCCGACTGCGGCGGCGCGCTGCGGCCGCTGGGGCAGGATAGCGACGAGATGCTCGATGCCGTGCCGGTGCAGTGGCGCGTCGTTCGGACCATCCGCCCCAAATATAGCTGCCGGGCCTGCGAGAAGATCGTGCAAGCGCCCGCGCCGGTGAAGGCGATAGCGCGGGGCAAGGCGACCTTCAGCACCCTGGCCCATGTCGTCGTCTCCAAGTTCGACCATCACCTTCCGTTATACCGCCAGGCCGAGATCATGGCCGCGCAGGGCATCGAGATCGACCGCTCGACGCTGGCAGGCTGGGTCGGCCAGGCATCCGTGCTGCTCGATCCGATCATTAGCCGTATCCGCGAGGTCGGACTGACCGCTTCAAAGATCCACACCGACGATACGCCGGTCCCCATGCTCGATCCGGGACGTGGCAAGACGGCAACTGGCAGGCTCTGGGCCTATGCCGTCGACGATCGGGGCTGCGGTGCCATGACCCCGCCGCTGGTCTGGTATGAGTTCACCACCGACCGGACAGGCGCACATCCCCAACGGCAGCTGGCCAGTTTCACCGGCTATCTCCAGGCGGATGGCTATGCCGGATATGACAAGCTCTACGACACCAACCGCGTCACCGAGGTCGCCTGCTGGGCGCATTTTCGTCGCAAGATCTTCGACATCCACGCCACCAAGCCGACACCGCTCACCACTGATCTGCTGGAACGCATCGGCCTACTCTATGAGATCGAGGCGGAGGTTCGCGGCCACCAGCCCGATATCCGACGACGAAGCCGACAGGACCGTACCAAGCCGCTGATCGACGACCTGCGCCAGGCGCTCGACGATGCCCTGCGCCGTCTTTCGCCCAAGTCGGAGATGGCCAAGGCGATCGCTTATGGTTGCAAGCGCTGGATCGCGCTGACGCGCTTTCTCGACGATGGCCGCCTGGAGATTGATAACAACATAGCCGAGCGCGCCATGCGTTGCGTGGCCCTTGGCCGCAAAAACTGGTTGTTCGCAGGCTCAAAAACAGGCGGCGATCGGGCTGCGGCCATCTATTCCGTTATCGAAAGCGCCAAACTTAATGGCCTCGAACCGCAGGCCTACATCGCCGATGTCATCGCCAGGATCGCGGGCGAATGGCCTGCTGCCCGCTGGGATGAACTCATGCCGTGGAACTGGCGGCCAGATCAGCAACCGATCGCCGAAGCCGCCTGATCTGCGGCCTCCAGGCCCCGCTTACCTCCATCTTTGCTTCAACGATCAGCGCCTTTCAACTGCCGGCTGAAATACACCATCTGCATCGCCTGTAACCGCGCACCCTGCGCGATGTCCGCATCACCCGAATGGCCGCCAGCGGTGTCCTCGTAAAAATAATAGGGCAGCCCATAATCCTTCAGCCGCGCCGCGAATTTGCGCGCATGTTGCGGTCCGACCCGATCGTCTTTTGTCGTGGTCCAGATATAGGGCACGGGATATTTCCGGCCGCGGCGGATGTTCGCGTAGGGCGAAATCTTTTCCAGAAAAGCCTTCTCCTCCGGCACCGACACGCTGCCATATTCGTCGACCCAGGAGGCCCCGGCCGCGATCTGCTCGTAGCGCATCATATCCAGCAGCGGCACCTGAATCGTGACCGCATTCCAAAGCTCTGGATGCTGGTTGAACGCTACGCCCATTAACAGCCCGCCGTTGGACCCACCATAAATGCCAAACTTTGCCGGGCTGGACAATTTCCGCGCGAAGATATCTTGCGCCACCGCGGCAAAGTCGTCGTAAATAATCTGTCGTTTCGTCTTCAACCCGGCCTCATGCCAGTCCGGGCCGAATTCCCCGCCGCCCCGGATATTGGCCAGCACGACGCTGTTGCCCCGCTCCAGCCAAAGCTTCCCGGTGATCGCGCCATAGCTGGGTGTCATCGGCACCTCGAAACCGCCATAGGCGGTCATGATCGCCGGCGTCGTACCATCCAACGGCATGTCCTTGCGATGGACGATGAAATAGGGGATTTTGGTCCCGTCGGTCGATGTCGCCTCGAACTGGTCGACTACCAGGCCAGCGGCATCGAAGCGCGCGGGCATGGCCTTCACCTGTAGCGGCGCAGGATTGGCCGCATCGATGGCCCAAAGCGTCGTCGGCGCCAGAAACCCGGCCACCGACAGATAGGCCTTGTCGCTCTTGTGCGTGGACGTCGCGATCGAGATGGTCGCATTATCGGGCAGGGCGACGGGCGTCGTCGTCCACCTGTCCTTGCCCGGCGTTAGCACCATCACCCGGCCACGCACATTGTCGTTGATCGCCAGGATCACCCGATCCTTCGTCGCCGTCACGCCATCGATCGACTGGCGCGCATTGGGCGCGAACAAGATGTCGGGCTTCAGCGTCGCCCCGGACTGCAAGGCAGCCAGCGGCACCGCCGCCAGCGATCCCGTCGGCACGGTCACGCCGCCGCTCGTCCATTCCTGGCTGGTCTGGATCAGCACCTGGCCCTGCACCATGCCCTGCAACTGGCTCTTGGCGGGCAAGGGCAGCTTTTTCACCCCGCCATCCGTCACCAGATAGGTTTCGTTGCCGAAGAAGGTCACGCCGCGATATAAAAATGCCGCGCGATTGCCCGCCCCGTCGGACATCAGTATCGGAAACGTGCCGACCTGATCGCTGGCCGCACCGCGATAAATCTCCTGCGCGTGCGACAACGGCTGCCCGCGCTTCAATGTCTTCACGACGAAAGGATAGCCCGACACGGTCATGCTGCCTTCCCCCCAATCGCGGGCGAGCAGCAACGTGTCCTTGTCCAGCCAGGCTGTATTCTGTTTCGAGGTTGGAATATCAAACCCACCCGCCACGAACTGCCCGCTCGTCAGGTCGAACTCGCGCAACGTCACGGCGTCCTCCCCACCGTCCGACAGGTTGATGAGCGCCAGCCGCTCGTCGGGGTCGAGGATGGTCGCGCCCTTCCACACCCATTTCTTCCCGTCCGCCTTGGACAGCGCATCCAGGTCCAGCACAGTCGTCCACCGCGGCGCGTCAGTCGCGTAGTCGGCCTCGCTGGTATAGCGCCAGATGCCCTGGGGATGATCGGCATCGCGCCAGACATTATAGACGCGGCCATGGAGCAGCATGGGCATGGCGATCCGGTCCTTGGCCGACGCGATCGCCAGGGCCTCCTTGAAGTAGACGGCATAACGGGGATCGCCCTGTAGGGTCGCGACCGTCGCCTTATTCTCCGCCTCCACCCATTGCATCGCGCGCGGGCCGGTCCAGTCCTCCAGCCATATGAACGGATCATCCGCAGGGGCGGGGGTGGGGACAGAAATGGGGGCAGGGGGCGTACCCGCGCCGGTCAGCATCGCAGCGGTCACCAACAGCAATATCCTTTTCTTCATGCCTCATCCGCCTTTGGCCGACTCATCCGGCCCTGCCGATAGCGCCGTCGCAACAGCGCACCTGCGATCAGCAGGGGTAACGCGCCCAGCATCAACAGGCTCCCGATGATGCTGGGCGACCAGCCCCACAGGCTGTGCAGGCCAAAGGCGGGCGGCGCCATCAACAGCAGAAAGCCCAGCGTCAACAGCCACAACCCCCAACGCCGCGGCCGCACCGCCACCATGCGCATCTCACGCCGCCAGGCCTTGCGGCCCGCTTTGGTGGAAAGATCGAGAGGAGGGGGATCGAACATATCGTGCTGGACCTTGTGCCGTTTAGTCCTTACCCTGTCCAGCTTCCCCGGGGGACCGCTCACAGGCGGTTGAGAGGTGGCTGATGTGGCCACGACCCGTTGAACCTGATCTGGTTGAGACCGGCGTAGGGAGGGACGGCTTGTTGGACCAGCAGACCGCACCCGCCCGTCGCCCTTGAAAAGAGGCGAAGAAAGGCGGACCCATGGACACGATAAGCGTTCTGACGCTGCGCCTGGCCGAAATTATCGGTCTTTACCTGATCGTGATGGGCATTGGCGGCGTGGCCAATCCGCAGCGCTGGCGCGCTATCATGGACGATCTCAACCGATCGCCGGGCCTGGTCGTCGCGCTGGGTTTCGCCGTCTTCGCGGTCGGCGCGACATTGGTGCTGGTCCACAGCATCTGGACCGATCCACTCGCCGTCATCGTCAGCCTGATCGGCTATGTCGCCCTGATCGAGGGCGCGACATTGCTGGCCGTGCCCGGCCCGCTGATCCGCATTGGCCACTGGTCCACCAACTTCATCCGCGCCTGGGCCATCGCCGCCCTTGTGCTGGGCCTCCTCCTTTTCCTCGCGGGCCTCACCGGCCGCGCCACCATTTCCGTCTGAAAGGTATCCTCATGGCAGATGTCCCCGCCCGCACCGAAATGCGCGTCACCACCGGCCCCATTCGCGGGTCGAAGAAAATCCATGTCGGCCCGCTCAAGGTCGCGATGCGCGAAATCCATCTGGAGCCGGGCAGCGGCGAGCCGCCGGTGCGCGTCTATGACACGTCCGGCCCCTATAGCGACCCGGACGCCCGCATCGACATCATGGCGGGTCTGCCCCAGCTGCGCCGCGACTGGATCATGGCGCGGGGCGATGTCGAGGAATATGACGCGCGCGAAATCAAACCGGAAGATAACGGCCTCAAAGGCCCCGACAGGTCCGGCGGCGTCCAGCCTTTCCCAAATTTGGTCAAACGCCCCCTGCGCGCCAAGCCCGGCGCCAACGTCTCCCAGATGCACTATGCCCGCCGCGGCATCATCACCCCGGAAATGGAATATGTGGCGGAGCGCGAGAATCTCGGCCGCGCCCGCCTCGCCGAATATGTCCGCGACGGCGAAAGCTTCGGCGCGTCCATCCCCGACTATGTGACGCCCGAATTCGTCCGTGACGAAATCGCCCGCGGCCGCGCCATCATCCCCAACAATATCAACCATCCCGAATCCGAACCGATGGCGATCGGCCGCAATTTCCTGGTCAAGATCAACGCCAATATCGGCAATTCGGCCGTCGCCTCCGACGTCGCGTCCGAAGTCGACAAGCTCGTCTGGTCGATCCGCTGGGGCGCGGATACGGTGATGGACCTGTCCACCGGCCGCAACATCCACGACACGCGCGAATGGATCATCCGCAACTCGCCCGTGCCGATCGGCACCGTCCCCATCTATCAGGCGCTGGAAAAGGTCGGCGGCGTCGCCGAAGACCTGACGTGGGAGATTTTCCGCGACACGCTGATTGAGCAGGCCGAGCAGGGCGTCGACTATTTCACCATCCATGCCGGCGTCCGCCTGGCCTATATCCCGATGGCCGCCAAGCGCGTCACCGGCATCGTGTCGCGCGGCGGATCGATCATGGCGAAATGGTGCCTCGCCCATCACAAGGAAAGCTTCCTCTACGAACATTTCGACGACATCACGGAAATCATGAAGGCCTATGACATCGCCTATTCGCTGGGCGACGGCCTGCGCCCCGGATCGATCGCCGACGCCAATGACGAAGCGCAATTCAGCGAACTCTACACGCTGGGCGAACTGACCCACCGCGCCTGGAAACAGGATGTGCAGGTGATGATCGAAGGGCCAGGCCATGTGCCCATGCACAAGATCAAGGAGAATATGGACAAGCAGCTACAGGTCTGCGGCGAAGCGCCCTTCTACACGCTGGGGCCGCTCACCACCGACATCGCGCCGGGCTACGACCATATCACCTCAGGGATCGGCGCGGCGATGATCGGCTGGTACGGCACGGCGATGCTCTGCTACGTCACGCCCAAGGAGCATCTGGGCCTGCCCGACCGCGACGATGTGAAGGTCGGCGTCGTCACCTACAAACTCGCCGCCCACGCCGCCGACCTCGCCAAGGGGCACCCGGCCGCCAGGGTCCGCGACGATGCGCTCAGCCGCGCCCGCTTCGAATTCCGCTGGCGCGACCAGTTCAACCTCAGCCTCGACCCCGAAACCGCCGAGCAATATCACGACCAGACGTTGCCGGCCGAAGGCGCGAAAAGTGCCCATTTCTGCTCGATGTGCGGCCCCAAATTCTGCTCGATGCAGATCAGCCAGGAAGTCCGCGACTTCGCCGCCAAGCAGAACCAGAACGTCGAAGGCTTCATCGCCACTGGCCCCACCGGCGCAGAAACCGCCGCCGCCAGCAAAGCCGCCGCGCTCAAGGGCATGGAAGAAATGAGCAAGGTGTTCAAGGACAGCGGCAGCGAACTGTATATGGGCGCTGGCGGCAGGGAGCATGATTGATGGCGAACTGGGCGCAGCATATGTTAAATATTTTGCGCCCTGCTCGCGCTTCGACGCCATCTGAACAATTAAAGAAAGGGCGCTGGCTCTGCGGCTCGTGCGATCAAGAACATGGTTGGCCGTTTGACTTGGCCGCGAACGCGCCCGATCCATGGCCCCATGCTCCTGAATATGAGCCGAATGGTGCGCTCAGAATGGACGGCGATTTTCTATCCGAAGATTTTTGTGTGTTGAACGGCGAGCATTTCTTCATTCGTTGCATATTGACTATCCCCGTGCACGGCATGGATGACCATTTCGGCTTTGGCTGCTGGTCCACGCTCTCACGGCAAAACTTTGAAAAATATATTGAAGGCTTTGATTCAAGCCGTCCCTCGCAGGAGGAATTGTGGAGTGGCTGGCTCTGCAATCGGTGGGCTGCCTTTGATGGGAATGAGACGATCGGCGTGTGGGTTCAACTTCGGCCCGGCAGGCAGCGTCCACTCCTTTGGGTGATGGATGACGATCATCCCCTGGCTGTTGCGCAGGAGCATGGGATCGGCGCTGACCGAATGATGGAAATCTTCGCTTGTTATGGCCACGGGCCAATAGCGGGCTAGCCTCGATATCGGGCATTTGGCGATGATACGACTTTATGTTATAACCTCCGTATGAACATGCCCCTCAAAATCACGAAGATCGGCAACAGCGCCGGGGTCATCCTGCCCAAGGAGTTGCTGGCCCAACTCCGTGTCGGGCCGGGCGATACGCTCTATGTCACCGAAGCGCCCGACGGCATCCGCATCACCGCCGCCGATCCCGACTTCGATACCAAGATGACGCTCGCCGAACAGATCATGCGCGAGGATCGCGACATATTGCGCGTGCTGGCGAAGTAAGCGCCCATGTCCGTACAGGACGAAAACCGCGCCGAACCCGTGTGGATCGAAAAAGCCGTCGCGCTCGCCATCCATGATCGGCAACTGGCCGAACATGGTGGCGGCACCGGCACGCGCGACGAAGGCATGTTGGAATCGGCGCTGGCGCGCCCGGTCAATCAATGGACCTATGGTGAGGAGGATCGCTGCGCGCTGGCCGCCGCCTATGCCTTTGGCGTGGTCCGCAATCATCCCTTCGCCGATGGCAATAAGCGCACGGGCTGGGTCCTGGCGCGCTTGTTTCTGGCGTTGAACGACATGGCGCTGTCCTTCGATCCGACGGACGCAACCCAGATGATGCTGGCTTTCGCCGCGGGTGAGATCGGCCAGGATGACCTTGCCGACTGGTTCCGCCAGCATCTCCGCCCCGCCTGAATCCTATTTGCTTCCAATGTAGGATTTCGTCTGGTTTATCCTGTCGGATGGAACAGACACCCGCACCCCCCACCGCCCGCGCGCACTGGACCCCGGCCCGGCAGCGCCTCTTCCTCACCACCCTGTTCGCATGCGGCAGCGTCGCCCGCGCGGCGCGGACAGCGGGCATGTCGCCGTCCAGCGCGCATCGCCTGCGGCGTCGCCTGGCTGGCACCGCCTTCGACCGGGATTGGAGCCACGCGCTGACGCTCCATGCCCGCGCCTTGGCTGACCCGATCGCCGGCCATCTCCACCCGCTCGCACCGACGATTGGCTGACGCATGGCCGGGGCGGGACAGGCGCACAGGCATGGCGTCGCATCGCGCGATCGTCACCCGACAGGCGCGTCGGGCGCGCGTTGCGGGTCGGGCCGCTGTCGCGTCGCTGACGCCTATCGGTGGCCCAACAGGCGCGTCGCACGCGCCAAGCCGACGCAATCGCCCCGAAAAAGCTGACAACGGTGTGAACTTCGCCCCATGACCTATGCCGTCGCGCCGCCGCCCGCGATCAACTCTCCAGCACGCGCACGCTGCGCCGCTTCTTCCAGTCCAGCGCCACGCCGATCCGCTGCTCCAGTCGGCCGTCCCATCCAGTGCTCAGCCCATGGGCTTGCAACTGCTCGACGATACGATGGCCGATCGCGACCGCAGCGGCCTCACCCTCTTCGCAGGCGCCGTAATTCAGATAAAGGCCGCCGCCTTCCACCGCGGCTTCGGTGTCCTGCATATGGAAAAAGGCATAGCCTTCCACCGCCACACCCTCCTCCTGCGCCGCCTCGATCTCGTCCCAGATCTCGGTCGCGCCGCATGTGCCGCAGCAGGTGAAATTCTGCCGCGCGACCACGCCCTCTTCCTCCAGCGCGGCAAAGGCAGCATCCAGCCGGTCGCAATCGGTGGTGTCGGACCAGCCCTGCTCGGCGGCGCGATGCTCGGCCAGCGCCGCGCGCAACGCTGCCGACGCCTCGACCCGCAGCAGCGGCCGGGGCAGTTCCTCCTCGAACATGTCGTTCGCATTGGTCAATATCGCGTCGTCGTCGAAAAAGCCGCCCGCGACATCGCGCCGCACCAGCTCGCGCAGCGCGGCGACCGGATCATAGCTGGCCTCCAGTACCGGCTGCGGCGCTTTGGGTTCGGGGCGATCGGCTTTGTTGCCGAACATCCGATTCCATAATGACCCGAACATGCGGCTGTCTTGCCTCCTGCGATACGCTTCGACGCAGCCATCATGCCCCGCGTCGCCGCAAAGGGAAAGGGGGAGGCGTCGCTTTGTTCCGTTGGCGTTCGGTTGCGCCGGCGCCGCCCATCGAACGCGCCGTATGGAGGCGCGCCTGCATGGTGCACCCTTTCCATTGGATTGCCGCACCATTGCCCTTACATAGCACCGCAATGCCGCCCGATATCGCCTCCTCCGCGCCGATCCCGCCCGTCTGGGCGACGCTCCGCCGCTTCCTGCCCTATCTCTGGCCCGCCGACTCCGCCGCGCTGCGCCGCCGGGTCGCGCTCGCCATGGGGCTGGTGCTGCTGGCCAAGGCCGTCAGCCTCGCCATGCCCTTCGCCTACAAGGCGGCGATCGATCGGATGGCGCCCGGCATGGAGCCGGCCGTCGGCCTCGCCATGGCGTTGGTCGCGGTCTATGCGGGCGCGCGGTTCAGCGGCGTGCTGTTCGACAACCTCCGTAACGCCGTCTTCGAAAAGGTCGGGCAGGAGGCCGGACGGCGGCTGGCCGACGATGTGTTCGTCCATCTCCACCGCCTGTCGTTGCGCTTCCATCTGGACCGCCGCACCGGCGCGGTCACTAAGATCGTGGAGCGCGGGACCAAGAGCATCGACACGATGCTCTATTTCCTGCTGTTCAACATCGCCCCGACCGTGCTGGAACTGGTCGCGGTCTGCGTCATCTTCTTCGTCAAGTTCGGCGCTGGCCTGGTTGTCGCGACCGTGGTCATGGTGGCGCTCTATATCCTCTTCACCCGCACCGTCACCGAATGGCGCAACCAGCTGCGCCGTGACATGGTGGACATGGACACCAACGCCGTCGCCCATGCGGTCGACAGCCTGCTCAATTTCGAGACGGTCAAATATTTCGGCGCCGAACAGCGCGAAGCGACCCGCTACGGCACGTCGATGCGCCGCTATGCGCAGGCGGCGGTCAAGAGCGAGAACAGCCTCGCCTGGCTCAATATCGGCCAGTCGCTCATCACCAACCTGATGATGGCCGGCGCCATGGCCTATACCGTCTGGGGCTGGAGCAAAGGACAATTCACCACCGGCGACGTGGTGCTGGTCAATACGCTGCTCAGCCAGCTTTTCCGTCCGCTCGATCTGCTCGGCATGGTCTATCGGACCATCCGCCAGGGGCTGATCGACATGGAGGCGATGTATAAGCTGATCGACACGCCGCAGGAAATCGCCGATGCGCCCGGCGCGCCGGATTTGCAGGCGCGCGGCGGTGAAGTGCGCTTCGACCATGTCCGCTTCGGTTACGACCCGGAACGCGAAATCCTGCACGATGTCAGCTTCACGGTGCCGGCCGGCAAGACGCTGGCGATCGTCGGTCCGTCCGGCGCGGGCAAATCCACCATCGCCCGCATCTTGTTCCGCTTCTACGACATTCAGTCTGGCCAGGTGTCGATCGATGGCCAGGACATAGCCGGGGTCACCCAAGCCTCGCTGCGCGCCGCGATCGGCATAGTGCCGCAGGACATGGTGCTGTTCAACGACACGGTCGGCTATAATATCGGCTATGGCCGCGAAGGCGCGACCCAGGAGGAGATCGAGGCGGCGGCCAGGGCGGCGTCGATCCATGACTTCATCCTGACTTTGCCCAAGGGCTATGACACCCGCGTCGGCGAACGCGGCCTCAAACTGTCGGGCGGCGAGAAGCAGCGCGTCGCCATCGCCCGCACTCTGCTCAAAGACCCGCCGGTGCTGGTGCTGGACGAAGCCACCAGCGCTTTGGACAGCCGCACCGAAACCGAAATCCAGACCGTGCTGCGCGACATCAGCCGCAAACGCACGACGTTGGTGGTGGCCCACCGCCTGTCGACCGTGGTCGATGCGGACGAGATCATCGTGCTGGACAAGGGCGTGATCGTCGAACGCGGCCGCCATGCCGACCTGGTCCGCGCCGACGGCCTCTACGCCCTGATGTGGAACCGCCAGGCACAGGAACGGGATGATGTGCCCGCGGAGCAGGGTATCGAGGATATGTTCGAGGTGGTGCAGCCCTGAGGCTTAATCCACGAAGTTTGCGGCCACCTCTGCGGGCACGCGCAAGATACGCCCCGTCGCCTTGTCGATGATGGCCCAAGTGGATTTGGCGGAGACCTTCACCTTGCCGTCCGGCCCGGTAAATTCGATCAGCCGGTCGAACCGCGCCCCGCGCGGCGGCTCCGGGATCCAGGTGCGCGCAGTCACGGTCTCCCCCTCCGTCACATTGCCGCGATAGTCGATCTCATGCCGCGTCACGACCCAGATATAGGCGTCGACATGGGCGGGATCGGCGTCCCGCTCCCAATGCTCGACCGATACCTGCTCCATCCACTGGACCCACACCGCATTGTTCACATGGCCCAGCACATCGATATGCTCGGGTAATGCGGTGATCTGCTTGACGAAGGATGCGGCCATTATCCCGCCACGCCCATCTGCCACAGGATGAAAGCGAACTCCTCCGCCGTCTCATGCAGGCTCTCGAACCGCCCCGATTTGCCGCCATGGCCCGCGCCCATATTGGTCTTGAGCAGCAGGATATTATCGTCGGTCTTAGTCGCGCGCAGCTTCGCCACCCATTTGGCCGGCTCCCAATAGGTGACGCGCGGATCGTTCAGCCCCGCCGTCACCATCATCGGCGGATAGGCCTGTGCGCTGACATGGCTATAGGGATCATAGCTCTGGATCGTGTGGAACGCGGCCTCATCCTCGATCGGATTACCCCATTCGGGCCATTCCCCCGGCGTCAGCGGCAACGTCTCGTCCAACATGGTGTTGAGCACATCGACGAACGGCACATGCGCCACCACCGCGCCCCAAAGGTCGGGATCGCTATTGACGACCGCGCCCATCAACTCGCCGCCGGCCGACCCGCCGGAAATGCTGATCTTGCCCTTGGACGTATAGCCCAATTCGATCAGCCCCTTCGCCACGTCCACGAAATCGTTGAACGTATTGACCCGCTTGTCGAGCTTTCCGTCCAGATACCATTGCTGGCCCAGGTCATCCCCGCCGCGAATATGCGCCAGAGCAAAGGCGAAACCGCGATCCAGCAGCGAAAGCCGGCTGGTGGAAAAGCCCGGCTCCATCGCCAGCCCATAGGCGCCATAGCCATAGAGATGCAGCGGCGCGCTGCCGTCGCGGGGCAGGTCGGCGGGATAGACGATCGACACCGGCACCTGCGTCCCGTCGCGCGCCGTGATCATCAGCCGCTCGGTGGCGTAGCGGCTGGCGTCATAGCCCGACGGGATTTCCTGCATCTTGAGCACGTCCAGCACCCCGGTCGCCAAGTCATAATCATAGATGGTGTCGGGCGTGACCATCGATTCATAGCCGATGCGCAGCTTCGTCACGTCATATTCTGGATTGTCGTCCAGCGATGCGGAATAGCTGGCTTCGGGGAAGGGGATACGTTTGGCGCTATGCGTCGCATAATCGCGCAACTCGATCTGGTCCAACCCGTCCTGCCGCCCCTCGGTGACGTAGAAGGCCTTGAACAGCGTGAAGTCGGTCAGGTAGAAATGATCGTCGGGCGCGATCACTTCGTCCCACTGGTCGGGCGCATCCAGCGTCGCCTTGACCAGCCGGAAATTGGGGTGGACGTCATTGGTCCTGATGTAGAGCGTGCCCTCATGCTCATCGACATCATATTCGCGGCCGGGCTTGCGCGCCGCGACCAGTAAAGGCTTGGCGGTGGGGTCGTCCGACGGGATCAGCCAGGCTTCGCTCGTCACATGGTCGCCGGTCGCGATGACGATCCACTTTTCCGAGGATGTAAGGCCGATCGAGACGCGGAACCCCTCATCATCCTCATGAAACAGCTCGACGTCGCTCGCCACATCCTGACCCAGCCAGTGCAGCCGCGCATTATCGGTCCGCCAATTTTCGTTGGCCAGACCATAGAGCAGCCCCTTGCTGTCCGCCGTCCACACCAGCGACGACAGCGTGTCGGCAATGACCTCTGGCAATATCTCGCCGGAAAACAGATCCTTGATCCGCGCCTCGAACCGCTCCGACCCGTTAATGTCGATCGCATAGGCCAGATAGCGACCATCCGGGCTGACCGACATCGCGCCCAGCCGAAAATATTCATGCCCTTCCGCCAGCGCCGGTTCGTCCAGGATTAGCTGGTCCTCACCCCCGGCCACCGGCTTCCGATACCATTTGCGATATTGCGCGCCGGTTTCGAACGCGCGCCAATAGATATAGTCGCCATCCTTCTGCGGCACCGACTGGTCGTCTTCCTTGATCCGCCCCTTCATTTCCTGGAACAGCGTGTCGAGCAAAGGCTTGTGCGGCGCCATCGCCCCGTCGAACCAGGCGTTTTCCGCCTCCAGATAGGCCAGGATATCTTTGTCCTGAACATCGGGATAATTGGGGTCGCGCAGCCATGCGTAGGGGTCGTCCACCGTGACGCCATGATGCGTGAAACTATGTGCACGGCGCTCGGCGACGGGGGGTAGGGAAGGGGGCTGCATGTGATCGGTCATTAACTATCCATGGTCCAGACGGGGTCATGCGCTGGAATAAGCGCGCTCGCCCCTCTATGTTGTCGCCATTATGGCCGACGCAAGAGGCCCGACATGATCCAAGGGAATAGTGATGTCCAGTTATGAAGACCGCCTGAAGGGCCTGCGCGCGCAACTGGTGCGTCAAAAGCTGGATGGTTTCGTGGTGCCGCTGACCGACGAGCATATGAGCGAATATGTCGGCGCCTATGCGCAGCGGCTCGCCTGGCTGACCGGATTCCAGGGATCGGCAGGCAGCGCCGTGGTGCTGCCGGAGGAAGCCGCGATCTTTGTCGATGGCCGCTACACGCTGCAGGTGCGTGAGCAGGTGGACGGCGCCCATTGGCAATATGAAAGCGTGCCGCAGACCTCGATCGCGGCCTGGCTGAAGGATCATGCGGGGCAGGGCGCGCGGATCGGCTACGACCCCTGGCTTCATACCCGCGCCTGGGTGAGCCAAGCGACGCAAGCGCTGGCTGAGAAGGGCGCGGAACTGGTGGCGGTGGACACCAACCCGGTCGATGCCATCTGGCCCGATCGCCCGGCGCGCAGCGACGCCAAGCTGGTCGTGCATGACGATCGCTTTGCCGGCCAGTCGGCTGCGGAAAAGCGCGCCGCCATGGCCGACTGGCTGACGGAGAAAAAGGCCGACGCCGTGGTGCTGTCGGCGCTCGATTCGATCGCCTGGACCTTCAACATCCGCGGCAAGGATGTGGAGCGCACGCCGGTCGCGCTCGCCTATGCCATCGTCCATGCCGATGCGACCGCGGACCTGTATGTCGCGCCGGAAAAGATGGACGAGGCTGTCGCCCAGTATCTGGGCAATGCGGTGCGCGTGCATGACGGCGCGACCTTCGCCGCCGCGTTGGAAGATTTCGCCGGCAAGACCGTGATCGCCGATCCCGAACGGGCGGTCGCCGCGATCTTCACCGGGCTGGACCAGGGCGGCGCGACGGTCCTGTCGCTGCGCGACCCCGCCGTGCTGGCCAAGGCGATCAAGAACGCTACCGAAATCGCCGGACACAAGGCGGCGCAGGCCCGCGATGGCGCGGCCCTCAGCCGCTTCCTGCATTGGGTCTCGGTCGAAGCGCCCAAGGGCGGCCTCACTGAACTCTCCGCCTCCGACCGGCTGGAGGCGTTCCGCAAGGATACCGGCCTGCTGGAAGACCTGTCCTTCGATACGATCAGTGGCGCGGGGCCGAATGGCGCTGTCGTCCATTACCGCGCCGAAGAAAAGACCAATCGCCCGATCGAGAACGGCACGCTTTATCTGGTCGATTCGGGTGGCCAGTATCGCGACGGCACCACCGACGTCACCCGCACCCTGGCGATCGGCACGCCGACAGGCGAAATGCGCCGCCGCTTCACCTTGGTCCTCAAGGGCCATATCGCACTCGCCCGCGCCATTTTCCCGAAGGGCACGCGCGGCGGCCAGCTCGATGTCCTCGCGCGCCAATATCTCTGGGCGGAGGGGCTGGATTATGCCCATGGCACCGGCCATGGCGTCGGCAGCTTCCTGTCGGTGCATGAAGGGCCGCAGCGCATCGCCACTTTCGGCGGCGGCGATGAGCCGCTGGTGGCGGGCATGATCCTCTCCAACGAGCCAGGCTATTACAAGACCGGCGAGTACGGCATCCGTATCGAAAATCTGGTGCTGGTGGAGGAACGCGCAGTCCCCGGCGCGGAAAAGGACATGCTCGGTTTCGAGACGCTAACCTTCGCCCCCATCGACCGAGCCCTCATCGCGACAGAACTGCTCAGCGGCGAAGAACACGCCTGGGTCGACGCCTATCACGGCGCGGTGCTGGATGTGGTCGGCCCGCAGTTGGAGGGTGATGCGCTCGCCTGGCTCAAGGCCGCCTGCGCGCCGCTCTAAGCGTCAGTCCTTGGTTTCTTCGGCGGGAGGGGGCGGCGTCGCCTCCTCCCGCGAAGCCTCCCGCGTCTGGGCCTTGCGTCGGCGCAGATTGTCGCGCAGCGCCTGCGCCAGCCGTGTCTTTTTCTCGTCCGGTGTTTCAGCCATGAAACCGGCTTAAGCAAAATGCGCCGTCGGCCGCAACCCGCCTTGACATCGGACCGGAGGGCGGCCATAGGCCCGGCCTCCGAAGCACGAACAGCGCCAAGGTGACGAATACAGTGCTGCTGTAGCTCAGTGGTAGAGCGCGTCATTGGTAATGACGAGGTCGGGAGTTCAATCCTCCCCAGCAGCACCATTTTCCCCCCGACATTTGAAACATCACAATAACGCCCAGGCGGCCGCCGCGATCGCCTGCGCCGCGACGATTAGCCACAGCAAGGTCGAGAAGGGCTGTTTGCGCGTCTTGTGACGAAACAGCCGCCGACCGGCCAGCGCGCCCGCCGATCCGCCCGCCATCGCCCACAGCAGCAGCGTGCGTTCAGGCAAGCGGCGCAGCCCCCGCCGCGCGCGCCGCTTGTCCATGCCAAACAGGGAGAAGGCGATCAGATTCGCCAGCAGCCAAGCCGTCAGGAGCAGCGCCTGAATCGGGTCAGCCCCCGAAACTGACGCCGATCCATAGCGTCCGCGGCGTGCCCAGGTCCATCGATCCGCCGGCATTGCGCGTCACCACCGTCTCGTCGAACAGATTTTCGCCCCGTGCGACCAGACTGACGCCATGGCCGACCGGCAAGCGCGCGACCGCGTCCAGCGTCAGCGCATCGGGCAGGACATCGCTTTGCAGATCGTCCTCATATTGTCTGGCGACATAGCGCAGCGTGGTGGACAGCGACGGGCCGGAGGCCGGGCTGTAGGCGACCGTGGCGCTGGCGGCATGGCGCGGGCTTTGTGCGGGGGTGAGGCCGTCAAACGCTGTGCCCGGCGCATGGACCGTGCTGTTGATATAGGCGTAGGAAGCCGACAGGCGGAAATCCCCCAGCGCCGCCGCCGCGGTCAGTTCGACGCCCTTGGCGACAATGCGATCGACATTCTGGCGCTGTCGCACATTGGTCGCGATCGTGACATTGGCGATGGCGTCGTCCAGCCGGTTGTAGAAGGCGGTGGCGGACAGGGTGACGCCAGCTACCGGCGTCAGGTCGATGCCGGCCTCAACGCCCTTCAGCTTTTCCGGGCGCAGTGCGGCATTGGCCTCGGTCCTGATCGGGAAGACCACGAACGGCCGGTAGAGTTCATTGAGCGTCGGCAGGCGGAAGCCGCTATAGGCCGCCGCCCGCAGCGCCAAGGCGTCGCTGGCGCGATACAGCGCGCCGATCCGGCCGGACAGTTCCCAGTCCGAACGATCGGCAAAGGCGCTGCCCGTCGCGGCGCTGGTGGTCGCATTGACCTCCCGGTAGAAGCCGTTGCGGATCGCCCAGCGATCGCCCCGCACGCCGCCGGTCAGCACCAGCCGACCCCCAAAACCTTCCGGGGTCCAGTCATCCTCCACGAACGCCCCCGACGTCCACTGATCGCCGCCCGCATGGCGCAGGAAGGTGCGGGGATTGGCCGCGATATTGGCGTTGAATGCATCCTCATACATGTCGCCGGTGGCGAAACGGGTATCGACCCCCAGCCGCAGCACATGGTCCGGGCCGACCGGCGGCCGGATTTCGAGCTTGCCGCCGATCCCGGTGGACGGCGTGTTGCGCTGGTCCAGCGACTTGCGGAAGGTTGAGGACGAGATGACGATGTTCGAGAAATTGCGCGCCTGGATATAGGCCAGCGCATCGACCTGCCACGGCCCGCGATCGGTATAGCGGATGCTGGCGTCCTGCCCCTGGCTCATGCTGTCCGCCCCCGCGAAGCGCAGCGTGCGGTTGTCTTCGAACAGGGTCGCGCGGAATTGCAGTTCCGACGTGGCGGAGATCGGCGCGACCGCGCGCAGGTTGGTGGACCAGCCATCATAGGCGGCCGGCACGGTGGCACCGACGCGCTGGTCCCTGGGCGTGGTCTGGAAACCGTCGCCCCGGTCCCAGCGGCCCGACAGCGACACATAACCGCCGCCCAGATCCTGGGTCAGTCCCGCGGAGACTTCGGTCGAATCGCGGCTGCCGTAAAAGGCGCTGGCGGAAAAATTGGGCAGTTGCGCGCGCGTTGCGCTGGCCAGTTCGATCGTCCCGGCGACCGCGCCTGCACCGAACGCGCCGATGCCGCCGCCGCGGGTGACGCGCACGACGGACAGCCGCTCAGGGACCAGGGCGCTGAACGGGATATAGCCGAAAAACGGATCGGCGATCGGTACGCCATCGAGCAGCACCAAGGTCCGGCTCGACGCATTGCCGCCCAGCGCACGCAGGGTCGCGCCCTGGTTGGAGGGATTGGACGATCGGCTGTCCGACCGGCGGAACTGCTGGAATCCCGCGACGTCGCCCAGCACGCTTTCGATCCGCCCCGATGCGCTGTCCATCAGCCGCTGCCGGTCGATCACCACCGACCCATAGGCCGACGTGCCGGGCGGCAGGTCCAGACCCGCGCCGGTGACGATGATCTGTGACGCTTCGCCCGGCGCCTCACCGGGGGCCTGTGCCAGAGCCAGCGTCGGTATGGACAGCAAGATGGCGGGCAATATGACAGTCTTCATGGCGATCCCCTCGACGCCGCTCTCCCTATTTTCCTTCGCTTTTGCAAACGGAAAGGGGGCGGGGAGTTGCAGGCCGAGACAGCGACTGAGACAATTGCTGTGTATATCACGCAACGTAACATATTGCTAAACAAGGATTATTTCTGACGCACGCAGTCGGCTTGAACGCGATGTGCCCTATTTCCTTGTATTATCAACAGCTTATGAGAGCGCAAAATCCGCGCTTTGTCCACGCCCCGCCGTCTTTGAAGGGACGGCGGGAAGATGTCCTCATGCCGCCTGCGCTTTCAGCAGCTTGTCGATCGTCAGCGGATAATCGCGCAAACGCAGGCCGGTGGCGTTGTAGATCGCATTGGCCACCGCCGCACCCGCGCCGCAGATACCCAGTTCGCCTACGCCCTTGGCCTTCATCGGCGAGCTTTTATCGTCCAGTTCATCGATGAACAGAACGTCCTGCTGTGGAATGTCAGCATGCACCGGAACCGCATATTCTGCCATGTCGTGATTGACGAAGAAGCCGAAGCGGGTATCGACGTCCAGCGATTCCATCAGCGCCGCACCCACGCCCATGGTCATCGCACCGATCACCTGGCTGCGCGCCGATTTGGGGTTCAGGATGCGTCCGGCCGCAAAAGCGCCGCCCATGCGGCGCACGCGGACTTCGGCCGTGTCGATATCGACGCCCACTTCGCAGAAATGCGCGCCGAAGGTCGCCTGGGCATAGCGTTTGCCCAGATCGCCATAGTCCATGCTGTCTTCGGCCCAGACGCCTTCGCGCCCAGCCAGCGTAGCCAATGTCTGGGACTTATTGTCGTGGCGGACCAGACCGTCCTCGAACTGCGCCTGATCGGCGGGATAGCCAGCTTTCTGCGCCAGCTTCGCGCGCAACGCCATCGCCGCGGCATAGACGCCCGCGGTCGAGCTGTTCGCGCCCCATTGCCCGCCCGACCCGGCGGATGCGGGAAAGCGGCTGTCGCCCAGACGCACGATCACCTGATCCAGACCGACGCCCAGCATTTCGGCCGCGGTCTGGCCGATGATCGTGTAGCTGCCGGTGCCGATGTCGGTCATGTCGGTTTCGACGATCACCTTGCCCTGCGCATCCACGCCGATCCGCGCGCCGGACTTGCTGGCCATATTGTTGCGGAACGCGACCGCCATGCCCATGCCGACCAGCCACCGCCCGTCGCGCACCTGTCCGGGCTTTGCCTTGCGCTTGTTCCAGCCGAAGCGTTCCGATCCGGCGCGCAGGCACTCCACCAGCTTGCGGCTGGAATAGGGGCGCTGCGGCCCGGCTTCGGGATCATATTGCACATCGTTGCGGATGCGCAGTTCAACCGGATCGACGCCGCAAGCCTCCGCCAGTTCGTCCATCGCGACTTCCAGCGCCAGCAGGCCCACGGCCTCGCCCGGCGCGCGCATCGCATTGCCTTCGGGCAGGTTCAGCGTGACCAGCCGGTGGGCCGTCATCCGGTTGGGGCCACGATAGAGCAGCCGCGTCTGCGCCGCCGCGGTTTCGGGCGCGCCGCCGGGCAGGTCGCCCGACCAGACTTCATGGCCGATGGCGTCGATCACCCCGTCCTTGTCCGCGCCGATGCGGATGCGCTGGATCGTCGCAGGCCTGTGCGTTGTGTTATTGGGGATCTGGTGCCGGGCGAGGGCGACCTTGACCGGCCGCCCCACCTGCTTCGCGCCCAGCGCCGCCAGCACCGCGTCGGCGCGCAGGAACAGCTTTGATCCGAAACCGCCGCCGATATAGGGCGATACCAGCCGAACATTCTCCTTGGGGATGCCGAGCGTCTTGGCGACTTCGCCTACGCCCCAGGCGATCATCTGGTTCGATGTCCACAGCGTCAGCTTGTCGCCATTCCAGGCGGCGGTCGTGGCGTGCGGCTCCATCATCGCATGGCTCTGGTCCGGCGTGCTGTAGCGCTGGTCGATTTTCACCGCCGCCTTGGCGAAGCCGCCGTCGAAATCGCCCACCTTAGTGTCGGCCGGGCTGCCGAAACTGTCGGGCGGCATCACGCCCTTCAGGCTTTCCGCCGCCAGATCATATTTGCCGTCCTCCGGCGTATAATCGATCCGCACCAGCTTGGCGGCATCACGCGCATTTTCAAACGTGTCGGCGATGACCAGCGCCACCGCCTGCTCATAATGGTCCACCTGCGGCCCGCCCAGCAGCGGCGCGGTGTTCATGCTGCCCTTGCCCAGCTTGCCGGCATTAGCGTGGGTGACAATGCCCAGCACGCCCGGCGCAGCCTCCGCCGCGCGCAGGTCCATCGCCGCGATCCGCCCTTTGGCGATGGCGGACCCGACGATCCAACCATAGACGGCGTTGGGCGCGGCATCGTGCCGCTCATAGGCATAGGGGGCGCTGCCCGTCACCTTGGCCGCGCCATCGATGCGGTCGTGGGGAATGCCGATCACCCGGCCCTTGTCGATCGGGTTGATGCCTGCTGGCGTGTCGAACTTCATGCCCGTGCCTCCCGCTGGCGATAAAGGGACGCGAGCGTCCGTTCGACCAGTGTCTTCTTGAAGTCGTTATGATGGGTGGTGCGTGCGCCGGCCAAAGCCGCTTCGGCCACCGCCTTGGCGCCGTTTTTGGCCGCAGCGTCAGCCGCTTCTACGCGCCACGGTTTGGCGCCTATCCCGCCAAAGGCGAAGCGCGCCGTTCCGTCCTTGCCGAACACGGCCGCGACCGACACCAGCGCGAAGGCGTAGGAGGCGCGATCGCGGACCTTGCGATAGACATGGGTGCCGCCGATCGGCTTGGGCAGGGTAACCGACGTGATGATCTCGCCGGGCTTCAGGACGGTCTCCTTATGCGGCGTGTCGCCGGGCAGCAGGTGGAAGTCCGCGATCGGGATCGCCCGCGCCGCGCCGTCCGCGCCCATCGTGTCGACCTGCGCATCCAGCAGACGCATCGCCACCGCCATGTCGCTGGGATGCTGGGCGATGCAGGCGTCGCTCACGCCCAATATCGCCAGGCTGCGGCTTATCCCCTGCAGCGCGCCACAACCGCTGCCCGGCTGGCGTTTGTTGCAGGGCATGCGGGTGTCGTAGAAATAGGTGCAACGGGTGCGTTGCAACAGGTTGCCGCCGGTCGTCGCCTTGTTGCGCAACTGGCCCGATGCGCCGGCCAGCAGCGCGCGGCTGAGCACCGCATAATCGCGCCGCACGCTCTTGTCGGCCGCCAGGTCGGTATTGCGCACAAGCGCCCCGATGCGCAGCCCGCCACCGTCGGTCTTTTCGATCCGGTCCAGACCCAGATGGTTGACGTCGATCAGGTGCGTCGGCGTCTCGATCTGCAGCTTCATCAGGTCGAGCAGGTTGGTGCCGCCGGCGATAAACCGCGCGCCTTGAACCGAGCCGGCCGCTTTCGCTGCGGCCTGCACGCTGGTCGCGCGCTCATAGGTGAAGGCCTTCATGCCATTTTCTCCCCGGCTACGTCGCGCATCGCGGCGATGATGTTGGGATAGGCGGCGCAGCGGCAGATATTGCCGCTCATCCGCTCGCGCAGTTCCGCGTCGCTCAACGACACATCGTCCAGTTCCGCCGTCGCATGGCTAGGGATGCCGGCCTTGATCTCGTCCAGCACCGCGACCGCAGAGCAAATCTGCCCCGGGGTGCAATAGCCGCACTGATAGCCGTCGTGGACGATGAACGCCTTCTGCATCGGGTGCAGCTTGTCGGGCGTGCCCAAGCCCTCGATCGTCGTGACGCTTTCGCCATCATGCATTACGGCCAGCGTCAGGCAGCTGTTGATCCGCCGCCCTTCCACGATCACGGTGCAGGCGCCGCACTGGCCATGGTCGCACCCTTTCTTGGTGCCGGTCAGATGCAGATGCTCGCGCAACGTGTCGAGCAGGCTGGTGCGGGGGTCGAGCTGCAAATGCACCTCGCGCCCGTTGACGGTGAGTTCGACGGGCATCATGGCGCTTTCTCCGTTGCGCTTGGGTGCCGCGGCGGCAGCGGCCTGCGCCACCACGGGGCTGGCGGCGGCGAGGGCCGCGCTGCCCTGCAACAGGCCGCGGCGCGTCAAATGATCGGACGACATGGCTGGTCTCCCTGTTGGTTGCTGGTCACTACGAAGGGCGGGCGCAAATGATCCCGCCGCGTCAAGAAACTTATTGGCCCATTCTAGCAGAAGGATGGCGCGCGCCAAGCCACCCTTTTCGCCACCCGCCAACAGGCGATTCGCACGGCGGATGATTGGCCCGCCCGGCAACAGCATAATCCGTCTGCATCTAAAGCATTGAAAAAAAAGAACCTTTTGGCCAGTTGGGGAGAATTTCATTTTTGTGCAATTCTCCCCTTGCCCCTTCCGGCAAGCGCTGCTAGTTCCCCGCCACCCGCCGAGAGGGACACATCCTCCGGCCGCCAGAGCGGGCGTAGCTCAGGGGTAGAGCACAACCTTGCCAAGGTTGGGGTCGAGGGTTCGAATCCCTTCGCCCGCTCCAGAAATCATCGAAAAATCAATGGTTTCTGGGGCATGATGTGATTGAAAAGTTGGAAACAGAACTCCTTCAATTGGTCGTTGTCTCCACATTGTCTCCACCGAATTTGTAACTACAGCCGGCTTTGGTCAGCGGCTGGCTGGCCGTGATCGTGTCGGCAACTCATGCCATGGCGCGAAGCGGATGTGCTGCGATCCGAGGTTAGCTGGCGGTGGACCAACCTCAAATCGACCACCTATGTATCGAGCCTTCGGCCCAGATGTGTGCAGACGCATCAGCATGCACGGTTGGCAATCCCACATGACCGTCATGCAATTGTCACAAAGCGAAAAAGCCATAAACTGATCGCTCATCTCGTTTCACTGATCGTTGTGAGGACGACGGGGAGCGCATAGAATGAGAAAGGCGTCGCTGCTGGGCTTCCACAATCACATCGAACGGCATCGCCCCCCCGACCTGCCGGCGACGATCATGCCGTTGCTGTCTCAGCCAATCATCGAGCTGTGTCTCTCGATACCGGGTTGGTCATGGTTCGACGGCGGTATCAATCTTTCGGTAGCGCGCGCCGCTTTTGCCGACAGGCGCCCGACAGCGACGGTGAGGCGCACCGTCAAAGGTCGACCGGACAGTTTCGCGCTGGAAATCTACGACGCACACCGGGACACGCAGCGTGAAATGCTGGGTGAAGGCCTTTTGCGGCAAAAAGGGGATTATCGACTGGCATGGTGTGGAGACGGTCCTGATCAACACTGCGCCTTAAGGCGCGGGTGCGGGTGCTGGCCGGTCCTGCATGTCGAGCCAGGCGAGGAGTTCGGTCATGATGAGTGATGTCGTCGAACCCTGAAATCCCATACCGAAACCATGACCGCCCGACTGATAGGCGTGCAGTTCAACCGCCTTGCCCGCGCGATGCCAAGCCTGGGTCAGCGGAAATCCCCCCGTCGGAAAGAGAGGGTCGTCAAAGGCGATCGCAGCGAACATCGGCGGCGCATCGGCCGGCACGTCGATAGCGGCCTGGGGCCCATAGACATAAGCGAGATAGTCAGGCCCCTCGCCCGGCGGTGCGGAGAGCACCGTATTCAGGGACAGCATCGCACCGGCGGAAAAGCCGAGCATGCCGACTTTCTTGGGATCGATATGATAGTCGCGCGCATGGGCGCGCACGAAGCGCAGGGCGGCCAGACCGTCCTGGGTCGCGTCCTGGTTCTGGAGCGTCGGCATCTTGCCCTCGCCCAAAAGGCCGGCGTTCATTTTCGCAAGGATATAGGGGCCAGCCTCACGCTCCGCTTTGGGGGTAGGCAGCAGCCGATATTTGAGCACGAACGCGGCATAGCCGTGATCGGCAAGAGTCTTTGCGACATTCCAGCCCTCCCATCCCAGGGACAGCATCATGAAGGCGCCGCCCGGCACCACGATGATCGCCTTGCCGTTGGCTTTGGCAGGGTCGGGCAGCACCGGCGTGATCGTCGGCTGCGTCACGTTCCTGACGACATAATTGCCCATGATCTTGGCCCAGACTTCCGACGATGCCTTGCCGCGCGCGGAATCGAGGGGAAGAGCATCAGGTTCGCTCGGCGCCACCGCAGACACTGCCGGGGGCATGGTGGCGGGCTGCGCCGCCAATCCGGCTTTGCTTCCGACCATCGCAAGTGTCAGTAGCAAAGCTCCAAGTCTGTATGTCGTCATTTTTGTTCCTCCTCGGCTGCAAGCCCGTTCGAAATCACGGAAAATCAGATCTTAAAAGTCGAACGCCGCGCGCGCGCGTCCCTGATGGATGAGCACGATTGGCGGGATGGTCCGCTTGTCGTTTGATAAACCGGGAACGCTATTCTCAGAAGCTGAGCCTGTGCTTGCCGGGACCGACCGTTCGGCGATCCTGGGCAAAGAGAACTTCCGCGGAAGAATTGGGTGGAACGGTCAATGCCAGTTGCGCGCGCCCGTCTCGATAGGACCATTGCGTCTCGATCCGACCCCTGACGCTGTCCACGCGGGCGCCGAACCGGGCGATGCGACTGTCGAGCACCGGCGCGACGCGGAATTTCGCAAAGCCCGGTTCGATCGGATCGATGCCGGCGACACGGCGGTAGAGAAATCCGCAGACGGCGCCGAGCGCATAATGGTTGAACGAGTTCATCGCCACGTCGCCGGTATCGCCGTTCCATCTCTCCCAGATCGTCGTGGCCCCACGCTTGACCATATAGCCCCAGGAGGGGAAATCGGTGCGCAGCAGCAGATCCCAGGCAAGCCCGGTTTCGCCGACATCGGCCAGCGCGTCCAGCGCCAGGGGCGTGCCAAGGAAGCCGGTCGACAGCAAGGTGCCGCGCCGGCGGATGTCCGCCGCGAGCAAAGCGCCCGCCCCGGCGCGCAAGGTGTCGGGGACGAGACCCAGGCGCAATGCCAGGATATAGCTGCAATGGCTGCCATTGCCGACGGTGCCGTCCGCCTTGATGAAGGCTTTGGCGAAGGCGGCACGCACGTGGCCGTGTTGCGTGCGCCATCGGGCGGCGTCGGCGGTGCGACCGGTCCATGCGGCCATCTGCGCCAGCTGATCCAGCGACCGCGCGAGCATGGCCGTACCGATCAACGCCTTGGGCGTGGTTTCGTCCATCGGTGATTTCGCATCGAGCGCCAGCCAGTCGCCCAGGTCCGCGCCACGCCCCTTGTTCCACAGCCCGTCGGGATTGGCCGCCACTATGCCGCCGACATAGGCCGTCATCGCGTCCCAATTCTCATCGACCACCATGCGGTCGCCGCTGTGAAGATAGGCGGTATAGGGCAGCATCACACCGGCATCGGCCCACCCCGGCGTGGCGCTGTCTGTGCCCCAGCCCAGCCCCTCCGGCGAGGGCGCCCAGAGCGGATAGGCGCCGTTCGCGCCCTGCGCCGCGCGCAGGATGCGGCTGTAGGACCGGGTGAAGGCGCCGACATCCATATTGAAGCTCGCCGCGTCCCAGAATATCTGCGCGTCCCCGGTCCAGCCCAACCGCTCGTCGCGCTGGGGGCAATCGGTGGGGATGCCCATGAAGTTGGAGCGCTGGCTCCATAGCGTGTTGAGCCACAGTTTCTGCACGGTCGGCGCGTCGATTTGGAACATGCCGGTTTCCGGCATCGCGCTGGAAAGCTGGATGCCCGCGATCATGTCGTTCGTCAGGACGGCGACGCCATCCACCTCTGCATAGCGAAAGCCCTGATAGCTGAATACCGGTTCGAGCGTTTCAACGTCGGCCGTGCCGCTGAGCTGGTAACGATCCTCGGCGCGCGCGGCGCGCAGGTTGCTACGGTCCAGTTCGCCCTTAGCGGACAGGATTTCGGCATGTCGGACACGGACCAGCTGCCCGGCTTCGCCCTTGACCCGCAATCGGACGCGGCCAGCGAAATTCTGGCCGAAATCGACGATATGGCGCGACTTGCCTACCCTGCGAACGGATAGCGGGGCCAATGATCTGGTCGCGCGGACAGGGTCTGCGAGTGCCGCGACGCAGGGTGCGGTCGGCGCGGGGGCATGCCAAGCGCGATCCCAGCGACCATCGTCGAAGCCCGGCTGGTTCCAGCCTGTCGGCCACAGGCGCAGATCCTGATCCTCGCCGGCATAGATTTCGGACATCAGCACGGGCGCGCGGCTATGGCGCCAGTCGCCATCGGTCGTGATATGCTCGACCCGGCCGTCAGGTCGGGTGATTTCCAGCATCAGTCGCAGGCGGCGCGGCGCTTCGCCAAAGGCATAGCGGCCGTTGGGCGCCTGATAGCTGGCATAATAGCCGTCGCCCACCATCGCCCCGACGACATTGTCGCCATCCTGCACCAGCGACGTGACATCATGCACGCGATAGGGGATGTGGGCAGCGTAATTGGCCGGTTCGCCCTGCAATTCGTCTTCGTCGACCCGGCGGCCGTTGAGCCACAGCCGATAGCCGCCCAGGGCCGCGACATAGATGCGTGCGCGGGTGACGGCGCCCCTGCTGGCAAAGGCGCGTCGAAGCAGCCGGGCGGGCGTGGGCGGCCATGGAAAGACCGGCTGCTTATCGAGCGGTTTGGCGGGCACCCAATCGCCCTCGTCCCCCAGTCGGGTTTCCCAGCCGGTGGTGATCCGCCTGGTTGCGCCCGCCGCTCCGTTAAAGCGGATCTGCGCGGCAAGCGACACGAAGGGTTTGACGAAAAAACCCGGTGTCGGCGCCATATCGACGCGCAGAACATGGTCGCCCGCGCTGAGCCGCAGCGGCACGCGCGTCGCGGGTGCGCCGCCAAAGGCGTTGGGATCGCGTGTCGGCAAGGCGATCGGCGCGCCATCCAGCATCAGCCGCGACATCACGCCATCGCCGTGGATCGTCAGCAGCGCATCGACAGTGTCGCTGTGAAAAGCGAGGCGAAACGACCGCGGCGCGGCAGGCGAGGGGGCTGCGCCGCCGACCCATGGCGCGCCTGCGACGCGATCGTCGCGTTCGGTCGCGTCCTCGACCGCCAGCCAGTCGCCCAACCAGTCGCCCGGCTCCAGCAGGCCCATGTCCCAGGTGGCGGGCGCGCTCCAGCAGGGCGTGCCGGCCTGATCCCATATCTGGACCTTCCAATGACAGGTCTGGCCCGAACGCAGTGGCGATCCGGCGTAGAGAATACCGGTGCAATCGGCGCTTTGTGTCCGCCCGCTATCCCACAGGTCGCCGCGATCCTGCGCCAGTATCGCGGCGCTGGAGGCGACCAGCACGCGATAGGCCGCCTGCATCGCCCCGTCTCCGCCCTCGATGCGCCAGGACAGCGCCGGCTGCCGGTCGCCAATTCCGATCGGCGCGTCACGCATCGCGGTGCGCAGGCCAGTGACCGCCGCAGACGTCGCCCTGTCGGCGGCGATGGCGTGCGGCGCCCCCCATCCCACGACGGCGCCGGTGGCCAGGAAGGAGCGACGATCGAGAGCGGGCATGGGGCAGTCCTTGGCAAGACGAAAGGAAGTGGAGCGCGCGGGCTAGAGACTGTTGGCGCGCGCGTAACGGCCCAGATGCAAGCCGCTCGGCTTCATGGTGCGGCGGAAGGTCGTCCGATCGACCGCGACCAGCCCGAATTGCGCGGTATAGGCGCGGTTCCATTCGAAATTGTCGAGCAGCGACCAGTGGATATAGCCCCGCACATCGACACCATCCTTGATGGCTCGACCCAAGCCGGCAAGGCTGCCGTCGATGAAGGCGACGCGGCGACTATCGTCGGTGGTCGCCACGCCATTTTCCGAGACGATCACTGGGCGACCCGTCGCCTTTGCGACCCAGCGGACGGTCGCTTCGAGCGCCTGCGGGTAGAATTCCGTATCGGCCTGGGTCAATTCCACGCCCTGTGGTGGTGGCAGGTCCATTTCCTTGCCGACGACGGCCCGGCCATAGGTCTGGACGCCGACGAAATCATCCTTCGCCACCGCCTCGAACCAGGGGGTATAGACATGGGCGATCTTGCGCTGAAGGCCGCTTGGATCAGGCCCGGCCTGCTCGTCGGCAACGGCCAGGCTGAGGCCAAGTTGCAGGTCCGGTCGCACCGCCTTGATCGCTTCTATCGCGCGACGATGCGCTTCGGCCTGGATCGGGGCGGCACGCGCAGCATCGAAGACGGGCGTGGAGGAGAAGCGATCGCTGCCCACCGCCTTGGCCGCGGCGGCATTGCCCTGCGCGAAATAGGGCATCGTCGCGCGGAAGCCGGGTTGCCAGGACAGTTGCGCCGCCAGATTGGGTTCGTTGAATGTCAGGCCATGGCTGTAATTGGTGCCCAGCGCCTTGGCCGCGCGCTCGCAAAAACGCAGGAAATGGTCGATATTGGCGGTTTCTTCCCATCCGCCCTTCGCCGCGAACCAGCGCGGCACGGTGAAGTGCGAATAGGTGATAAAGGGCTTGATACCCAGTTCCGCGCAGCCATCCACCATGCGCCGATAATGATCGAGCGCGGCGATCGAAAATTCGCCGGGCGCAGGCTCGATCCGCGACCATTCGATGCCGAACCGATAGCAGTTGAGCCCCATCTGCTTGACCAGCGCCATATCCTCCCGCCAGCGATGATAGCTGTCGCAAGCATCGCCCGAAGGCGCAGCGAAGGCGTTGGGCTGGAGATGCTCCATAACCCAGCTGTCGCTATTGACGTTGCCGCCCTCCACCTGATGCCCTGCGGTCGCTGCGCCCCACAGAAAGTCGGGGCGGAGCTTGCGCCGGGCGGCCAGCCCCGGTCCCGCCAGCCCCGGTCCCGCCAGCGTAGCAGCCAGGCTGCCGCCAGCCAGGTGGATCATTGTGCGACGGGACATGGAAAGCATCGGGTCCATCCTTTAGAACCGGAACTGGATGTTGGCGCCGATCGTGCGCACGGAATCGAACCCGAATTGCTGCTGATAGGAGGCTACGCCCGCGATAGCGTCGCCCGCGTCCAGTCCGATGAAATTGGGATTATATTCGTTCGTGCAATTTTTGCAGAAGATGGAAAGCCGCATCCCGTTGTCCAATCGCACGCCCGCGCTGGCCCCGATCAGGTCCAGCGTCGGTACGGTGGCGCCGGGCGCGCCGTTGATCAGATAATTGATCGCCGTGCGATGATACCAGTTACCCTCGATGAAGGGATGAACCGTCCCTGACGTCTGCACTTCATACATCGCCTGCACGGATGACGTGAATTTTGGCGCTGTGGGCGTGCGGCGGCCGCGCGCGTTGAACGATCCCGTGGTCGCGCAGCTGGGTGTCGCCTGACCAGGATAACATTCTGCGCCGGCAAAATCGTCGAACTTGGAATTGAGGAACGTCGCCGACCCGTTGATCGACAGCCCGCGCAGCGGGTTGGCGTTCACGGTCAGTTCGATGCCCTTGCTCGTCACCGACGCCGCGTTCTGGACGATGAAACTTTGCAGCTGGGTGTCGAGCGACTGGGTCTGATAATTGTCGAACTTGGTGTGGAAGGCGGACGCATTGACTATCAGGCGGCGATTGAACCAGCTCGTCTTGAACCCGATTTCAGCGGTGTTCGACTTTTCCGGTTTCACCACCAACGGCGCATTGGCGGTCGCACCGGTATCGTTGAAGCCTGGCCCCTTGTAACCACGGCCGTAGGAGCCGTAGATCATGGCGTCGCGGGTCACCTGATACTGGCCGCCGGCGCGCCAGCTGAAGTCGGTGTTGCCGAAACTTTCCGATATGGCGCCGGGCACGCCCAGGGTGACGAAATAAGCGCCCCGATTCTGGTCCAGGTCGATGCTGATTTCGTCGCGCGTTACGCGACCGCCAGCGAACAGCTTGAACTGGTCGGTGACGGCAAATGTCAGCTGGCCAAAGGCGGCATAGCTGTCGGTCTTCATGCTATAGACATTGTCGCGCCCCAGAAAATAGCTGTTGCTGGTCGAACAGGTGGGGGGGAAGGCACCAGGCACGGCGGTCGCGCCGACGCAAAAGGGGAAGGTAGGCAGCAGGAAATCGGGCAGGTAGTTATTGCCCGCAATCTGGCTGCTCTGCTTGATGGTGGAATGGAAATAATAGAGGCCGGCCTGGCCGGACAGCCGATTGTCCGCGGGCAGGGCGACGCGCAGTTCGTTGGAAAACTGGTCGTAATCGGCATTGGACCGATTGATGTTCGCGCCATTGCTGTTGGTGAAATCGACATCTAGCTGCGAATCGAAATTATAGAATTTCCACGCGGCGATGTTGCTGACGACCAGCCCGCTGTCGGCCGTATAGGTCAGCGCGGCCTGCGCCCCGCCCAGTTTCAGGTCGCGCCAGAAACCGCCATCGCCTGCAACGGCGAAGTTACGGTCGCCTGCGACGATGCCCGAAGCGGCCAGGGGACCGGCATTGACGCTGCCTGCGCCCAGCTGCCGATAGGTGCGATCGTAAATACCGGCAACACCATGGGATTCGGCATATTCACCGATCACATAGAGTTCCAGTGCGGGCGTGATCTCCTGCAGATATTTGGCGCGGATGCCATATTGTTTGCGATCCAGATCGTTACGCACGCCGCTGGCGCCGACAAAATGGGTGCCGGGTTCTTCGATCGAATAGGTGCCGTTGACGCGCAGCGCGCCGGTGTCGCCGATCGGGATATTGACCGTCTGGCGTGCGATGGCGGACCATGACGCATCGCTGCTACCCGGCGTGTCGCGATTGTTCAGTTCGATGTTCGTCTCGCTGGCGAACGTGCCGATCTTTGGGCGGGTCGATACGACGTTGAGCAGGCCGGCCGACGCATTCTTGCCGAACAACAGCCCCTGCGGTCCGTTGAGCACCTCGACGCGTTCGACATCGTTGAACAACCCCTGGGTCAGGAACGGACGGCCCAGATTGACGTCGTCCAGCGCGGTTGCGACGCTCGAATCGATCGTCGTGGCAAAGGCCTGGGTGCCCACGCCCCGGATCGCGAAACTATTGTCGCTGCCAACCTGCAGGCTGGGGGCGGCGAGCGCGACCTGGGTAAGGTCATTGAGGTTGCGGGACTTGAGCGTATCGCCGCCAAGCGCGGTCACGCTGACGGGGACATCCTGCAGCCGTTCGGCCCGGCGCTGGGCGGTGACGACGATTTCGGCGACGCCTTCGCTGGGTTGGGCGGTTTGCGCCTGGACCGGCTGGACCACCCCGATCAGGCTTGCGCCCGCCAACAATATTGCTTTCCGCATCCTATCCTCCCTGGATGTGCAGATCCTCTGCACTTGCCCCCCGCTTAGGTCTTTGCCATACAAACAGTCAATCCTGATTGTTGTTATGGATATCGATCGATTTTCGTTATACATGCCGGGCAACGGGCTATTGAGAGAGCAGGATCGGTGGCGCGGCATAAGCGGTGCACCGGGGAGGAAGACCAGATGCAGGACCAAACCATACCCAAACTCCGCCGGACCCAGGAGGAGCGCACCGCTACGACCCGCATGGCGCTGATCGACGCCACGATCGCCGCGATCGGGGAATGGGGCTATGCCGGGGCCAGCACCACGCTCATCGCGCAAACAGCGGGCGTCAGCCGCGGTGCCATGCTGCATCATTTCGCGACGCGGGCGGCGTTGATGGCCGACGTCGTGCGGCATGTCTTCGATCATGAAATGGCGGAATATGAGGATGTCCGGGCCCGCACGGGACTGGGCAATCATCTCTACGACTGGCCTCGCCTGCTCTGGGCCGTGCTGGGCCGCCCGTCGGGCATGGCCGTGCTGGAGATATTGCAGGCGACGCGCAGCGATCCCGAACTGGCGGCGCTGGTCGTACCGATGCAAGAAGCGGTCGAACGATCGGCGCTAGCCGTGATGCGGGGCGCCTTTGGCGGCGACGAGGCGCAGGCCCTGACGATCATGCGCCTGATGGTGTGGTCGGTTCGCGGCCTGTCCATCGCGGAGCGCTATCTGCCCCGCCGTGCGGAGACCGAGGACGCCATAGAATTGCTCGGCCGCCTGTTGCAACAGGCGGCGCCCGGCGGGCGGATAGCGGAACTGGGGCCGTTGCTGGTAAAATAATGTAGCTGCGCCCGGTTACGCAGCCGCGCTGTCTTCCCCCCGCTGCGCCCGGAACAGGCGCTGGATGAACTGGCGGGTCTGTCGCCCGCCCACGTCGCTGGCGATGTCCAGCATCGGCCGCCCCGGTTCGCGCGCGATCCGCCGCTGCTGCATCTCCAGCACGATCTGATCTTCCTTGAAGGTGCGCGCCGTCTGTTCAAAGACGAGGTCGGGAATGTCCCCCTGGGTGATGTTGGTCGCCATCGACCAGAAATAATGGGTCGTGCCTTCGGTTTCCGGCGTGATGCCGTGGAAACCCAGCATCGACAGGCCATGCGATCGATCGCCGTCATAGGCGCCCGTGCCTTCGTCGCAGGCACCGGTGTGGATGCGGATGAACATCGGATGGAATTCGATTTCCTGCCAGCGATCGACCAGCCCGGCAAAGCCAGCCGCCGCGACATAGGTCGGCGGTGGTACAGACGACGGCATGCGGCGCTCTACCCTGACGCCATCGGGAAAGCGGGTCGCCTGCGTCGGCGTCCTGAAATGCAATTCGGGATCGCCGCCGATCGTGCGCGGATGAATATAGGGCAGGTGGGACAGGTCCATGAGGTTATCGACCAGCAGTTGCCAGTTGCCCTGCACGTCATAATGGGCGCTGCGCCAGGCCCAGCCCGGATCATTATGCCAGGGATGATCGGGAATGGCGGCCGGGTCGGCCTTTGCCGCGTCGCCCATCCATATCCACAACAAGGCGTCCTTTTCGACGAGCGGATAGCGGCGGACACGCGCAGTGGCTGGAATCTTGTCTTGCGCTGGAATACGGACGCAGGCGCCGTCGGTCGCGAATTCCAGGCCATGATAGGTGCATCGGATATTGTCCCCGACGACCATCCCCTCGCTCAGCGGCATGGCGCGGTGGCAGCAGCGATCCTCCAGCGCGGCGACCGTCCCGGCTTCGGTGCGAAACAGCACCAGGGGCTGATCCATGATCGTGCGGGCGGTGCGCGCGCCAGGCGTCAGTTCATGGCCCCACCCCGCGACATACCAGATGTCGGTAAGGAAAGAGGGTTCGCCGGCGGATGCGGGCTGCTGGGTCAATGCGCTCTCCTATTCTATCTTCCAACTGGCTTAGCGCGGTTCGAACTGATCGATGTAACTAGTTATGCTGATATGCTAGATCAGTAGGATGGATTACCGCAGACTGGATCTGAACCTGCTGGTGGTGCTCGACATCCTGCTGGAGGAGCGCGGGGTGCATGCCACCGCACGGCGGCTGAATATGAGCCAGCCCAATGTCAGTTTCGCACTCAGCAAACTGCGCCAGTTTTTCAATGATGATTTGCTGGTGCGCATCGGCAACGCCATGCAGCCCACGCCGATGGGGGATCGGCTGCGGGAGCCGGTTCGACGGATTTTGGAGACGGTCGACGCGGAGTTGATGGGTCTGCCGGTCTTCGATCCGCTCCGTTCGCAACGCTGCTTTTCGATCAGCACGTCGGACATCGGCGAACTGGTTTTCCTGCCGACATTGCTGGAGGTGCTGAAGGATCGCGCGCCGGGCGCCACCCTGCGCTGTCATTCCATGCCGCCCCAGGAACTCGAAAGGGCGATGGCGGACGGCGTGGTCGACATCGCGCTTGGCTATTTCCCGGACCTTCAGGGCAGCAGCTTCCTGTGCCAGACCCTGTTCGATCATCCCTTCAGCTGCATCGTGCGGCGCGATCACCCGACCATCGGCGACAGCCTGTCGCTCGACCAGTTTCTGGGCCTGGGTCATATTCTGGTGTCGCAAAAGGGGCGCAGCCAGGAATTGGTCGAAACCCGGATGCAGCAACTGGGCCTGTCGCGTCGCATCCAGTTGCAGTCGCCCCATTTCATGAGCGTGCCGCTGCTGGTCGCCGGGTCCGACCTGATCTCCACCGTGCCCCATGCGGTCGCGGCCATCTTGGCCACTATGGCGCCGCTCAAGCTGCTGCCGCCGCCGTTCGAAACGCCTCTCATCAGCCTTCAGCAATTCTGGCATCGCAGGGTGGATGGCGATCCGGCGATCGTCTGGTTTCGCACGCTGATCGCGCAACTGTTTCTGGGCCGCGACCCGTCCATGCCGACCGATAACCCCACAAAGCGGTAAGCGGGATTGCCATTCCGCCTACCCGCCTATGCTATGCGTCGGCCCCTATATGCCCGATCAGAAACGAAAGCCCGCGCGCACGCCATAGGTGCGGGGCGGGCGAAGCTGGTTGTAGATCACACCGGGCTTGGCCGGACTTTGCAGCGAGTTGGCGAACACCAGTTCATTTTCGATATTGTTGACAAAGCCGGTGAGCGCAAAATTGCCCGATGGCGTCTCGTAGGTCAGACGCGTGTTCGACATCATATAGCTGCCCTGCCGGCCCAGATCGAGAAAATCGAGCGAGAGATAGCGCGATGTTTCGATCCGCGTATCCATGGCGGCCGTGATCCGGCCATGATCGCCCAGCTGGAACCCATGTTCATAGCCCAGGTTGAACACCTATTAGGGCGCATTGACCAGCGATCGCCCCGAACAGTTGACGTCGAATATGCGCGCGGCCGGCGATGCGCCGGTCAGGGCCGTCGGCGTGACCGCGCAGCCGATGACGGGCGCAATGCCCGTAGTCGAATAGGCCTGATAGATCAGCTCGCCATATTTGGTGTGGAGATACTGGATGTTGGCGGAAAATTGGGCGTTGGCGGACGGCTGGAACAGGGCTTCCAGTTCAAGACCGTCGATGGTCGATTTGCCCGCATTTTCGGTGATGAAGACCGGGCCGAAGATTGAGCCTGCCGGGGTGCTGGCGACCTGAACGGGACCAAGATGGGATATCTGCCGGTCCTTATATCTCCAGTAGCAGGCTTCGGCGTTGAGCTGCACCTTGTTGTCGAAGAAGCGGTTCTTCGAGCCTATCGTATAGACCCGCATATTTTCCGGCGCGGAATAATTCCGGCCGGTCGCGGCAAACAGCGCCCCGGATTTGAAGTCGGTGGCGGCCGAAGCGTAGAGCAGCGACCGCGGACCGACATCGAACTCAACGCCCGCCTTCCAGGTCAGCTTGTTGAAGTCGACATCGGTGCGCGGATTGCTGACGATATCCAGGATGATCGGGGTGAAATTGCCCTGGGCCGGATTGACGAAGCCGGCGCTGACCGCGATGGCAGCCTTCTGGAGATTTTCGCTACGGCCCTGCGCCGTAACGATGATGTCCGCGATGCCGCCCCCGGTCGCCTAATCGTCCGCCGCGCCCGCCTGGGCGTGAACGGGTGAGATGAGCGCTAGAAAAACGGCGGCTGTCGCTAGCAGGGCTGCCTTCATGGTCGTCTCCTCTCCCAATGCGCGCGGCTGGTCCGGCGCGTCTGTCAGGAAAGCCTAGACAGGAAGGGCGTATAGGTTAAATCATTTGATCTTATCGGTATCCAATCATGGAACGGATGGATCATGCGGTTTCGCGGCCTCGACCTAAATCTGCTCGCCGTATTTGAAGGGCTGATGCAGACCCATTCGGTGTCGGAAACAGCGCGTCAGATGCATCTGAGCCAGCCTGCCATGAGCGCTGCCTTGTCGCGGCTGCGGGATTATTTCGGTGACCCTCTGCTCGTCAGTCATGGCAAGCGCATGTATCCCACAGCCTTTGCCGAGAGCCTCTCGCCCCTGGTGCGCGAATGCCTGGGCGGGATTGAAACGCTGCTTGCAACATCGGCGTCGTTCGATCCGCAATCGTCTCAACGCCTCTTCAAGGTCATCGCGTCAGACTATGTCGTCGCCGCTGTCATCGCCCCCTTGCTGGCGCGCCTTGTGGTCGAAGCGCCGACCGTCACGGTACAGCTCATGTCGCCGGGCGAACAAAGCATACCGCTGATCGCGGCGGGCAAGGCTGACCTGATGATCAGCCCGCGTGAATTCCTGTCGCAGGATCATCCAAGCGAACTGCTATTTGAAGAGCAGCATGTGGTGGTGGGGTGGAGTGGGAATGAAATGCTGTCCACGCCACTGGACGAGCAGCGCTTTCTGGCGGCCGGCCATGTCGCCATCGCGATCGGCACGCTATCCAATGCAGCTTTCGCAGATCGACAGTTGACCCTCATGGGCAAGCATCGGCGTATCGAGGTGTCGGCATCGTCCTTTACGACCGTGCCTTGGCTGCTGGTCGGAACCCAACGGCTGGCCATCATGCACGAACGGCTGGCGCTTGCTGCGGCCCGGATGTTCCCGATCGTCTATCAGCCCTTGCCATTCCCCTTCCCGGTGATGGAGGAACTGGTCCAGTTTCATCAGACTCGTGCAACGGACGAAGGCCTGCGCTGGCTGAGGTCCGAATTACGCGCTGCCGCCATCCATAAATATGATGGATAGCTGACTATCCAGACAATTGAATTTTGATATTTTTTTCCGACGCTAGACTGGCTTCCACTGGATAAAAGTGGAGAGCGAAGTTTGGCCGACATGATGACCGGGATCAATCGCCTCAAGCAGAAGGGGGACGGACATCCGCTGGGGTCCGGGCCGGCACACGGCGGGCAACAACACCTTTAGCTATTTCACCACGCCTGCCGGCTTTGCGGTCGAATATACGTCTGAACTGGAGGAGGTGGACTTCGAAAGTCATGAGGCCAAGGTCCATGTGCCTGGCCCCAGGACGGTGGACCAGTGGGGCATTGGCGTCGGCGGGCCGCAGACCATCCGCACCCGGAGGCCGATACAGGCCTGTTCCACGCCGTAGAAGTGTGAAGGGGGAAGCATAACCATGGCGCTGTTCGAATATTTCCCCAACTATATCTGGAACCTGTCGGTTTCGATTGCGATGGAGTCGGGCGCGCAGCTTGGCGAGATCATCGACATGTGCCAGCCGATCCGCGACGCGGCCACGCCGCGGGCGGTGGCCTATGAACCGCGCTTCGCCAGCGGCGCGGTATGGGGCGCCAACCATAATTGGGCGGAGGTGCAGCAGAAGCGCCTGAACCGCAAAGGCGAAAATCCGGTGCCCCATTATTGGGCGCATGTCATGTGGGCGTTCGGCGCGAGCGACATGGAGGATTTCCACGCCAAGAGCGCGGACATGAACCTCAACGGCCATATGGACCGGATTATCGTGCCGTTCCTGGTGACGCACGGCGCCAAGGACCGACAGATCAGCCTGTCCGATGCCGACAATCTCTACGACCAGCTCGTCAACAGCCCGCGCCGCGAAAAGGTGATCTTTACCGACAGCGAAGGCGGGGTGGAACATGTCGGCGCCGACAATATGGCCTATGGCCGCGATGCCATCGCTGACTGGTTCGCCGAAACGCTGGACGGCCGGACCGCATGACGGTGTCGGCGTTGATCGTCCGGGAAACCCTGATCAGCATCCTCGTCAACGGCACGATCAGCGCCGGCATAGGCCTGCTGCTGTTCGGTCTCGACCGGCCGGTGCCATCCGCGGCCTTGGCATGGGATTTCCTGCCGCAATCGTTCATGATCGCCTTGATGGGAACGCTTGTGCCCGCCCTCCTGCTGCGCAAGCGGCTAGGCGTGGGGGTAGGGGACATTCTGCGGCGCGCGGTCGCGATGGCGGTCGCAGCCGCCCTGCTGCCCGGCGCTCTTGCGGCCCTGCTCACCCGCATTTCCCTCAACGGTTCGATGGACGCCGGCGATGTCCTGCTGCTCAAGGCGGTTTATGGCGCGACCCTGTCTGCCGTCGTGACCCCGATCATGCTCATCGCCCTCCTTCGTCAATCAGGAAATCAGACATGACCCGCCAATTCATTGATCTTTCGATCACGCTCGACAATGATGTGGTGTCCGATCCACCCTTCCTGCGTCCCAAGATCACCTATCAGACGCATGGCGAGACGGTGGCCGAACTCCAGCATTTCTTCCCCGGCGTCACGGCCGACCAGACGCCGGACGGCGCTGGCTTTGCCGCTGCGGAATGGGTGACGTTGACGACGCATAACGGCACGCATCTGGACGCGCCCTATCATTATCATCCCACCATGGATGCCAAAGAAGGTAAAGCTGAGCGGGCGATCACGATCGATGAAGTGCCGCTCGACTGGTGTTTTCGTCCGGGTGTGAAGCTCGACTTCCGCCATTTCCCCGACGGCTATGTGGTCACGGCCGCAGACGTGGAGGCGGAACTGGTCCGCATCGGCCACGATCTCCAGCCGCTTGATATCGTCCTTGTCAACACGGCGGCCGGCAAGGCGCTGGGGCGGCCCGACTTCGTCGATGTCGGTTGCGGCATGGGCTATGAAGCGACCATGTATCTCACCACCCGCGGCGTGCGCGTCACCGGCACTGATGCCTGGAGTTGGGACGCGCCGTTCAGCTATACGGCGCAAAGGGTGAAGGAAACCGGCGACACGTCGCTGATCTGGGAAGGGCATAAGGCGGGCCGGGACATCGGCTATTGCCACCTGGAAAAGCTGCACAATCTGGAAGCGCTGCCGTCCCACGGTTTCACCGTCAGCTGCTTCCCGCACAAGATCAAGGGCGCATCGGCCGGGTGGACCCGCGCCGTCGCCATTATCGAGGATTAAGGCCATGCGCCTCGCGACTTTGGACAATGGCGCCCCCGACGGCGCGTTGGTCGTCGTGTCACGGGATGCGACGCGCTGTCTTCCCGGCGCGCCCGTCGCCGATACGTTGCAGCAGGCGATCGAGCGATGGACGGTGGCCGAACCACACCTGCGGGCGCTCGCCGATCGGCTGGATCACGGGGAGGGGACGGTGCTCGACCAGGCGCGTCTGCTCGCGCCGCTGCCGCGTGCCTGGCAATGGCTGGATGGGTCGGCCTTTCCCCAGCATGGCGAACGGATGCAAAAGGCGTTCAACCTGCCCCCGATCGAGACGGACCGGCCGCTCATGTATCAGGGGCTGTCCGATCGCTTCCTGTCCGGCACGCAGGACGTGCCGCTGACCAGCGAGGATGACGGCATCGATTTCGAGGGGGAGTTCGGCATCATCACCGACGCCGTGCCGATGGGAACGACGCCGCAGGACGCCTTTGGCCGCATCAAGCTCGTCCTTCTCATCAACGATTGGTCGTTGCGCGCGATCGCGCCAGTCGAGATGAAACGGGCTTTGGTTGGGTGCAAGCAAAGCCTGCCTGCGCGGTCGCACCTTTGCCGTAACGCCGGACGAACTGGGCGAGGTCGGGGCGGACGGCCGGGTCCATCTGCCGCTGCGCGTCACCCTCGACGGCGTGTGGTTTGGTCATCCCCATGGTGGGGAAATGGCGTTCGGCTTCCACGATCTTGTCGCCCACGCCGCGCGCGCTCATGATCTGGTCGCCGGAACGATCATCGGATCGGGCACGGTGTCGAACGCGGCCTATGACGAGGTCGGTTCCTGCCGTTTGTCGGAACGGCGCGCCATAGAGCTGATCCGGGATCAGGCGCCACAAACCCGTTCCTCAAGTTCGGCGACCATGTCCGTATGGAGGTGCCTGGCAACCATTTCGGACATATTGACCAAAGGGTGGTGCCGGCTCGCTGACTTGGGCGGCAGCGGATGGATCAGCCGTCGATCGCGCGATCGCGCTGAGGCGGGGCGGAGACAGGCCGCCGTGCCCGCCGCCCTGCCGGGACGTCAAGCGAACATCGTCCGCTCGGCATGTATGGCCGTCACCAGCCGGTCCAGTTCGTCGGTGGTGTTGAACAAGGCCGGGGTGACGCGCAGCAATGGCCCGGACGCAAGGCCCGCCTTTGCAACAACCAGCAGTTTGTGTTTGCCCAGGAACTGCGCCTGCGCGCGCTTTGTGTCTTCGATCGTCCTCATGCCGGGCAGGCGAAATGCGCTGATCGCGCCATAATTGTCTGTCTCTGGCGGCAACATGCGTTCGATCCCCCTGATGTCACCGGCACGGCCATACCAATAGTCGCGCAGCGCGCGCAGATGGGCGAATTTGCGCGGGAGGCCGATGCTGTTCTGAACCGCGATGGCCGCCGGAATGGTGAGCCGCGCGGCGAAATCGACCGTGCCGGTCGGGATGCGCGACCGGATGTCTTCGGCGGCATGAATCCGGTTGCCCAGCCAGGGGAGGATATCCTTCTGCCGGTCCTTGCGAATGTAGATGGCCCCGGTGCCCAGCGGCGCCGCCAGCCATTTATGGAGCGAGAAGCCGATGAAGTCGGCGCCGGTATCGGCGACGTTGAAAGGCATCTGGCCTACCGCCTGCGCGCTGTCGAGAATGACATCGACGCCGCGTGCCTTGGCCATGGCGACGATCTCCCTGACCGGCGGGATCAGGCCATTGCGGTTCGACACATGGGTCAGCAGCAGCAGCTTCGCCTTGGGTGTGTCCTTCAGTATCTTCTCATAAGTGGCCAGGATGTTGGCGCGGGTGTGGGGTTCGGGCAACGAGAAGCGGACCACATCGACGCCCCGGCTCTTTTCCAGATAGTCCATCGCATATTGCATCTCGTCATAATCGACGTCGCAATAGAGGACCGCATCACCCGCCTTGAGCAGGCCATAGTTGACGATCAGGGCGTAAAGCGCCTCCGTCCCGCCGCCAGCAAGCGCGATCTCGTCAGGTTGCGCGCCGATCATCGCAGCTACCCCATCGCGCGATTTGTCGAGTTCCGGGTCGCGCGGCGCGCCTTCGACAGCGCTGCGCAGGAAGGTCGAATTATAGCGGTTCACCCACCCGGTCCTGTCCAGATAGGTGGCATGGACGGATTTGGTCATCGCCCCATAATAGGCGGCATCGAAATTGACGATCGAACGATCGACATCATAGAGGCCGGCCAGGCTGCGTTGCAGTCCGGCGAAGTCGAGCTTGGCCGGCAGCGCTGGCAGCTTGTCCGCCGCGCGTGCGGGCTTGCCGGCAAGCATGGCGGCAACGGATGCTGCGCCGGCCCCGGATAGGAATTGGCGACGATTGGTCATGCGATACTACTCCGAATGGGGATGTCGTGCAGAAAGAGGGAGGCGGTCACACCGCGATTTCGATGACGGCGTCGACTTCGACGGCGTAGCCAAGGGGAAGGCGCAAGACCCCCACGGCCGAGCGGGCATGGCGTCCAGGGTCGCCGAACACATCGACCATCAGGTCGGACGCGCCATTGATGACAGCAGGGATAGCGTCGAAGTCCGGTGCGCCCTGGACAAAGCCGCCAAGCCGCAGGACGCGGACGACGCGATCCAGGTCGCCGCCGCACGCGCTGCGAAACTGCGCCAGCAGGTTGATGCCGCACAGCCTTGCGCCCGCCTTTGCCTGATCGAGCGTCAGGTCGATCCCGACGGTGCCCTTCACATCGGTCGAAGCGCTTTTCGAAAGCTGCCCTGAAACATGGACGATCCGGCCCGATCGCGTGAAGGGCAGATAGTTGGCGATGGGGGACGATTGTTCGGGCAGGGCAATGCCCAGTTCGGCAAGGCGATTGGCGATACGCAACATGATGGCCTCTTAGCGAAGGATTTGGCGCAGGAAGGCGCGGGTGCGCGCATGCTGCGGCGACGAGAAAAAGGACGAAGGCTGGTCCACCTCGATGATCTGGCCCTGGTCCATGAACACCACGCGGTCCGCCACCTGGCGCGCGAAACCCATTTCATGGGTGACGCACAGCATCGTCATGCCGTCGCGCGCCAGGCTCTCCATGATGTCGAGCACTTCCTTCACCATTTCGGCGTCCAGGGCGGAGGTGGGTTCGTCGAACAGCATGATTTCCGGCTGCATGCACAGGGCGCGGGCTATCGCCGCGCGCTGCTGCTGCCCGCCTGACAACTGGCCGGGATATTTGTCCGCCTGGTCGAGGATGTGGACGCGCTCCAGGAAAGCCATCGCCAGGTCGCGCGCATTCTCGCGGGAGAAGCCCTTGACCTTCATGGGGGCGACGATGCAGTTCTGGAGTATCGACAGGTGCGGAAAAAGGTTGAAGCTCTGAAACACCATGCCGACGCGCGAACGGATATGGTGCAGGCTGCGAGGATCGTCCCGGACCGCCTGCTCGCCGATCAGAATCTGGCCCTCGTCATGCTGTTCAAGGCCGTTAATGCATCGGATCAGCGTCGATTTGCCCGACCCGGACGGGCCGCAGATGACGATCTTTTCGCCAGGCGCCACGCACAAATCGACGTTGCGCAGGGCGTGATAGTCGCCATACCATTTGTGGACGCCCGACAGCCTGACCGCGCTCATCGACCGGCCTCCTTGAGCGTCCGTTCCAGATGCAGGGAATAGCGGGCGAAACCGTAGCAGATCGTGAAATAGAAGAGGGCGATCGCCAGATAGGTTTCGGCATAGGGCGTCGGCCATTGCGGATCGCTCAACGCCACCCGGCCGGCGCTCAGGAGGTCGAAAAGCCCGACCACCAGCACAAGACTGGTATTTTTGATGATGACGACGATGGTGCTGGTGAGCGGCGGGAGAACCTTGCGGATCGCCTGGGGCAATATGATCGCGAAAAGCGCGTCGGTGCGCCCCAGTCCCAGCGCCCGCGCCGCTTCTTCCTGTTGGCGAGGGATAGCCTGCAGCCCGCCACGGATCACCTCCGCCAGATAGGCCGCCGACGACAGGGTGAAGGCGATGAGCGCTCGGATGAGATTGTCGATAGTCCATCCGTCCGGGAGCAGCAGCGGTGCCATCAGCGCGGCGATGAACAGCAGCGTGAGCAGCGGCAAGGCTCTTGCGACCTCGATAAAGGCGGTCGCGACCCAGCGATAGACAGGAAAGCGCGACCGACGGGCGATCGCCAGCAGGACGCCGAACGGAAACCCCAGCGCCAGCGACAGGATCGTCAGGAGCAGCGTGATGGGCAGGCCGCCCCACGCGCCCGTCGGCACGAACCGCAGCCCGGCGATCCCGCCGGTCATCAGTATTAGGCACAGCGGAACAGCCAACAGCCAACCCAGCAGGGTCGCGCGCGTCCAGTTGCGCGGCGGCATCGACCATAATGTCAGGGCGATTACTATTACGACAACCGCTATCGGCCGCCAGCGTTCGGCTTCAGGGTAGAGGCCCAGCAGGATGAAGGGCAGCTTGACCCGGAGAAAGGCCCAGCAGGCGCCAGCGTCACGGCAACTATCGCCATCGCCGCTCCAAACGCCATGCACGAACGCCCAAGAGAGGAAATGCGGCAGCGCGGTCCATGCCATCATAAGGATGAGCAGGCTCGTCAGCATATTCGCCATATTGCCGAACAAGACAGGCGCAAGGGCCTGGCGCGGCTTTGATGGCGCAGGTCGGACAGGCTCGATGGCGGTGCGGACGTAGGTCATCGTTCCACCAGCGCCACGCGCGCGTTCAGGCGGTTCATCGCATAGGCAATAAGGCCCGCCGCGCCTAGAAAGACCAGGATCAGGACGGCGATCGTCTCGACGGCTTGCCCGCTATGGTTCATCGCGGTGTTGGCGACGAAATTCAGTTCAGGATATCCGACGACCAGAGCGAGGGTCGAGTTTTTGAGGATATTGATGAACTGGTTGGTCATGGGCGGGATCATGACCCGTAAGGCCTGGGGCATGATGACGAGGCGCAGGCATTGCCGCTCCGTCAGGCCCAGGGCGGCGCCTGCTTCCCACTGCCCTTTGGCGACGGCCTCTATCGCGCCGCGGATAATCTCGGCGGCAAAGGCGCTGGCGTAAAGGACCGATCCCACCATGACCGCGACAAATTCCGGGGTCAGCGTGAAGCCGCCGGTAAAGTTGAAACGACCCAGCTGCGGCGTGTCGGGGGTAACGCCCAGATCGAGGGCGATCCAGGTCGCGCCGCACGCCAGCACGGTCGCCAGCGTCGCGAGGCTGGCGAGATGCAGACGGCCACGCCATGCCAGTGCCGCGATCAGGATCAAGCCGCCGCTCGCCAGAAGCAGGAGCGGAAGCGCGGTGCCGCTAATGCCGAACGACGTAAAATAGAGGCCCCGGTCGGTTAGGAAAAAGCCCGACAGCGGCTGGAGCGCGTGCCGCGACGTCGGCAGGCTGATTGTGATTGCCCCGTACCAAAATAGCAATTGCACGACGAGCGGCGTATTGCGCACCAGTTCGATGACGCTGCCGGCCAGATAGGCCGCGAGCGGATGGCCCGATCGCCGCGCCAGAGCAAGCGGCAAGCCGAGGAGTGTCGACAGCAGCAGGATGGAGACAGTGAGAAACGCAGTATTGGCCGTCCCCACGATAAAGGCCCAGCCCAGACTGTCGATCGACGCATAGGGCAGGATCGTCTCCGAAATCGGAAACCGCGCCGCGCTTTCGAGGAAATCGAAGCCGGTCATGATGCCGCGCTGCATTAGGTTGCGGAAGAGATTGGCGCCAAACCATGTGAGAGCCAGCACAAGAGAGACCAAAAGCACCACTTGTGGCGCCCACCATCGCCAGGTGCGGGGCGCGCGCCTGCGCATCAGTAAAAACCGATCGGCAGCATCAGGCCGCCATCGCGTTGAAGCCTGTTCAGGCCACGCGGAATTTTGAGCAGGCTGTTCGCGCCCAGATTGTCATCGTAGATTTCGGCATAATTGCCGACCTGCTTGACGATCTGGTAGGCGAAATCCTCCCTCAGCCCCAGCGCGCGTCCGTTGCCGGGCTCGATGCCCAGGAAGCGCTTCACGGCGGGGTCGTCCGACGTGCGCATCGCATCGACATTGCGGCGGGAAATGCCCAGCTGTTCGGCGACGATCATCGCGTCGATCGCAAATTTCACGATATCGAACCACTGGTCGTCGCCATGGCGCACCGCCGTGGTCAACGGAGCGACCTGATCGTCCGCGCGGATGATGACATAATCGTCGGGATGGGTGGACTGCGTCATCCGCACCGACTGGAGCGCCGACGCATCCGTGATGAGCGCGTCGCAGCGCCCGGCGAGGAACGCCTGGCGCGTCGCAATGACAGTGTCGAAAATGACCGGGCGCAGGTTCAGGCGATATTTGCGGGACACGTCGGCGAAGGTGATTTCGGTCATCGACCCGGTCTGGACACAGACCGACGCGCCCGCGAGGTCGGCCAATTCGGCCACCCCGTCGGACTTGCGCGCCATGAAGGCGGTATAGTCATAATAATTGGGGATGGTGAAATTGACCCCATTGGCGTCGCGCTGAAGCGTCCAGGTGGTGGTGCGGGGCAGGACGTCGATCTCCCCGGTTTGCAGCGCGGTCAAACGCTGCTGCCCGGTGAGCGGCGCAAAGCGCGTCTTTTCCCGATCGCCGAATATGGCGGCGGCGATCGCGCGACAGACATCGACGTCGATACCGCGCCAATAACCCCTTTCATCGGGCGCGCCGAAGCCGATCGTTTCCCGATTGGCGCCACACAGGACATAGCCACGCGCCTTGACGGTCGCCAGCGTATGGCCAGGCGCCGTCATGTCCGGCGTGGGCGCTGGCGCCGTGCATCCCGACAGGGCCAGACCACAGGCCGCCAGGCAAGAAAGCCCCCGTCTCATGGAATCAGCCGTCAGCCCCGACAGGGGTCAGCGCCGTCAGAAGCCGGCTGAGATCGTCCCAGAGATCGGCCGGATCTTCCAGGCCGATGGAGATGCGCAGCAGCCGGCCGACATGCGGCCAGGGCGTGACCGTTCTGGCCTGCGCGAGCGACATGGGGGCGATCAGGCTGCGGCTTCCGCCCCACGACGCGCCGATCGCAAAGACGTGTAAGGCGCCAAGCGCCTGGTCGAGCGCGCCATCGCAATCAGGCGCAAGCACGACGCTGAATACCCCACTCGCGCCTGAAAAGTCGCGTTTCCAGTGGTCGTGGCCGGGGCAGTCCGACAGGGCGGGATGCAGGATCTTCGCCACGGCCGGCATGGACTGGAGCCGGTGCGCGAAATCCGTTGAAATCCCACCGATATGGCTGATGCGCACGCCCATGGTTTCGATGCCGCGCAGCGCCAGCGCGCAATCTTCCGGCGAAACGCCGATACCCAGCATCCGCATCGTGGACCGGATGCGCTCATACCAGGCCCGGTCACGCAGGCTGAGCGACCCCAGCAACAGATCGGAATGGCCGCCCACATATTTGGTGAGCGCTTCCATCGCAAAATCCATGCCTATGTTCAGCGGCTTGAACAACAGGGGCGTCGCCCATGTATTGTCGCAACCCGTCAGCACGCTGCGCGCCCGCGCAACCTCAGCGATGGCGGGCAGATCGCCGACCTCCATCGATGTGGAACCTGGCGATTCGGTCCATATGAGCCGCGTTGCAGGGCCAATTAGGTCGCCGATGCCCGCGCCGATCATCGGATCGTAGATGCGATGGCCTATCCCGCGCGGGGCCAGATAATCCTGGCAGAAGCCACGCACGGCGGGATAGACATTGTCCGGGATCAGCACGTCGTCGCCGGCCTTGAGTATGGTGAGAAACAGGATCGCGATCGCCGCCTGACCCGATGGCAGGATCACCGAATGATCGGCCCGTTCCAGCGCGCTGAGCTGCGCTTCGAGCATTTTGGTCGTGGGGGTTCCATGCAGCCCGTAACTATAGCCGTCCGGGCCACGGTCCTTGCGATCGGCATAGGCCTGCGCACTGTCGAATATGATGGTGGAGGCGCGATACACCGGAACGGCAAGACTGGCGAAGCCCTGCTCGTTTACCTGCGGATGGTGCACGACTTGCGTCAGGTCCTTCATCATCATCCCTTCGTGACCGGCACAGAATGAAGGGCAAACGGTAGAAGTTCAATTGCCCAGCAGGCACGACTCTATAATCAGATTTTATAGATCGCCTGGCGTTCTTCCAGTAGTGCAGCGGTAAAATCCTTAACGATCTGCGATCGTTGCGCGTCGGGACGAAACAGCAGAAGCGTCTTGAAATAAATCTCCGGCTCGAACGGCTTGAGGATGAGGCCGCGTTCGGGAAAGCCGTCGATGGCGTTGGGATTGACGATGCCTATCCCCACGCCTTCAAGGACCAGCGCGCAGACCGTGATCGAATAGGGCGTCTCGACGATGATTCTTGGCTTGGCGCCTGCTTCGTCCAGCGCGCGCGTGAGGCGCGCCCGCGCCCTGTCTTCGGGAGAAAGCGCGATAAAGGGCTCGCCATCGAGATCGCCGGGCACGATGACGGATTTGCTTGCCAGCCTATGGCCGGCCGGAATGGCGCACAGCGCCCGGATGCTCTGAAACTGCCGATGATCGACGCCAGATATATCAATCTCGTCGGCGGCTAGGCCGATATCGAACTGCCCGCTGGCGACCAGGTCACGCACAGCCGAGGAAAAACGGACCTGGAGCGTTATCGCGATGTCGGGATGCTGGCGGTTGAAGCGGCTGATGGCGCGCGGAACCAGCGTCGAACCCAGCGCGGCTAGGCTCGCGACCCGGATGCTGCCAGACCCGAAATCCCGTATGCGCGCGGCCGACGCGCGCAGCGTGTCCAGTCCCACGAAACTAGCGACCACATCGGTAAAGAACATTTGTCCTTCAGGCGTTGGCACCAATCGGCCGCGCACCCGGTCGAACAGCGAGAAGCCCATAGACGCTTCGAGTTCAGCGATAGAACGGCTGACCGCGGGCTGCGTGATTTCGAGCAGTTCCGACGCGCGCGACGCGGAGCCGCTCATCATGACGGCGCGATAGATTTCCAATTGTCTGAAGTTCATGCGTCGTCCTCAAGGGTATAAATTTTATGCATGGACTCGTGTCTTTACGTCAATTGTATTTTTAGGTGGTCGCCGCATGATCATGACGACGAGGTGACGCGGGCCGGACCAGATTGCCGCCATGAGCGGTCGCGACCTCGACGCAGGAGGCTTCACGCTTTTCCAAAAGGGGTTTTTCATGTTTTTGCCGTCACGCAGGACCGTTCATGCCGGAATATCCGGCGCCGCGCTCGCATTGAGCCTGGGCTGGAGCGGCGCAGCGCTTGCCCAGGATAGCGAAGCCCAGGCCGAACCGGCCGGGGATATCATCGTGACCGGAAGCCGATTTGGCGGCCGTGTCGCTACGGAATCGCTCAGCCCGGTGGATTCCCTCTCGGCGGACGACCTGCGGTCTTCGGGCAAGACCGAGCTTCAGGATATGTTGAAGGTCGCGGTCCCCAGCTTCAGCACGCCGCGGCCCACGGCCGCTGGCGTGCTCGATTTCCTGACGCCGCCCACAATGCGCGGTTTGTCCACCGGCCAGATGCTGGTGCTGGTGAACGGCAAGCGCCGCCACACATCGGCCTCCCTCAACCTGGGCAATCAGATCGGGCGGGGCGACGTCGCCTATGATTTCAACGCTATTCCTGCCGGTGCTTTGGGCCGCGTAGAGATTCTACGCGATGGCGCGTCGGCGCAATATGGCTCCGACGCGATCGCGGGGGTCATCAATCTCCAACTCGACGATCGGGTGGGCTATGATGGCGCCGTCACCTATCGGCAGACGACGCGTGGCGATGGCGAAACTGCCGTCGCCTGGGTCGGCGCAGGGTTCGCCATCGGCGATGGCGGCGTCATCCGCGTCACCGCGCAATATCAGAACCAGGCGAAGACCGATCGCGCAGCGCCCGATACGCGGCAGCAATATTTCGGCGCGAACGCAGCGGGCAGGCCGGTCGCACCGTCCGGCAATTTCGGCTCGGGAACAGGCCTCACCCCTTCAAGCGGGACGCTCGATCCGCGAGAGGCGAGCTTCGACCGCGACATCTGGGTATTTGGCCAACCCAAATATGACAACAAGCAGGTCTTCGCCAATCTGAAGCTCCCCGTCTCGGACGAAACGCAATTCTATGCGTTTGGCGGCTACAGCAAGCTGGAAGGGACGGCGTACAACTTCTTCCGCCGTTCGGGGCAGGACGAAAATGTCCGCGCCATCTATCCCGACGGCTTCCTGCCCCTCCAGGATATCGAGATCGAAAACTGGTCGGCGGCCGCAGGGTTGAAGGGCATGTTGGGCACGATCGGCTATGATCTGTCATCCGCCTTCGGCAATTCACAGGAATTTACCGGATACAGCAATTCGCTCAACACATCGCAGGGCGCGGCCAGCAAGACCGTGTTCGATCGCGGCAGCAACCGTTTCCGCCAGTGGACGAACAATCTCGACCTCACCAAATCATTCGATCTGGGCGATGGCGCGCCGCTGGAGGTCGCCTTGGGCCTGGAATATCGCCAGGAATATTTCCGCATCTTCGCGGGCGAGCCCGACAGCTACGCCAATGGCGGTATCCCGATCCTGGATGGCCCCAATGCCGGTCGTCCCGCCCCCGTCGGCGCTCAGCCCGGTGGCGGCACGGCACCGGAAGACACCGCCAATGCGAGCCGCAACAGCAAGGCGGTCTATGGGGAAATCCAGAAGACCTTTTTCGATCGGCTGACGCTCGACAGCGCAGTCCGCTATGAGGATTTTTCCGATTTCGGCGATACCTGGAACTGGAAGGTGGCGGGTCGTCTGGAACTGGTGAAGGGCTTGGCCCTGCGCGGTTCCTACAATACCGGGTTCCGCGCGCCCGCGCTCCAGCAATCCTATACAAGCAACACGAACATCAGCTTCGTGAACGGAGAGCCGCGCAAGATCCGCACGATCTCGTTGCAGGACCCGATCGCCGCACTGGTCGGCGCGACGCCGCTTAAGCCCGAAAAAGCCGAAAACTTCACTGTTGGCGCAGTGTTCAGCCCACCAGGCACCGGCTTCACCTTCACCGCCGACTATTTCAACATCCGCATCGATGACCGCATCGCCCTGTCGTCGAACTTTTCCGGCGCCGCGCTGACTACTTTGCTCGCCGCCAATGGCCAGCCCGGCATCCAGTCTGTGGCCTATCTCACCAACGCCGTCGATACGACGACGCAGGGCGTGGATTTGACGGCGACCTGGAAACTGCCGTTGGCGGGCGGCACGCTGAACGCCACGCTGGCTGGCACCTTCACCGAAACCGAATTTCGCCGCATTGCCGGCACGCCGGCGACGCTTCAGGCCATGGGTATTTCCACTGTGCTGTTCGACCTGACGCAGCAGGTCCGCTTCACCGACTCGATCCCGCGCGACAAGGTGACGCTGAACCTCAACTGGAAGTCGGGTCGCTTCGGCCTGAACCTGACCAACAGCTATTATGGCCGGGTGTCGCAGGTTGCGCTGACGGGGCGTTCGGCGGCACAGGTCGCCGCGCTTATTCCCGGCTATGACGTCACGGTCACGCCCGCCAATGCCGCTGGCACCAGCTTCGACATCATCCAGCATTTCAAGGGCCAGGTCATAACGGATCTAGAGGCGAGTTATGACCTCACCGACAATGCGACCCTCGTTCTGGGCGCGGACAATATCCTCGACGTCTTCCCCAAAAAGCAGATCGCCTCGACCGCGGCGAGCGTCGCGGCGGGCACCAATGGCGCCGACAATGCGGGGATTTTCCCATACGCCTATATCGCGCCCTTCGGCGTGAATGGCGCCACCCTCTATGCGCGGTTGAAGGTGAATTTCTGATGCGCTGGATGGGCCTTGCCCTTCTACCGGTGCTGCTTTGCGCAGCACCGGTCCGTGCGCAGGATCAGGAAGGCGAGCGGACGGCGGCGCTGCTGGCCGATCTCCTGCGGATCGATACATCCAATCCCCCCGGCGACACCCGACCGATCGCCGATCATCTCAAGCGATTGTTCGATGCGGCCGCCATACCCAACGAAATCATCGTCGCGCCCAACGGGAAGGCCGCCCATTTCATCGCGCGGCTGAAGGGCGACGGGAGCAAGCGTCCGATCCTGCTGGCCGCCCACACCGACGTGGTGCCGGCCGATCGCACGCGATGGACGGTCGATCCGTTCGGCGGTGTCATCAGGGACGGCCATCTCTACGGCCGGGGCGCGCTGGATAACAAGGGCGCGGTCGCCGCGTTTGCGCGCGCCATGCTGCGGATCAAGGCCGACGGCGTGCCGCTTGCCCGCGACATCATCTTCCTGGCCGAAGCGGATGAGGAACAGGGCAGCTACAACACGAATTGGCTGGCCGCTCATCATTGGGACAAGATCGACGCCGAGTTTTCGCTCAATGAGGGCGGCTCGATCCGGGCGGTCGATGGGCGCGTGACGGAAATCGCCGTCAGCTATGCCGACAAGCTGACCGTCAATCTCAAACTGCGCGCGGAAGGCCCTGCCGGTCACAGTTCCCGCCCACTTGGCCAGGGCATCAGCGCCAACGATCAACTGGTCGCCGCCCTTAATCGGCTGGCATCCTATCGCGAACCGATAGCGCTGACGCCGGCGATCAGGGATTATCTGACGGCGCTGGCCGGCCTGCACCCGCGTGCACTGCGCGAACCGGTCGAACGGCTTCTGTCCGCAACCACGGCGGCGGCACGGGAAGACGCTGCGGCGGCTGTCATCGCCGCCGGCGACACCGTGTCGGGCTGGGGCATGGAGGGGCTGTTGCGCAACACGACGGTCCTTACGATGCTGCAATCCGGGCTCAAGCCCAACATCATTCCGGGTGTGGCCGAAGCGACATTGAACGCCCGATTGATGCCGGGCACCGATCTCGACGCCTTCCTCACCAGGCTTCGCAAGGCGATCGGCAATGACCGGGTCAGCCTGACGGTGTTGGAAGGGGAGGAGCGGGCCAGGCTGATCCGGGAGCGGTCGACGATAGCCCCGTCCTCCCTGGACTCGGACCTTTACCGGCTGATCGCGACGACGGCCAAGACGCATTGGCAGAGCGCGGTGATCATGCCGACGCTGCTCGTCGCCAGCACCGATGCCACGCCTTGGCGGCAACGCGGGGTGCCCGTCTATGGCATTTCGCCCTTTCCCGTCAGCGGCGCCGATGCCGCGCGCGTCCATGGCGATGATGAGCGTGTCTCGCTCGACGCGATCGGGCAGGGCGCCGCTTACATCCACGATCTCGTTCAAAAGGCCGCTCAGAAGGCGGGACCAACCAAAGGAAGCCGACCATGATTTTTCTCGCCCTGTTTCTTGCTCAGGCCGTCCCGCAGCCTGCACTGCTGACCGGCGTCTGGAGCGTCGGTGAAACGCGTAACTGCGATAGCGGCGAGGCATGGGTGTTCACGGCGGACGGATATTATGTCGAGGTGGACCTGCCTTCCTCGCCGATCGGCGCGGTGGGGGCCTTTGTTGATAAGGGGAATGCGATCGAATATACCCACGCCCACATGCCGTTCGCATCGGCGGACAGTGCGCAGCCCCGGCGCAGCTATACCATCACGAACCGCACGTCCGATCGCATCGACGCCCTGAACTATAAGGGCGAGAAACGCGCCTTCCATAAATGCCCTCTCGACGCCCTGAAAAAGCCCGAAGGCAAACATTGACGCCCGCGGTGATGACAATGGGTTGAACTGATGTTAGGCGATGGGTCCATGCGCGGATGGCTATCCTTCCTGACGATCATGGGCCTGTTCCTTGCCCTGGGAACCGGCGCGCTAGCCCATGCCAAGGAAGGGTTCGGCTGCGAATCCGCCGAAACATCCCTGTCCGCGGGCCACTCCGACGGCGATAGCGACCAGGTGCCGGCCGACGCCGATAATGGCATGCCCCATCATCATGGCGGCTGCCATGGCCATCATGTCAGTACCGACATGACGCGCGCGCCGCTGGCTTCGCCCCTGTCGCTGAAAAATCTGCACGGGATGCCGCGCACCGTGCAACTGTCGACCATCGTCATCGATACGGCGCTGCGCCCACCCATCGCCTGAAGCCGATAGACCTGCCCGCCGCTCGAGCGGCGTGGCGCCTGTCGTTGCTTTCAGGAGTTTTCCATCATGTATCCTATTTTCGCGGCCCTGCTGGCCGTGGCCCTGTGCGCCCCCGCGCGGGCGCAGGAAGGGCCACCGCCCTTCACCCTGGCGCGCGCGCTCGATCTGGCCGGCGCCCGCTCGCCCGCCACCGAAGCCGGGCAAGCCGGCATCGCGTCGGCGCAGGCCGCCCGCGCCGTCGCCGCCCTGCGCCCCAACCCCGAACTCAATCTCCAGACCGAAAATGTCGGCGGCAGCGGCGCCTATAGCGGTTTCGACAGTGCGGAAACCACCGCGCAGGTCACGTTGCCGCTGGAGCTGGGCGGCAAGCGATCCGCGCGTATCGCGGTGGCCGACGCCCAGCATGAAAGGGCGCTGGTAGAACGCGCGGTGATCGACGCCGATCTTGGCCTGTCGGTCACGCAAGCCTATGTCGCCGCCGTCGCCGCGGCACGGCGCGCGGACGTCGCCTCCCGACAACTGGCGATCGCCGCCGATGCGCTCAACGCCGCAAAAGTCCGCGTGCAGGCCGGTCGCGCCTCTCCGCTGGAGGAACAGCGCGCCGGGCTGATGCATGTCAATGCGCAGGCGACCGCGCAGCAGACCCGGAGGCTGGCCGACGTCGCCCGCACGAATCTATCCAGTCTGATCGGCGCGCCGGTGGAAGGGCCGCTGGACCAGATCTGGTTCGATGCGCTGGCCGCCGCCGGGCCAGTCGATCGCGCACCGGTCGCCACGATGCTCATCGCCCGCGCCGCCGCGCTGGATGTCGCCACTGCGCAGGCGCAGGTCCGTCTGGCCGGGGCGCAGCGCACGCCCGACGTGCAACTCTTCGCCGGGCCCCGCCGCCTGTCGGCGACCAACGACACGGCTGTCCTGTTCGGCGTCAACATTCCGTTGCAGCTTTTCAACAACGGATCGGCCGCGCTGGCGCAGGCGCGCGCGGAGCAGCAGAAGGCGGACGCCACCCGGCGGATGACCGAAATCCAGTTGACGCAGGCGATCGCGTCCGCCGATGCGGAGGTCGCCAATGCGGAAACCGCCGCGCGCATCGCGTCGGGGGCGGCGCTGGCCGCCGCCGAGGAAGCCGCCCGCATCGCCCGCATCGGCTATCGAGAGGGGAAGTTCGGCCAGATCGACCTGCTCGATGCCGAACGCTCGCTGGCCGACACCCGCCTCGCGGCGGTCGATGCGCTCGCCGCCTATCATGACGCCATGGCCCGCCGGGACCGGCTGACCATCCCCGCGCCCCGCGATTTTGGGAATTGATCCGATGAAGATGACATTTGCGACGCCGCTCGCGCTCGCCCTGCTGCTGGCCGCCTGTGGTGGCGACGACACGTCCCCCGCGGTCAAGGCCGACGCCCATGGGGAGGAAGGCGGCCATGAAGAGGAAGGCGGGCACGAAGAGGAAGGCCATAAGGAGGAAGAAGGCGTCGTCGCCATGACCGACGACCAAATTCGCGCCGCCAACATCGCCCTCGTCACCGTCGACGCCGCCGGAAGTGGTGGCGCGCTGACGCTGCCCGCCATGGTGGAAGGCGATCCGCAGGGCATCCAGGTCGTCACCGCCGCGATCGGCGGGCGTATCGTTACGCTCAGCCGCAATCTGGGCGAATCCGTGCGCGCCGGTGAGACGCTGGCCGTGGTGGAAAGCCGGGAGGCCGCACAGATGCAGGGCGAGATCGAGGCGGCGTCGGCGCGCCTGGCGCTGGCCCGCAGCAATCTGGCGCGCGAACAGCGCCTGTTCGCGCAGCGTGTCTCGCCCGAACAGGATCTGATCGCCGCCCGCACCGCGGCGACCGAAGCGGGCATCGCCCTGCGCCTGGCGCGGCAGCAACTGGCCGCAACAGGCCGGGCAGGCGGTGGCCTCAACCGCGTCGCGCTACCGTCTCCTATTTCCGGCCAAGTCATTGAAAGAAAAGCCATGTTGGGGCAGGTTGTAACGGCCGACGCGGAACTCTACCGGGTCGCCAATCTCTCACAACTGTCCATCTCCCTGTCTCTTTCCGCATCCGACGCGGCGCGGCTGCGGCCCGGCGCAAAGGTGACGGTGAACGGGCAGGGGCGCACCGCTGCCGCCAGCATCCGCTTTCTCTCGCCGATCCTCGATCCCCAGACCCGGCTGGTCCCGGCCATCGCCACGCTGGATAACAGCGCGGGTCAATGGCGCATCGGGGAAAGCGTGACGGCTCTCGTGTCCCTGCCTACCGCCAACGGGGCGCGCGCGATCAGCGTACCGCAGGCCGCGGTGCAGACGGTCGAGGGGCAATCGAGCGTCTTCGTCCGCACCCCGACCGGCTTCCGCACCGTTCCGGTCCAGACCGGCGCGGTCAGCGGCGCGGACATATTGATCGTCCGTGGCCTTAAAGGCGGCGAACGCATCGCCGCCGTCGGTAGCTTCACTCTCAAGGCTGAGCTTGGCAAGGGCGAAGCGGAACATGGGCATTGACCGATGATTGACGCGATCGTCACATTCTCCGTCGCGCGGCGCTGGCTGGTGCTGCTGCTGACCCTCATCGCCTGCATCATCGGCGGCTGGTCGCTTGGCCGCCTGCCCATCGATGCGGTGCCCGACATCACCAACAACCAGGTGCAGGTCAATGTCCGCGCGCCTGCGCTGTCGCCCGAACTGGTCGAAAGCCAGGTCGCCTTTCCCATCGAAACCGCGCTGTCGGGTATCGAGGGGCTGGAATATAGCCGCTCGCTCAGCCGCAACGGCTTTGCGCAGATCACGGCGGTCTTCACCGACTCCACCGACATCTATTTCGCCCGGCAACAGGTGAACGAACGACTGGCCGCGCTGGCCGAAAGCCTGCCCGCCGGCGTGTCCCCTGAAATGGGACCGATCGCCACCGGCCTTGGCGAAGTCTATATGTGGACCGTCCACTTGGCGCATCGCAAGGACGACCGACATGAGCCGGGCGAACCCGGCCTCCAGCCCGACGGCAGCTATATCACGCCGGAGGGGGAGCGGCTCATCAGCCAGGCGGATCAGGCGACCTATCTGCGCACCGCGCAGGACTGGATCGTGACGCCGCTGCTCAAGAACACGCCTGGCCTGGCCGGGGTCGATGCCATCGGCGGCTATGTGAAGCAGTTTCAGGTCGTGCCCGATGTCCAGCGCCTCGCCGCGCTGCGCATCAGCATCGACGATCTGGCCCGCGCGCTGGAGGATAATAACAGCGCCGTGGGCGCCGGGGTAGTCGATCGCAACGGGGAGGGGCTGGCCGTCCGGTCCGACGCCCGCCTCACCGGCGCGGCGGATCTGGCCCGCACCGTCATCACGACGCGCGAAGGCGTGCCGGTGCTGCTCAGCCAGGTCGCGACCGTGCGCAACGGTCAGGCGATCCGCATGGGCTCGGCTTCCGAAAACGGGCGGGAGGTCGTGGTCGGGACGGCGGTCATGCGCGTGGGCGAAAACAGCCTGACCGTCGCGTCCGCGGTGGCCAAACGGCTCAAGGAAATCAACGCGTCCCTGCCCACCGACGTCATTGTCCAGCCTGTGCTGGATCGCACGGCGCTGGTACATTCCACGATCAACACCGTGGCCAGGAACCTGACCGAGGGGGCCTTGCTGGTCATTGTCGTGCTGTTCGCACTGCTGGGCAATTTCCGGGCCGCCCTGATCGCCGCCTTGGTCATTCCGATCACCATGTTGATGACCAGTTTCGGCATGTTGCAGGGCGGCGTATCGGCCAACCTCATGAGCCTGGGCGCGCTCGATTTCGGCCTGATCGTCGATGGCGCGGTCATCATCGTGGAAAACGCCATGCGGCGCATCGCGGACGAACAGCATCACAAGGCGCGCCTGCTGACGCTGGACGAACGGCTGGCGACGGTCGCGGGTGCGGCACGCGAAATGATCCGTCCGTCCGTCTATGGCCAGGCGATCATCATCCTCGTCTATGTCCCCCTGCTCACCCTGACCGGGGTGGAGGGCAAGACCTTCACACCGATGGCGCTGACCGTCATTCTCGCCCTCATCTGCGCCTTCATTCTGTCGGTGACCTTCGTGCCCGCCATGCTGGCGATCCTGCTGTCGAAGCGGGTGGATGAAAAGGAAGGGCGCGTCATCGGATGGATCAAGGCGCGGTACGAGCCAGGTCTAGACCGCGCCCTTCGCCGCCCCAAACGCACGATCGGCGCGGCCGTCATCGCCTTTGTCGCGGCGATCGGCGCATTCCTGATGCTGGGGCAGGAATTTCTGCCCCAACTGGACGAAGGGGACGCCACTGCCCAATTGCTGCGCATCCCCGGCACCTCGGTCGAACAAAGCCAGGCGATGCAGTTCGATGTGGAGCGGGCCATCGCCACCCTGCCCCAGGTCCGCTTCGTCTTTTCCAAGACGGGCACGGCAGAGCTGGCCTCCGACCCGATGCCACCCAATATTTCCGACACCTTCATCATCATGAAGCCGCGCGACCAATGGCCCGACCCGTCGCTGACCAAGGCGGAACTGGTCGCCGCGATCGAGAAGAAGATCGAAAAACTGCCCGGCAACGCCTTCGAAATCAGCCAGCCGATCCAGATGCGCTTCAACGAACTGATCGCGGGCGTGCGCGGCGACGTGGCGGTGAAGGTCTATGGCGACGACGCCGACGCCATGAACCGCACCGCCAATCAGGTCGCGGCAGTGCTGCGCCAGACGCAGGGGGCGGCGGATGTGCGCGTCGAGCAGACGCAAGGTCTGCCGATGCTCGATATCCGCCCCCGCCGCGACGCCCTGGCGCAGTTCGGCCTGTCGGCGCGCGCGGTGCAGAATATCGTGGCTGCGGCCATCGGCGGGCGCGACGCGGGCATGATCTTCGAAGGGGACAGGCGCTTTGCCGTCACCATCCGCCTGGACGACAAGCAACGCTCGGACCTGGCGCAGATCGGGCAAATCCCTGTGCCCACGCCCGACGGCGCTTATGTGCCGCTCGCCAGCGTCGCGGACATCACGATCACCAACGGCCCCAACCAGATCAGCCGCGAAAACGGCAAGCGGCGGATCGTGGTGCAGGCCAATGTGCGCGGGCGCGACATCGCCAGCGTCGTGGCGGACGCGCAGGCGGCGATTGCTGCGGACGTCCGCCTGCCGGCCGGCGCCTATCTGGAATGGGGCGGGCAGTTCGAAAATCTGGCCTCGGCCCGCGATCGGCTGATGCTGGTGGTGCCGGCCTGCTTCGCTTTCATCCTGCTGCTGCTCTATGGCGCTTTGGGCCGGGTGCGCGATGCGGTGATCGTCTTTACCGGCGTGCCGCTTGCGCTGATCGGCGGGGTACTCGCCCTGTTCCTCCGGGGGATGCCCTTTTCCGTCTCGGCGGCGGTGGGCTTCATCGCTCTGTCGGGCATCGCCGTGCTCAACGGCCTGGTGATGCTGACCTCCATCCAGCAACTGGTGGCGCAGGGCATGCAACCGGCAAAGGCCGCCTGGGAAGGGGCGATGAATCGCCTGCGCCCGGTGGTGATGACCGCGCTGGTCGCCTCGCTTGGCTTCGTGCCGATGGCGCTCGCCACCGGTTCGGGGGCGGAGGTGCAAAAGCCGCTGGCGACCGTGGTGATCGGCGGGCTGATCTCCGCGACGCTGCTCACCCTGTTCGTCCTGCCGACCCTTTATGCCCGGTTCGGCGCACCAAACCGCAGGGACGCGCGCCATGCCGAACCCAATGCTCTGATCAAGACGGGACCGTGATCCGGCATCCGCTATCTGTTGGCGGCGATTATCGGCGCGATTGCGCCGGGCGTCGCCAACGCGCCGTCCGCCGTGTCAGGCCCGCGGCTGGCCCAATATCTCCCGCGCGCGCGGCGCCAGCCGCTCGACCGCGGCGGCATGGATGCCGGGCGCGGAACAGAGCAGGCCAAAGGCGGTGGGTTGCGGCCGGTTGAAGCGCAGCGGATCGCCCAGCGCGTCGGTCACCGCGCCGCCAGCCTCCTGCACGATCAGCGCAGCGGCGGCCACATCCCACTCATTGCCCCATCGCACGGTGGCGACCAGGTCGGCTTCGTCGGCGGCGACCATCGCCATGCGCAGCGCGATGCTGTTGGGCTTCTCGACCGTCACCAGATCGCGATCGACGCGTGGCAACTGGTCAGCCGGCACCCGCGCACCCGGCAGCGTTGCGCGCGGTCCGGCACGCAAAATCTGGCCGTTGCGCGTCGCGCCCTGGCCCAGTTGCGCCACCCATAATTCGTTGCGCGCAGGGGCCGCCAATATGCCGATCCTGACCGTGCCATCCTCGACCAGCGCGACCGACACCGACCAGCCCGGCCGCCCGCGCAGATAATCGCGCGTGCCGTCGATCGGATCGACCACCCATACCCGCGGCACGCCCAGCCGATGCACCGTGTCGGCCGTCTCTTCCGACAGCCAGCCCGCGTCCGGGTCGATCGACGCCAACCGCGCGCGCAGCATCGCATCGACCGCCAGGTCCGCCTCGCACACCGGATGGCCGGGCACCTTTTCCCACTGGCGCACGCGGGTTTCCCCGCCCGCCCACAGCGTCAGCGCATGGTCGGCCGCATCCGCCACGGCGGATATGACCGCGCGCAGATGCGCGTCAGCCCCCGGCAACGGTCATCCCGTCGATGCGGATGGTCGGCACGTTCATCGCATAGCGGAAATGCAGATCGCTCGCAGGCGTCAACGCCCGGAACATGGCCTTCAAATTGCTGGCGATCGTGATTTCCGACACGGCATGGGCGACCGCGCCATTTTCGATCAGGAAGCCCGCCGCACCCCGACTATAGTCGCCGGTGACGCCATTGACGCCCATGCCGATCAGTTCGGTGACGTACAGGCCCCGCTTCACGTCCGCCATCAGGTCGCCCGGCGATATCGTGCCCGCCTCCATATGGACGTTGGTGATGCTGGCGCCCGGCGCGCCGCTGCCGCCGCGGCTGGCATGGCCGGTCGGTTCCAGCCCCAGTTGCCGCGCCGACGCGCTGTCCATCAGCCATCCGGTCAGCACACCCTTGTCGATCAATGCGCGCCGCGCCACCGGCAGCCCTTCGCCGTCGAACGGGCGCGATCGCATCCCGCGCGGCAGCAACGGATCGTCGATGATGGTGACGCCCGCGTCGAACAAGGCCTCGCCCAACGAGTCCAGCAGGAAGCTCGACCGGCGCGCGATCGCTGGCCCCACCATGCCGCCGATCAGATGGCCAAGCAGGCTGGAGCCGATGCGGGGATCGAAGATCACCGGCATCACGCCGCTTTCGACCTTGACCGGATTGAGCCGCGCCACCGCCCGCTGCCCGGCGCGGATGCCGACCGCTTCGGCATCGTCCAGATCCTCCAGATGGCGCACGCTATGGCTGGCATGGTCGCGCTGCATGTCCGCGCCCGTGCCCGCCAGCACGCTGGCCCAGGTCGAATGGCTGGTCCCGGCATAGGCGCCCGCAAAGCCATGGCTGGTGGCGAGCGCGACCTGGCTGCGCCCGTTCGCCGCGCCGCCGCCTTCGCTATTGGTGATGCCCGGCACGCTGCGCGCTGCTTCCTCCGCCATCAGCGCGCGTTCGCGCAAGGCTGCGGGTTCCGGCTCTTCCTCGTCGGTCAGGTCGAGCGCGGGGGGGCGCTTCTTGAGCAGCCGGTCCTCCGGCGCCAGCCCGGCATAGGGGTCTTCGGGCGCCTCGCGCGCCATGGCGATGGCGCGATCGACCAGCGTGGCGAGCGTCGCCGGGTTCATGTCCGACGCGGAGATGCTGGCGGACCGCTGGCCGATGAAGACGCGCAGGCCGATTTCCTCGCCTTCGGAGCGCTCGACATCCTCCAGTGCACCAAGCCGCACTGACACATTGGTCGACGCATTGCAGGCATAGATGGCATCGGCGGCGTCCGCACCGGCCTTGCGCGCGGCGCTGACCATATCCTGCGCGCGCGACTGGGCTTCTTCTAGGCTGAGCATGGAGGGAAAATGGTCCTGAAATTCACGAAGGGAAGGGCATCGGCCTTACGCGCTTGCGTCGGCGCTAACAAGGCTGGGGGGAGCAACGGCCGCCAGCCAATGGTCGAGCAAGTGCCAGGCGACCGCCATCGTCGGCGGAGCAAGGAAGGGAGCATCGGGATCGCCCGCCATCGCCGCACGCGCCTGATCCGCGTCGCACCAAAAGGCGTCCTCTATCTCGGTCGGGTCGAGCGTCAGCGCGTCGTCCAGCGCCTCGCCGATGCAGGCGATCATCAGCGAGGAGGGGAAAGGCCAGGGCTGGCTCATCACATAGCGGACATTATGTACCCGCACGCCTGCTTCCTCGAACAATTCGCGCGCCACCGCTTCCTCGATCGTCTCGCCTGGTTCGACGAAGCCCGCCAACGCCGAATAGCGGCCTTGTGGCCAGGCATGCTGGCGGCCCAGCAATATGCGTCCGCGATGTTCGGCCAGCATGATGACGACCGGGTCGGTGCGCGGGAAATGCTCGGCGGCGCAGCTGTCGCACTTGCGCGACCAGCCGGCCTTGGCGGGCTGAGTCGTCCCGCCGCAGACCGAACAATGGCGATGGCGGGCGTGCCAATGGACCAAGCTGCGCGCGGTGCCATAGAGCGCGACCTCCTCTGTCGGAACCAGCCCGGCGATCGCACGGCTACGCGGCGTGGGGACAAGATTGGGGCCAAGGTCCGTGACCAGCCGGGCAAAGATCGGCCGCTTGCCCGGATCGATGCCCAGCAGCAGATGATCCTCGACCCGCGCGCGCGGCTCCAGCGGCTCCAGCAACAGATGGCCGTCCACCTCGACCGGTTCCAGCCCGTCCAGCACCAGCAGCCGCGCGGCCGGATCGGCGAACGTCTCGGCCAGCAATGCCGGGTTGGTGCGGATATGGTCCACCCGGTCCAGATTGCCCCCGGCAAAGCCCGGCACGGGTTTCTTCGCTGGATCAGTTCCGTGCATCTGCCTGCCTTTCTTTCCTCACCGCGTCCGCCGCTCGCGCGAATAATGTCGGCAACCCCGCCGCGTCGATGCGGTCGATGGGCCACCATTCGCCCGCGCCTTCCGGCGTCATGTCCGCCCCCACATGGGCATGGTGGATGTGCAGCGCTAGAGAGAAATGGGTGAAGACATGCGCCACAGCTGTCTCGATCGTCGTCCAGAGGGCGGCTACCGGGGGCGTCGGGTCGGGCGCATCGCCCCAGTCTGAACTGGGCAGCGCCCGCATCCCGCCCAGCAACCCCTTGTCCGGGCGGCGCACCAGCCAGACATGGCCGTCGCGCTCGATCCACCAGGCGTGACCGTTACGGTGCGGCTTGGCCTTCTTCGCCGCCTTGACGGGATAAGCCGCAGGATCGGCGGTCAAAACCGCGGCGCAATCCTCCCGCAGCGGGCAGATGCCGCAGGCGGGGTTGCGCGCCGTGCAGATGGTCGCGCCCAGATCCATCATCGCCTGCGCGAAATCCCCGGCGCGCGCGTCCGGCGTGATGCTGTCGGCCGCCGCGCGTATCTCCGGCCGGGCGGCGGGCAGGGGCGTCGCTATCGCAAACAGCCGCGCCACCACCCGCTCGACATTGGCGTCCACCACCACGGCGCGCTGACCAAAGGCGATCGCCGCGACGGCCGCCGCGGTATAGGCGCCCACCCCGGGCAAGGCGCGCAGCCCGTCCTCCGTATCGGGGAAAACCCCGCCATGGTCGCGCGCCACCGCCCGCGCGCAGGCCAGCAGGTTGCGCGCGCGGGCATAATAGCCCAGCCCCGCCCAGGCGGCCATCAGGTCCGCATCCTCGCTCGCCGCCAGATCCTGAACCGTGGGCCAGCGCGCCAGGAATTTCGCATAATAGGGGCCGACCGCCGCCACCGTGGTCTGTTGCAGCATCACTTCGGACAGCCACACCCGGTAGGGATCGGCGGCATTGCTGCCCGGCGGCGCGCGCCACGGCAGCCGCCGGGCATGGACGTCATAATGGGCAAGCAGGTCGCTTGCGATTTTTGTGGCTCTACCCTCGACGCGCATGGCGACCCTATGCCATGTAGCGGGCCATGACGGAACGCCCGGCCCCCCCGAAATATAAGAGTCGCAAAATCCCGGCAGAAGACCGGCCGCGCGTGGGCGCGCCGCGCGCTATCGCGGACCTGATGCCCGACATCGGCCGCGCCGCTTTCCGCAAATTCGGCTTCGTCCAGTCCAGCATCGTCACTCGCTGGGCGGAGATTGTCGGCGCGCATTATGCCGGCATTTCCGCGCCCGAATCGATTCGCTTCCCGGTGGGGCAGAAGGCCGGCGGCACGCTCCAACTGACGGTCATGAGCGGCCATGGCCCGATGGTGCAGCACATGCTGCCCGATATCGTCGAACGGGTGAACCGCTTCTTCGGTTATGCCGCCGTGACGAAGGTTGCGATCCGGCAGGGCGACATCAGGCCGGTCGCGGCCGAACGCCGCCCGCCGCCCCGCAACTTGAAGCCCATTCCGGTCGAACTGGGCGATTCGCTGCGTGACATTGGCGATCCCGAATTGCGCGCCGTGCTCGAATCGCTGGCGCAGGGGCTTGCCAACAGCAGCGGATTGCCGAAGATCAACTGAAGCGATTGACTTGGAAATCGCGCTAAAAAATCTGAGCGATTGACTTGGAAATCGCGCCAAGGAAACGACCACATTCGGCTGTGGTTCAGCCAAGCCCTATTACGGACGCGCCACATGAAGAAACTGCTCCTGCCGCTTGCCCTGCTAGCCGTTCCCGCCGCGCTGATCGCCGCGCCCGCCGCCAACTGGGTGAGCCGGGTCGTCCTCTCGCCGATTGGCGGCCATGCCATGGGCAATCCCAATGCGCCGACCAAGCTGGTCGAATATGTCAGCTACACCTGTTCGCACTGCGCCCATTTCGTGGACGAAGCGAGCGGCCCGCTCAAGAGCGACTATGTGAAGGGCGGCAAGGTCAGCGTCGAGGTCCGCAACGCCGTGCGCGACCGATATGACCTGACCGCCGCTTTGCTCGCCCGCTGCGGCGGCCCGGCCCGCTTCATGGGCAATCACGAGGCTTTGTTCGCCAACCAGACCGCCTGGATGCCGCAGATCGAAGCCTATGATGCGGCGACGACGCAGAAGCCTGCGGACCAGACCGCGGCGATGCGCGACATCGGGCGGAAGACCGGCCTCTATACGCTGATGGCCAAGCGCGGCTTCACCGATGCGCAACTCGACGCCTGCGTCGCCAATCCCCGGTCGATGAAGCAGATTCTCGCCATGACCGACGACGCCTGGAACAAGGTGAAGATCGGCGGCACGCCCGGCTTTATCGTCAACGGCACGTTGGTCAAGGGATCGACCTGGTCCATTCTCCAGGCTGCATTGCCCCCCGCCGCGCGCTGATCTAAAACCCCCTTCATACCGCCAGTCATCGGAGCCTTGCCCGTCGTGAAAGCCGTTTCCGCTCTTGCCCTCATCGCGCTCAGCCTGACCCTCGCCGCCTGCGGCAAGGGCGAGGAGGGCGCCAAGCCCAGCGGCGATCCCGTCGCCGCCGTCTCCGCCCCGGCCGGGACCAGTTGGTCGCAAACCGTCGCCCAGACGCCCGAAGGCTATTATCTGATGGGCAATCCGTCGGCCAAGATCAAACTGGTCGAATATGGCTCCTACACTTGCAGCCATTGCAAGGATTTCACCGCCGAAGCGTCGGAGGAAATCAAGAAGATCGTCGATACCGGCAAGATGAGCTTCGAATTCCGCACCTATGTCCGCGATCCGATCGACCTCACCACCGCGCTGCTGGCGCAATGCGGCGGCAAGGACATTTATTATCCGTTGTCGGAGCAGTTCTTCGCCAATCAGGCGGCGATGTTCGAAAAGGTGCAGGGTAACGAAGCCGCCTTCCAGGGCGTGGACAAACTGCCTCCGGCGCAGCGCCCCGGCGCGATCGCGCAGATTGCGGGGCTTGTCGAATTTGCCCAGCAACGCGGCATTTCCGCCGATCAGGCCAAACAGTGCCTGGCCGACACGGGCGCCGCCGAACGGCTCGCCAAGGGCGTAGAGGCGGCCAACAGCCAATATCAGATCAGCGGCACGCCCAGCTTCCTCATCAACGGCGTGCTGGTGGACAATGTCGCCAACTGGGCCTCGCTCCAGCCTAAGCTCAAGGAAGCGGGCCTCTGATTGCGCCAGCGGGGGCTGCCATCGACGCTTAGCAAGGCCGGGGCGGCACGCTGCCCCGGTGCGACCCCGTGCAGATAAAGCGGCTCAAACTCTCCGGCTTCAAGAGCTTCGTCGATGCAACCGAGCTGCGGATCGAGCCGGGCCTGACCGGCATCGTCGGCCCCAATGGCTGCGGCAAGTCCAACCTGCTCGAAGCCATTCGCTGGGTCATGGGCGAATCCAGCGCAAAATCCATGCGCGGCGGCGGCATGGAGGATGTGATCTTTGCGGGCACCGCTACCCGCCCGCAGCGCGACTTTGCCGAAGTCTCGCTGCTCACCATCCAGGAACAGGGCGAACTGTTCAACGCCGTCGATGTCGGCGCGGACGGCGAGCTGGAGGTCACCCGCCGGATCGAGCGCGGCGCGGGCAGCGCCTATCGTGCCAATGGCCGCGACGTGCGCGCCAAGGACGTGTCGCTGGTCTTCGCCGACGCCGCCACTGGCCCGCACAGCCCTGCGCTGGTCAGCCAGGGCCGAATCGCCGCCGTCATCGCCGCCCGCCCGCAGGAGCGGCGCGCCATGCTGGAAGAAGCGGCGGGCATCGCCGGCCTGCATGTCCGGCGCAAGGACGCGGAACAGAAATTGCGTGCGGCGGAGGCCAATCTCGCCCGGCTGGACGAAATCTTGCTCGACATGGATGCGCGCGCCAATGCGCTGCGTCGGCAGGCCCGCGCTGCCGAACGCTATATCCGCCTGTCCGATCAGATCCGCGTCGCCGAAGGCCGCACCCTCTTTGCCCGCTGGCGTGAGGCCAATGCCAGCGCCGAAGCCGCCCGCGCCGAAGCGAAGCAGGCCGACGCCGCCGTCTCCGCTGCGCAAGAGGGGCAGCTTGCCGCCGCCGCTTATGCCCAGGCCGCCATCGCCCTGTTGGCCGATCGCCGCGCCGCCGCCCAGAGCGCGCGCGACGACGCCAATGAGGCGGGCCATCGCCTCGCCGCGCTGCGCACCGAGCGCGAGGCGGTGGTTCGCCGCCTCGTAGACCTGGCCCAGCAAGCGTCGCGTCTGGAGGAGGATCGCGCGCGCGAAGGCACGCTCGCCAATGACGCCGCCGATGCGATCGCGCGACTGACCGCCGAGATCGCGACGCTGAAAGCGCGCATCGCCGAGACGGACAAGCTGCGCCCGGCCTTCGCCGCCCGCATCGCCGCGGCGGAGGACGCTGCGCGCACCGCCGAACTCGAACTGGCGCGGGCGATGGCCACCCAAGCGGCCGAACAGGCCGAACTGCGCGTCGCCGAAGCCGCGCTGGCCGCCGCGCGCACCCGCCTCGACCGGGCGGAGCGAGAGGTGACGCGCCTTGCCGCCGAAGCCGCTGCCCTGCCGGACGCTACCCCACTGGAGGCGCAGCGCGCCACGGCATTGGACGATCAGGACCGGGCGAAGGCCGATCGCGATGCCGCCGAAGGGTCGATCCAGGCCGCCGACACCGACCGCCAGTCCGCCGCCGAAGCGCGCGCCGCGTCGGAGGCTGCTCTGTCCTCCGCCCGCGCCGCCCTTGCCGCGCTCGACAGCGAGGCGGCGGCGCTCAAACGGGCCGTCGATAGCGGCGCAAGCAACCGATCGCGCGCGCTCGACCAATTGAAGGCCGCGCCCGGCTATGAACGCGCGCTCGCCGCCGCGCTGGGCGACGATCTGGAGGCGCCGGTCGGTTCCGACGGCAAGCGCCGCTGGGCCGGCGCCGATACGTTGCCCGGCGATCCTGTGCTCCCCGCCGGGGCCACTGCTCTGGCCGCCCATGTCACCGCGCCCGCCGCACTGGCCCGCCGTCTGGCCCAGATCGCGGTGGCGGGCCAGGATGCGGGCCAGCCCCTCGCCGTCGGCCAGCGTCTCGTCACCCATGACGGCCAGTTGCGCCGCTGGGACGGCTATGTCGCGCTGGAAGGCGGCGCGGCGGCCGCGGAACGACTGATCCGCCTCAACCGGCTGGACGCCATCGCCGCAGCCCGCCCCGCGCTCCACACCGATGTGGAAAGCGCCGCCGCCGCGCAGGATGTCGCCAAGACGCGCGAACAGGCCGCCGCCCAGGCGCTGGCCCAGGGGCGTACCAACCTGTCGCAGGCCGATCAACGCCTGCGCGCCGCGCTGCGCGCCGCCGACGAGGCGACCACTGCGCTCGAACGGCTGGCCGGGCGACGTGAAGGCATAGAGGAAAGACTGGACGAAGCGCAGCGCGACCGCGCCGCTGCGCAGGTCGAGCATGAAAAGGCGCAGGAGGCCCGCGCCGCCGTGCCGGACGGCGCGGAGACGCGCGCGCTGGTCGCCGCGCTGTCGCAGGCCAGCGACAAGGCCCGCGGAGCCGTAAGCCAGTTGCAGGCCGATCAGGCGCTCGCCGACCGCGCTTTGTCCAGCGACCGCGAGCGGCAGGCGGCGGCTGATGCGGAGATCAGGGGCTGGCGCGCCCGCGCCGGCGAAGCAGCCAAGCGCATCGCCGCCATGGTCGCCCGCGCCGAAGAGATCGGGACCGAGCGTAGCGCGATCGAAGCGCAGCCCGACTCGCTCGCCGACGCGATCGCTGCGCTCAGTGATCAGGGATCGGCCCTGACCGACGCGGCCGACCAGGCTCGTCGCGCCGAAGTGGAGGCGGACGCCGCTCTGCGCGCCGCCGAAGGCCGCGCTGCCCAGGCGGGGGAGACGCTCGCCGCCGCTCGCGAGGCGCGCGCCACCGCCGTCGCCCGCGCCGAAGCCGCCGACGAACGGCGAGTCGAAACCAACCGCCTGTCGGGCGAACGGTTCGAATGTCCGCCGCCGCTACTGCCCGAAAAACTGGACTTCGCCAGCGCCGACGTGCGGCTGGCCCAGACTGAACTGGCCGATCATGACCGCTTCCACACCGAACGCGAACGGATCGGCCCAGTCAATCTGGTCGCACGCCAAGAACTGGAAGAGATGGAGGCCGCCCAGGCGAAGAGCCGCGCCGAAAGCGAGGAACTGACCCAGGCGATCCATCGCCTGCGCGGATCGATCGGCAGTCTGAACCGCGAGGGGCGCCAGCGCCTGCTCGCCGCGTTCGAAGCAGTGGACGGCCATTTCCGCCGACTCTTCACCACGCTCTTCAATGGCGGCCAGGCGCATCTGGAACTGATCGACAGCGACGATCCGCTGGAGGCGGGGTTGGAAATCATGGCCCAGCCGCCGGGGAAGAAGCTGGCCGCGCTCACTTTGTTGTCGGGCGGGGAACAGGCGCTGACCGCCGTGGCTCTGATCTTCGGCCTGTTCCTGACGAATCCCGCGCCGATCTGCGTGCTGGACGAGGTCGATGCGCCGCTGGACGACGCCAATGTCGAGCGCTTTTGCGACCTGTTAGACGGGATGGTGGCGCAGACCAACACCCGCTATCTGATCGTCACCCACAATGCCGTCAGCATGGCGCGCATGCACCGCCTGTTCGGCGTAACGATGGTGGAACGCGGCGTCAGCCGACTCGTGTCAGTCAATCTGCAAAGCGCCGAAGCGCTGCTGGCGGCGGAATAGGTGAGATAGGGAAAATAAGTGAGATAGTGAAAAGGGGCCGATCACTCTGGCCCCTTTTTCCATGCCCGGTTCAGGCGTGACCCTGGCACACGCTCTCGTCTTCGGCGCTCAGGCCAAAGGCCAGCGCATCGGCGCTGCCGACCTTCTCTTCCCCGGCGAACAGCTTGTCGAGTCGCGCCTTGATGTCGCGGCGATAGGCGGCCGTGGCGACTGATCGGGATGCGGATACTTCAATGTCGCAGGCGATCGCGTCCTTGATCCGTTCGATCGCAGGTTCGTCCAGAACCCCGGCGCGGCGCAGCTCCTGGCAGAGTTGCAGCAGCCCCGCCGCGGTCGCATGGGCGCGCAGGCCGACATTGCTCAGGTCGAAATGCAGTTTTTTCTGTTTGTCCAACGGGATGCTCATGACGGGGTCCTCTCGAATTTTATGAGTCTATCATAACCCCAACCGCAAAACAGGCCATGCCGTTCCAAATGTGGCAGCGGCAAAGGAACGGGTACCCTTATGCCGCAGGCTCCGCGACCACCAGCGTCGGGTTCCGCGCCTTCATCGCCTTGGACCGCTCCTCCAGATAGACCTTAATCATCGCGACGATCGGATCGGCCAGGAACAGCCCCATGATGCCGAACAGCGCGCCGAACAGGATTTGCGCCGCCAGCACCAGCGCCGGGGCCAAGTCCGTGGCGCGCTTCGCCACCATCGGCACGATCAGGTAACCGTCGATGATCTGCACCACCATATAGACGCCAAAGGCATAGAGGCCGGTATCGGTCCCGCCCGAAAAACCGACCAGGATGATGAGCGCGCCGGAGATGATCGACCCGATATTGGGCAGGAAGGCGAACAGGCCGGTCAATATCCCCAGCAGGCCCGCCATCGGCACCCCGCCGGCCCACAGCAGTGCCCAAGTGCCCACGCCCTCCACCGCCATGCCGATCAGTCGCCCGAACATCAACCGGCGCAGCGTCCAGCCCATCTTGTCGGCGACGAGATAAAAATGGGCGCGCTTCTCGATCGGCAGCATCCAGGCGACGCCGCGTTCGTATAATTTGGGTTCGACCGCGATGAAGATCGCCAGCACCAGCATCATCACGCCGCTGGTGATCGCGCCGACCGCGGTGCCGACCGCGGCTGTGACCCGGCCCATGCTGCTCATCGCCTGGCCTGCAAGGCTTTTGAGGTCGGACGGCGTCGCACTGATGCCCAGTTGCTGCATCCAGCCGCCGATTCGCATCACCTGCGCCTCGACGATGGTGCGCATCGCCTGCGCCTGCGCCGCCAGACTCGATCCGGTGAGGAAGACGGTATAGGTCAGGAAGGCGACCGCGCCGAGCAGCACGATCGTCAGTCGCCAGCCGCGCGATATCGGCAGGATGCGGCCCAGCAACCGGGCACCGCCGTCCATCATCGTCGCCAGCACCAGCGCGCCCATGATGAGCATCAGCGGCTGCGCCAGCAGCACGACCAGCGCGACGGCGATGGCCAGCGCGAACCAGACGCCGGCGCGCTTCAATTCATGGCTGACGATCGGGCTGCGCACTTCGCTGGGGCCGGGTTGCTCGACATGAACTGCCTGCGCGTCGCTCAAAACCCCATGCCCCTTTTTCGGTTATTTCGCAGGAGCAACGCTCTGTGGTCGCAGGCTGTTCCCGGCCCGGCCGCTGCGCAGCGCATGGACCCAGCTCAGCGGATTCCAGGTGGCATCGCCGTCCAGGCTGAAGGTGATGAACTCCGCCCGGCCGCCGATCGCCTCCCATGGCACCGGCCCACCCAGGCCATTTTCCTCCAGCGGCGCGCGGCTGTCGGCGCTGTTGTCGCGATTGTCGCCCATCAGGAAGACATGGTCGGCCGGCACCCGCACCGGCCCATACCAGTCGAGCGCGCTCGGCCCCATGTCGATCGTCACATAGGTCTTGCCGTTGGGCAGGATTTCCTGCCGCACCGGCAGTTCGCAATAATCCTTGCCGTCCTTGCCCGTCACCAGCGCGCCGGGAAATTGCAGCGGCGGGCAGGGGGCGTTGCCATCCACCAGCAGCCGCATGGGTTTGAGCATCCTCTGCTTCACCGCCACGCCGTTCAGGATCACTTGGCCGCCGCGCACTTCGATGATGTCGCCGGGCAGGCCGATCACCCGCTTGATATAATCCTCCCGCCGGTTCTGGGGCGACACGATCACGATATCGCCGCGGTCGGGCAGGCGGCCCAGCACGCGGCCCTTCAGGAAGGGCAGGGGGTGAAAGCTGGGCGACACATAGGACCAGCCATAAGGGAATTTGCTCACCACCAGCCGATCGCCGGTCAGAAGCACCGGCATCATCGATTCGGAGGGAATGTAGAAGGGCTTGGCCACGAAACTGTGGAAGGCCAGCACCGCCAGGATCAGCAGAACGATGCTCTTGAGTTCCTGCCACCAGTTGACGGCGGAGCGCCGCGCGTCGTCCCCCTGTGGCGCATCGGAAGGAATCGTCTCTTCGGGCAGGTCGATGGCCGTCACGGGCGGGCTTTCGCTAGGGGGAGTGTTACTCACAGGGGTAAGGCTTCGATGATGACGAAGGCCTGCGCCCATGGATGATCGTCGGTCAGCGTCAGGTGAATAACCGCCTTATGCCCGGCCGGGACCAGCGATTCGAGCCGCGCCAGCGCGCCGCCGGTCAGTTTCAGCGTCGGCGCCCCTGACGGCGCATTGACCACGCCGATATCCTTCATGAACACGCCCGCCTTGAACCCGGTGCCGACCGCCTTGGAGAAGGCCTCCTTGGCCGCGAATCGCTTGGCCAGCGTGCCCGCCTTGGTGAAGGGGCGGCGGTTGCCCTTGGCCTGCTCTACATCGGTGAAGACGCGGCTCTCGAAGCGCTGGCCGAAGCGGTCGAGCGAGTTCTGGATGCGCTCGATATTGCAGAGGTCAGAGCCGAGGCCGATGATCATGACGGCCCCCCCAGGCCGTCACCCCAGCGAAGGCTGGGGTCTCGTGCCATATTCCTCAGCGCTTGCGGCCTGAGATCCTTGAGGCGAGGCACGTGACTCGCCTCAACGTCGCGGGGATGACGACCTTCGGTCGTCACCGCGCCAAATCCATCTGCCGCCGCATTTCCCGGATGCTGCCTTCCAGCCCCCCGAACAGCGCCTCGCCGATCAGGAAATGGCCGATATTAAGTTCGGCGACCTGCGGAATCGCCGCGATCGGCGCGACATTGTCGAATGTCAGGCCATGCCCCGCATGGGGTTCGATCCCGTTCTTGGCCGCCAGCGCCGCCGCGTCGGCGATCTTGCGCAGTTCGGCCGCGCGCGCCTCGCCGCTCAGATGCGCATAGGCGCCGGTATGAAATTCCACCACCGGCGCGCCCAATCGAATCGCCGCGTCGATCTGGCGCGCGTCCGCTTCGATGAACAGGCTGACGCGAATCCCCGCATCGGCCAGCACCGCGACGACGGGTTTCAGCACATCAAACTGCCCAGCCGCGTCCAGCCCGCCCTCGGTCGTGCGCTCCTCGCGCTTTTCCGGCACGATGCAGGCGGCGTGCGGGCGGTAGCGCAGGGCGATGTCCAGCATCTCCTGCGTCGCGGCCATCTCCAGATTCAATGGCACGCTCAGCGCCGCCATCAGCGTGGCGACATCTTCGTCGCGGATATGGCGCCTGTCCTCGCGCAGATGGGCGGTGATGCCATCGGCCCCGGCCTTCACCGCCAGCAGGGCGGCCTTGACGGGGTCGGGATGTTCGCCCCCCCGCGCGTTGCGGATGGTCGCCACATGGTCGATATTGACGCCAAGGCGCAGGGGGGTGGTCATAACTTCATTGCTTCCGGCTGCCGGGCTTGATCGCAGGGATGGCCGCCAGTTCGGGCGGCACCGCGTCGGCATCATAGACCGGGAAGTTGATCGACACGAGCGGGTAAAAGGGGACGCCCAGGTCCACTTCGCCGGCCGACCGATCGACCAGCGCGACTTCGCCGACGACGATGCCGCCTTCCGCCTCGACCGCTGCGATCGCCTGGCGCGACGACAGGCCGGTGGTGACGACGTCCTCGACCATCAGCACCTTCTGCCCCGGCGTGATGGTAAAGCCGCGACGCAGCTCGAACACGCCCTCCGGTCGCTCCAGAAACACCGCGTCCTTGTCCAGCGCGCGACCGACTTCATGGCCGATGATGAGGCCGCCCATCGCCGGCGATACGACCAGATCGATCTCCTGCCGCACTTCGCGGGGTAATTTCTGCACCGTGGCGCGGGCCAGTTTGCCCGCGCGGTCGGCGTTCATCAGCACGCGCGCGCATTGCAGATAATTGGCGCTACGGCGCCCGGACGACAGGATGAAATGTCCTTCGAGCAGCGCCCCCGCCGCCCGGAATTCCGCCAATACTTCCTCATCGGTCATGCCGTCATATGTCCTGTCGGGCGGGCCCGGCGCTTGTCTGCCCGGCCCGCATATCCACCAGCATGACGCGCTTTTGGCGCGCCATGATTGCGCCCCTGTGCGCGGACCAGCGAAATAGGGGGCCAAGGGGAGCGTTGCAACAGCGAAGAAAATCTGCTCCTGCGTGCTTGAGGCACGGGAAAACCATGCCTATAAGCCGCGGCAGAACCGACCGGACGAGGATCATGCGCTTGACGCGCGTCTTCGTTGCAGCGGCGCCAAGGGGTTACGGGGTAAGAAGACGCTATGAAGAAGGTGAAATCGCTCGTTCTCGCCGGGTTGTTGGCCTTAGCGCCAGCATTTGGCCTGGGCAGTCCGGCAGTTGCGCAGGACAATGCGGCCAAGGCGGCGCCAGCCATGGCGACGCCGGTCGACGCTGATCCGCGCTCGTCGGATCGTGGCGCGCCGGCCGATTCGGCCGACGTCAACGTGGCTAACGCCAGTGCCGCCGATGTGAGCGAAGCGGCGCCGGGCGCCACCGTGGCGGCGCCGCCACGGATGAAGCCGACCGAAGGCATAGGCATGCCCAAGCCGGGCGAATATACCCTGCAGGAACAGTTTACCTCGACCGGCCACACCGCGCGCTGGTTGCATGACGTGATGCTGATCCCGCTGATCTTTGCGATCTCCATCTTCGTCCTGATCCTGATGCTCTATGCGATGTGGAAATTCCGCCGCAGCGCCAACCCGATCCCGTCGAAGACCGCGCACAACACCATGATCGAAGTGATCTGGACCGTCTTGCCGGTCGTGATCCTGCTGGTCGTCGCGGTGCCCTCGATCGGGCTGCTGGCGGACCAGTATAAGCCCGCGCCCAAGGATGCTGTCGTCGTCAAGGTGACGGGCTATCAATGGTATTGGGGCTATGAATATCCCGACAACGCCATCCCCGAATTCGTCTCCAACATGCTGCCGGAAGACAAGGCGAAGGCCAATGGCGAACCCTATCTGCTTGCGCCCGATAACCGCCTCGTCCTGCCCGCCGGTCGCCCGATCAAGCTGATCATCACCGGCGCCGACGTGATCCACGCCTTCGCCGTGCCCTCGCTCTGGGTGAAGATGGACGCCGTGCCGGGCCGCCTGAACGAGAAGAGCTTCACCATCGACAAGCCGGGGGTCTATTACGGCCAATGTTCGGAACTGTGTGGCGCGCGCCACGGCTTTATGCCGATCGCGATCGAAGCGCTGCCCCCGGCCGAGTTCGACCAGTGGGTGCTCTCGCAGGGCGGCAAGCCCGCCGGCGCAGCGGCTGCTGAGAAGACGGCAGACGCCGCACCCGCCGCCGCCGACAAGAAAATCTGATCAGGGTAGGAAGCCATGACAACCATCACCGCAGATCATTATGGCGACCACGCCGACGATCATCACGATGCCGACCATAAACCGGCCTTCTTCCAGCGCTGGTTCATGTCCACCAACCATAAGGACATCGGCACCCTCTACCTGATCTTCGCGATCGTCGCGGGCATCATCGGTGGCGGCATTTCCGGCCTGATGCGCGCCGAACTCGCGCATCCGGGCATTCAGTATCTGCACACCTGGGCCATGATGATGGACGGCCCGGCGGCGACGCTGGACCAGGCCTATCACCTCTGGAACGTGCTCATCACCGCCCATGGCCTCATCATGGTCTTCTTCATGGTGATGCCCGCGATGATCGGCGGCTTTGGCAACTGGTTCGTGCCGATCATGATCGGCGCGCCGGACATGGCCTTCCCGCGGATGAACAATGTCAGCTTCTGGCTGCTCATTCCCGCCTTCGCCCTGTTGCTCGGCTCGACTTTCGTTCCCGGCGGCACCGGCAACGGCGCTGGCACCGGCTGGACGGTCTATGCCCCGCTCTCGACCAGCGGGTCTGCGGGTCCGGCCGTCGACATGGCGATCCTGTCGCTCCATATCGCGGGCGCTTCGTCGATCCTGGGTGCGATCAACTTCATCACCACCATCTTGAACATGCGCGCACCGGGCATGACCCTGCACAAAATGCCGCTGTTCGTCTGGTCGGTGCTGGTCACCGCTTTCCTGCTGCTGCTCGCGCTGCCGGTTTTGGCCGCTGCGATCACCATGTTGCTGACCGATCGTAACTTCGGCACCACTTTCTACGACGCGGCCGGTGGCGGCGATCCCGAACTCTACCAGCATCTCTTCTGGTTCTTCGGCCACCCCGAAGTCTATATCATGATTCTGCCCGGCTTCGGCATCGTCAGCCAGATCATCTCGACCTTCAGCCGCAAGCCGGTGTTTGGCTATCTCGGCATGGCCTATGCCATGGTCGCGATCGGCGTCGTCGGCTTCGTCGTCTGGGCGCACCATATGTTCACCACCGGCATGTCGGTGAATGTGAAGATGTACTTCACCGCCGCGACGATGGTCATCGCCGTCCCCACGGGCATCAAGATCTTCTCCTGGATCGCGACGATCTGGGGCGGATCGATCAGCTTCAAGACGCCCATGGTCTGGGCGCTGGGCTTCATCTTCCTCTTCACCGTGGGCGGCGTCACCGGCGTCGTGCTGGCGAACGGCGGCGTGGACGACGTGCTGCACGACACCTATTATGTCGTGGCGCACTTCCACTACGTCCTCTCGTTGGGTGCGGTGTTCGGCCTGTTCGCCGGCTTCTACTACTGGTTCCCGAAAATGTCGGGCAAGATGTATAACGAGTTCCTCGGCCACCTGCACTTCTGGGTGTTCTTCGCCGGCGTGAACCTCTTGTTCTTCCCGATGCACTTCCTCGGCCTGTCGGGCATGCCGCGTCGCTACCCCGACTATCCCGCCGCGTTCGAAAAGTGGAACACGCTCGCCAGCCATGGCTATGAGATCATGGCCGTCGGCATGCTGATCTTCTTCGTCAATCTGATCTGGTCGCTGGCGGCCGGCAAGAAGGCGATCGGCAATCCCTGGGGCGAAGGCGCGACGACGCTGGAATGGACCCTGTCCAGCCCGCCGCCCTACCACCAGTTCGAAACTCTCCCGGTAATCGACGACAATGCCCATCATTGATGGCATGATCGACTGACGAAGCCGGGGCGGATAGGATGTCCGCCCCGGTGGCATTTTGCTCCGTGCGCCGTGATGGATCGCGACGGAGCCGGAACCTGACATGACAAGCGTGACCTTCGACCAAGCCCTTCTTCCCGCCCACTGGCGCGATTTTGTCGCGCTGACCAAGCCGCGCGTGATGACGCTGGTCGTGTTCACCGGCCTGTGCGGCCTGCTCGCCGCGCCGGGCCATATCCACCCGATCCTGGCCTTCACCGCGATATTGTGCATCGCCATCGGCGCGGGCGCCGCCGCCGCGCTCAACCAATGGTATGAAGCCGACATCGACGCCAAGATGAAGCGCACCGCCAACCGCCCGCTGCCTGCTGGCCGGATGGACCGGCAATCGGCGCTGCATTTCGGTGTCGGCCTCTCCTTCTTCTCGGTGATCCTGCTGGGCATGGCCACCAACTGGCTCGCCGCCGCGGTTCTGCTCGTCTCTATCCTCTATTATGTCCTGATCTACACCGTCTGGCTCAAGCCCCGCACGGTGCAGAATATCGTCATCGGCGGCGCCGCGGGCGCCTTCCCGCCGGTGATCGGCTGGGCCGCGGTGACGGGCGATATCGGCGCGCTGCCGGTCGCTCTGTTCCTGCTCACTTTCTTCTGGACGCCGCCGCATTTCTGGGCGCTCGCTCTGTTCGTGAAGACCGATTATGCGGCCGCGGGCATCCCGATGCTCCCCGTCGTGTCCGGCGAAGTCGTTACCCGCCGCCAGATCTGGGGCTATACTGCGATCATGTCTGTGGCCGCTATGGCGCCCGTGCTGCTGCAACTGACAGGCCTCGTTTATGGCGTCACCGCGCTGCTGGGCACGGCGCTCTTCGCCTTCTTCGCTTTTCAGGTCTATCGCCGCCGCGAAAGTGATCCGGCGCGGATGCAGCCCGAACGGCGCTTGTTCAAATATTCGATCTTCTATCTCTTCCTGCTGTTCGGGGCGGTGGTCGTTGACCGCTGGCTGCTCGCATGACGCCCGAAGAGAATGACAAGATCCGCGCCCGGCAGAAGTCGCGCGCGCTGGTGATGGGCCTGCTGCTGGGCGCACTCGTGCTGCTCTTCTACGGCATCACTATCGCGAAGATGGGCGGCAACTGATGGCGACCCTGCCGCCTTCTCCGTTCGATCGCGATCGCCGCAACCGCCGCACGCTGGTCGCCATGGCGACGGTGGGGCTGGCGATGCTGGGGCTAGGCTTCGCGTCCGTGCCCCTCTACCGCATCTTCTGCGAACAAACCGGGTTCGGCGGCACGACCATGCGGGCCGACGCCAATGTGCAGGTGCAGGCGGCCACGGGCCACACCATGTCCATCCGCTTCGATTCCAATGTCCAGCCCGGCATGCCCTGGCAATTCTACCCCGAACATCGCACCGACACGGTCACGATCGGGCGCAAGGACATGGCGATCTTCATTGCCAAGAACATGTCGGACAAGCCGGTGACCGGCACAGCCAGCTTCAACGTCACGCCGACCCAGGCGGGCGCCTATTTCACCAAGATTCAGTGTTTCTGCTTTACTCAGCAGACGCTTCAGCCCGGCGAGGAAGTCCGCATGCCGGTGCTCTATTTTGTCGATCCGAAGATTTTGCAGGACAGCGACAACAAGGACACGCAGCAAATTACCTTGAGCTATACCTTCTACCCTGTTGAGCAGGACAAGAAGCCAAGCTAAGGCAAGCATCAGATAACGCGAACCGCGAACAGGGAAGAGACGATGGCAGGCGCCAAGAACCACGATTATCATATCCTTCCGCCCAGCATCTGGCCGCTCTTCGGCTCCATGTCGGCGCTGGTCATGGCGTTTGGCGCGATCATGTGGATGCATCCCGACGCGATGCCCGCCGGGGGCGGCTGGGTGTTCCTGCTCGGCATGGCTGGCCTGTTGTTCACCTTCTATAGCTGGTGGGCCAATGTCATCGCCGAAGCCCATGCCGGCGATCATACCCCGGTGGTGCAACTGCACCTGCGCTACGGGATGATCCTGTTCATCGCGTCGGAAGTCATGTTCTTTGTCGGCTGGTTCTGGGCCTTTTTCGACTTCTCGCTCTTCCCCAGCGCGCTCGCGCCGATCGAAGGGATGTTCCCGTCCAAGGGCATAGAGGTCATGAACGCGTTCGAGCTGCCTTTGCTCAATACGCTCATCCTGCTCTGTTCGGGCACCACCGTCACCTGGGCGCATCATGCGCTGATCCATGGCGACCGCGACGGCCTGAAAAAAGGCCTGTGGTGCACCATCCTGCTCGGCCTGCTGTTCTCGTCGATCCAGGCCTATGAATATGCCCATGCGCCCTTCCCGTTCGGCGGATCGCCCTACAGCTCGGGCTTCTACATGGCGACCGGCTTCCACGGCTTCCACGTCATCGTCGGCACGATCTTCCTGATCGTCAATCTGGTGCGCGTCTATAAAGGGCACTTCACCCCGCGCCAGCATTTCGGCTTCGAAGCCGCCGCCTGGTACTGGCATTTCGTCGACGTGGTGTGGCTGTTCCTCTTCGTCGCCATCTATGTCTGGGGCGGCTGGGGTGCGCCGATCCACGCCGGCTGAGGCTCTAAGCCGAACCTGAGATCATTGCGGCCGGGGCAGATGCTCCGGCCGTTTTCTTTTGGATCGACGCCCGCTACCAAGGATGCCATGACCGACCAGCCCAAATCCGTCTCCGCGCCCGCCCGCATCCCGCTGATCGCCACGATAGTCGTTGTGCTGGCGGTGCTATCGATGATTGCGCTGGGCGTCTGGCAGCTCCAGCGTCGCGGCGAAAAGGAACAGGCGCTCAGCCTAGCCGCCGCCAACCCCAGCCGGCCGTCCGTAGCCTTCCCCATGCTCCCGCCGGTAGCCTCCGACATCCTATTCCGCCCCTCGTCGGTTCACTGCCTGCGCGTGGTGGGTTGGCGAATCGAGGCAGGCCGCGCCGCCGACGGATCGACCGGCTATCGCCATATCGCGGAATGTTCGACTGGCGCGGAAGGGCCGGGCGCGCTGGTCGCGATCGGCGTGGGGCAAAAGCCCGACGATAAGCCGAACTGGACCGGCGGGCAGGTTAGTGGATGGATATCCGAAGAGCCGGACCACCGCGCCCTCCTGTCGCGCATCGGCGGAAAAGCCATGCCGCTGCGCCCCATGCTGATCGCGCGGGAAGCACCCGCTGGCCTCAAACCCGCAGCCCCGCCCAGCGCCGCCGACGTGCCCAACAACCATCTGGCCTATGCCATGCAATGGTTCTTCTTCGCCGCGGTGGCGGTCATCATCTACATATTGGCGCTGCGCCGCCGCAACGCGCCGAAACGCTCCTAATCGCTTGCTCCGCGACGCGCGGGCCGCTACCGCGCTTTCCCATTATGCAATATCAAAGCACCAGGGGAAGCGCGCCTGCGCTGGGTTTCGAGGATGTGACGCTGGCTGGCCTGGCGTCCGATGGCGGCCTGTATCTGCCGACCAGCTGGCCCAGCTTCTCGATCGACCAGATTCGTGGCTTGGCGGGCTTGTCCTATGTCGAAACCGCTGTCCGGGTGATGACGCCGTTCGTCGCAGGATCGCTCACCGAAGACGAATTGCGCGATCTGTGCACCACCGCCTATGGGCGCTTCAGCCACCAAGCCGTGACCCCGCTGGTCCAGCTCGATCATCAGCATTGGCTTCTCGAACTCTTCCATGGCCCGACGCTGGCCTTCAAGGACGTTGCCCTTCAGCTGCTCGGCCAGCTGTTCGAACGCTTCCTGTCGCGCCGTGACGATCACCTCACCATCGTCGGCGCAACGTCAGGCGATACCGGCTCTGCGGCGATCGACGCGGTGGCAGGCCGCGAGAAGATCGACATCTTCATGCTGCACCCGGAAGGTCGGGTGTCGGACGTGCAGCGCCGCCAGATGACCACCGTGCTGGCCCCCAACGTCTATAATATCGCGATCGACGGCAGCTTCGACGATGCGCAGGCGCTGGTGAAGGCGATGTTCAACGACGCCGCCTTCAAGAGCCGCTTCAACCTCTCGGCCGTCAACAGCATCAACTGGGCGCGGCTGATGGCGCAGGTCGTCTATTATTTCTACGCTGCCGTGCGCCTGGGCGCGCCGGAACGGGAAGTCGCCTTCTCCGTTCCCACCGGCAATTTCGGCGACGTGTTCGCCGGCTATGTCGCCGCGAAGATGGGCCTGCCGGTCGCCAAGCTGATCGTTGCCACTAACGTCAACGACATCCTCCACCGCGCTTTGGCCGACGGTGATTATAGCCAGGGGCAGGTGGTAGCCACCGCCACGCCCAGCATGGATATCCAGGTCAGCTCCAATTTCGAGCGGCTGCTGTTCGACGCAGGCGGTCGCGATGGCGTGGCGCTGGCTGACCAGATGCGGGGCTTCGAAAGCAGCAAGGCGATGCGCCTCACCAACGCTCAGCGCGAAGGCGCGGCGCATCTGTTCCGTTCCGCGCGCGTCGATGCCGATGGCATGACCATGGCGATGCGCTGGGCCTATGACGGGGCGGGCCAGATACTAGACCCGCACAGCGCTATTGGCCTTGCGGCCGCGCGCGAAGCGGGCATTGACGCCGACATCCCGGTCGTCACCTTGGCCACCGCCCACCCCGCCAAATTCCGCGACGCCGTGGAGCGCGCCACCGGCACCCGCCCGCCGCTTCCTGCGCGCGTGGGCGACCTGTTCGCGCGCGAGGAAAGTTACGCCAAGCTGCCCGGCACGTTCGAAGCAGTCACCGCCTACATCGCCGAACGCGCGACGCCGCGCGGCTGATCGGCCTATATATTTGCCGTTCGTGCTGAGTAGGGACTGAGCTTGTCGAAGTCCCGTATCGAAGCATAAAGCGCGACCTGCCCTTCGATACGCTGCTTCGACTTAGCTCAGCAGCTACTCAGGGCGAACGGAGGGATGGAATGGAACTGAAGACCCTCATCGGCGAACCCTGGTCCGATTACGGCCTGCTCGACAGCGGCGACGGGCGGAAGCTGGAACGCTATGGCCGCTTCCGCTTCATCCGCCCCGAACCGCAGGCGATGTGGAAGCCCGCGACGACTGACTGGCGCGCCGACGGCGAATTCATTCCCGGATCGGACGAGGATGGCGGCGGCCGCTGGTATTATGAAAAGCCGGTCCCGGCCGAAGGCTGGCCGCTGCACTGGCGCGAAGTCACGTTCCAGTCCAGTTGCACGCCCTTCCGTCACCTTGGCTTCTTCCCCGACATGGCGCCGATCTGGGACGATTTGCGCGCCACCTATGCCGATAAGCCGGACGCCGAAGTCATGAACCTGTTCGGCTATACCGGCGTCGGCACGCTGGCGCTGTCGGCCGGCGGCGCGCGCATGGTCCATGTCGACGCGTCGAAGAAATCGGTGGCGCAGGCCCGCGCCAATGCCGCGCTTTCGGGGATGGACGACAGGCCGGTGCGCTGGATAGTGGAAGACGCCGCCAAATTCGTCGCCCGCGAAGTCCGCCGCAATCGCCGCTATGACGGCATATTGCTCGACCCGCCCAAATATGGCCGTGGTCCCGATGGCGAAGTATGGCGGCTGGAAGAAGACCTGCCCGGCCTGATCGCCAATTGTCGCGCGCTGCTGGACGCCGACAGCCGCTTCCTGTTCTTGACCGTCTATGCCGTGCGCATGTCGGCCCTAGCGATCGGCGAATTGCTGCGCCAGGCTTTCGCAGACCTGCCCGGCACGGTCGAGGCAGGCGAACTGGCCGTGCGGGAGGAAGCGCGCGGCATCGCCCTGCCGACGGCGATCTGGGCGCGCTGGAAGCGCTAAGCCGCGTGCGTATGGCTCAGGCCAGCGTCAGGTAGATTTCCGCCTCGATCACCGATTGTCCGCCGACCATGCGCCATTTGGCGCTATAACTGCCCGATGCCTGGGCGACGCTATCCACGACCCCCTGCCAGACGCCATGCTCCATCGCGATCGGTTCCACGGGCGACGCGATGATCCTTTCGGGCGTGCGGGTGTAGATCATGCGCGCCTTGGCCGCGAACTCGCGCTTCCACGCCATCAACTGCGCCTTGCGCCCGGCAATGACGGCACTGTCAGTGCCCGTGACCATCACGACATCCATCGCCAGCAGCGGCCCGATGGCGGCTAAATCCGCGTCGGCGAGCGCCCGATTGAACGCGGCGCGCCGCAAACGGATGGCAAGGTCGGCGGTGGCGGTCATCTCCAGATGAAACTCTCGGTCGGTTTGCTCACCCGCACCGCGCGGACGTAATCGCCATCGCCGTATCATAGCTGACCGTCAGCCGATCGGCGCGATAATCCATCGTCATCGCCATGCCGGGGCTACCCCAGCGCAACGTCTTCGCGCTCGACGCCTTGAGCAGCGCCGCGCCGACATCGGCGCTTGCCTTCTGCCCGACAAAGCGATCCAGTCCGTCATTCTTGCACGGACCCTCGGCAGCGGTGGGCGACGTCGCCGGTCCCGGCCCGTCCGCCCTGGCGCAAGCGGCCAAGGACATCACCATCAGGGTCGCCACTATCGCCCGCATCGCCCTTCTCCTATTCCGTGCGCGTCATCTTCAACCGGCCGTTCTTGACCGCAAAGGCCATGCGGCCTTCGACCAGGTCAACCGCGTCGCGGCCAAATTGTTCATAACGCCAGCCTTCCAGGATGGAGAGACCCTCACGCACGCCCGCCGCCAGCGCATCGATATCGTCGGTGCGCGCGATCAGCCGTGACGCGACATTGATGTCGCGCGACCGGATTTTCAGCAGCAGCTTGAGCAAGTCCGCCACCAGCGCGCCGTCCTTGCCCAGCCCCGGCCGCTTGGGATCGCGCTCCGGCATCTCGTCCTTGCCCAGCGGCTGGTGGTTGGCCAGCGCGCTCATCAACCGCGCGCCGATATCATTGGTCCGCCAGGTCGCGCTCAGACCCCGGACCTTGCCCAGGTCGTCCTGGGTGCGCGGCGGATGGCTGGCGATGTCGGCCAGCGTCTCGTCCTTCACGATGCGACCGCGCGGCAGATTCTTGTCCTGCGCCTCGATCTCGCGCCAGGCGGCCAGCGCCTTCAACCGGCCCAGCACGTCCGCCTTCTTGCTGGCGATGCGCACGCGCTGCCACGCCTGCTGCGGATCGTTTTCATAATGGGACGGGTCGCTGATCCGCTCCATCTCCTGGTCCAGCCAGTCGCCGCGCCCGGTCTTGCGCAATTCTTCCAGCATCTTGGGGAATATCTGGATCAGATAGGTGACGTCGCCGATCGCATAGTCGATCTGCCGCTTGTCCAGCGGCCGCCGCGCCCAATCGGTAAAGCGCGCGCCCTTGTCCAGCACCACGCCCATCCAGGCCTCGACCAGATTGCCGTACCCGATCTGCTCGCCCAGCCCCAGCGCCATCGCCGCGATCTGCGTATCGAACATGGGGTGCGGCGTCTTACCGGTCAGATTGTGGACGATCTCGATATCCTGCCCGCCGGCATGAAATACCTTCAGAACATCCTCATTCTCGCACATCAAATCGAGCAGGGGTTTCAAGTCGATCCCCGGCGCCTTGGGGTCGATCGCGGCGGCCTCATGGGGGTCGGCGACCTGGACCAGGCAGAGTTCGGGCCAATAGCTGTTTTCCCGCATGAACTCGGTATCGACGGCGATATAGGGCGATTTGGCGATGCGGGCGCAGAAATCGGAAAGCGTCTTGCTGTCGGTAATCAGCGGATGAATTTGCATATGGTCTTCGATCTTATTATGGGCTGGCCCGCGTCCGGCGGACTGGTCAATGTTTGACAGGACTGGCCATAGCGGGACTGCAACACTTTGTCATTTCCGTAAAACGAAGCTGAAAGACCAAAACGCCATGCACGCCTATCGCACCCACACCTGCGGCGCCCTGACCACGGCCGATGTCGGCACCAAGGTCCGCGTGTCGGGCTGGGTGCATCGCAAGCGCGATCATGGCGGCGTCCTGTTTGTCGATCTGCGCGATCATTATGGCATTACCCAGATCGTGGCGAAGGCCGACAGCGATCCGCTCCGTACGCTGGAATCGCTCCGCCTCGAATCCGTCGTGACGATCGACGGTCATGTCGTGGCCCGCGCGCCCGAAGCCATCAACCCGCGGATGGAAACCGGCGAGATCGAGATCGTTGCCGATAGCGTCACCATCCTCTCCACCGCCGCCGAACTGCCGCTGCCGGTCGCGGGCGAGCAGGAATATCCCGAAGACATCCGCCTGCGCTATCGCTTCCTCGACCTGCGCCGCGAAACGCTGCACGCCAACATCGTCAAGCGCACCAGGATCATCTCCGACATGCGCCGCCGCATGGAAGGGATCGGCTTCACCGAATATTCGACGCCGATCCTGACGGCGAGCAGCCCGGAAGGCGCCCGCGACTTCCTGGTGCCCAGCCGCATTCATGCCGGCAAATTCTACGCCCTGCCGCAGGCGCCCCAGCAATATAAGCAGCTGCTCATGGTCGCGGGCTTCGACCGCTATTTCCAGATCGCGCCCTGCTTCCGCGACGAAGACCCGCGCGCCGATCGTCTGCCGGGCGAATTTTACCAGCTCGACCTGGAAATGAGCTTCGTCACCCAGGAAGATGTCTGGAACACGATGGAGCCGGTGATCGCCCAGGTGTTCGAACAGTTTGCCGACGGCAAGCCGGTCACTCCCGCAGGCAGCTTCCCGCGCATCCCCCATGCCGAGGCGCTGCTGAAGTACGGGAGCGACAAGCCCGACCTGCGCAACCCGATCCTCATCACCGACGTCACGGAGCATTTCGTCGGCTCCGGCTTCGGCATCTTCGCCTCGCTGGTCGACAGCGGCAGCGTCATCCGCGCGATCCCGGCGCCCGGCGCCGGCGCTGGCAGCCGCAAATTCTTCGACGAAATGAACAATTGGGCGCGCGGCGAGGGCTATTCGGGCCTGGGCTATATCAACATCAAGGATGGCGTCCCCGGCGGTCCGATCGCCAAGAATCATGGCGAAGAAGCGACCGCGAAGTTGATCGCAGCGCTCGGCCTTGGCCCCAATGACGGCGTGTTCTTCGCCGCTGGCAAGGAAAGCCAGGCGGCGAAGCTGGCGGGCCTCGCGCGCACCCGCGTCGGCGAAACGCTGGACCTGATCGACAAGGATCGCTTCGACCTGTGCTGGATCGTGGACTTCCCCTTCTACGAATATGACGAAGACACCAAGTCGGTCGACTTCGCGCACAACCCCTTCTCGATGCCGCAGGGCGGCCTCGACGCGCTCAACAATCAAGAGCCGCTGACCATCAACGCCTATCAATATGACATGGTCTGCAACGGCTTCGAGATCGCATCGGGATCGATCCGCAACCAGTCGCCCGAACTGATGGTGAAAGCGTTCGAACTGGTGGGCCTGTCCCAACAGGATGTGGAGGATCGCTTTGGCGGCCTCTACCGCGCCTTCCAGTACGGCGCGCCGCCGCATGGCGGCATGGCGGCGGGCGTCGATCGCATCGTGATGCTGCTGTGCGGCGCGCAGAATTTGCGCGAAATCACGCTGTTCCCGATGAACCAGCGCGCCGAAGACCTGCTGATGGGTGCGCCCAGCGCGGCCGAATTCAAGCAGCTGCGCGAACTCCATGTCCGCGTCGTGGAGCCTCAGGCGAAGGCCTGATCCTCCGCCCGCGCTGGAAGACTATTTTTGCGCAGAGGCGCAGAGAACGCAGAGGGCAAACTCGGCGTCCTCTGCGCCTCTGCGCGATTATTCTTTTGCGGTTCACGCAGAGGCGCGGAGACGCGGAGTCACGGAGACAAAATCCCTCCGCGCCTCCGTGCGAGTCCCCCTTCTTCTGTATTCTGGCCGCCATCAGATTTGACTTTTCCCGCGTCCAAGCGTTGCCTGCCACAGCAACAGTATAGGAAGCGCGCATGACCATCGACCTCGCCGACTATGAAAAGGGCTCGAAATATAAGGGCGACTATGACGCCGACCTGCTCGCCCTTCAGCAGCGGCTCGCCAAGATTCAGGTCGCGCACATATTGCACGGCAAGCGCAGCGTCATCCTGCTGGAAGGCTGGGACGCGGCGGGCAAGGGTGGCATCATCAAGCGCATGACCGCCGACTGGGATCCGCGCTATTATCAGGTCCATCCGATATCCGCCCCGACGCAGGAGGAGCGCGACCATCATTTCCTTTGGCGTTTCTGGACGCGCCTGCCCGCCAGCCGCAACATCGCTCTGTTCGATCGCAGCTGGTACGGCCGGGTGCTGGTGGAACGCGTCGAAGGCTTCTGTCCCAAGAAGGACTGGAAACGCGCCTATGACGAGATCAACGCCTTCGAACGGCAACAGATCGAAATCGGCACCAACTTCGTCAAACTGTTCATCCACATCACCCAGGAAACCCAGGACGAACAGCTCGCCCAACGGCTCGACACACCCTGGAAGCGGTGGAAGACTGGCGCAGACGATTATCGCAACCGCGCCCGCCGCGCCGACTATCTCGACGCCATGCACGATATGTTCAGAAAAACGGACAGCAAACAGGCGCCCTGGCAGGTGATCGACAATAATCATCGCAAGGCCGGCCGGATCGCGGCGCTGACCTACGTCGCTAACAGACTGGAAAAGCTGGTGCCGATGGATTTTCCCGCTGCGGACCCGGCCGTGGTCAAACTGGCACAGGACGCGTTCGGCTATAAACCCAAATAAAATCAAATGCTTGTAATAAAAGTGTCATGAAATTCTAACCGCGCATTTACCATTAGCGGTCTAAGCCGCTGTCCATGTTCGCAGCGCCCATCGCCATGCCCGACCCGTCCGTCGTCCCCGATCTGCCTTTGGCCGACCGGACGCCGGTCGTGCGCTTGGGTCAGCCGCTCAGCGACGCGGTGGACTGGTTCCAGCGCGATTCGGGCCTGCGCCTGCTGCCGGTGCTGGACGCGGCCGACCGGCCGGTCGGCGCGATTTACGAGCGCGATATGCGCCGCATCCTGTTCAACCCCTTCGGCCACGCCCTGCTGCGCAATCCCAGTTTCGGCGGCCGGCTGGACGATCATGTCCGCCCCTGCGCCAGCGTCGACCGCACCGCCAGCGTGGAGGCGCTGGTCGATCTGTTCGCCGCCCAGGGCACCGGCTGCGACGGGCTGATCGTTACCGACGCGGGCGTCTATAGCGGGGTGCTGGACGGCGGGCTGCTGCTGCGGCTGGCGGCTGATCGCGACGCGCGGGTGGCGCTGGCGCGGAGCGCGCGGGTCGAGCAGATCACGCAGGAAAGCGCCGCCTTCCGCCAGGATATCGCCACGATGATCGCCGACATGGCGGCGATGGCTGAACGCTTGTCGGCGTTGGCGGGGCAGGCGGCGGAGCGCGCTGCGGGCGACGGCGCCGATTCGGCCGCCATGGCGGTCGCCGCGGCGCAGACGGCCGAACGGCTGGCCGACCTGGCGTCGGGCGGCGTGGAGCTGGGGCAGCTGTTCCGGGCGATAGAGGCCGAGGCGCAGGCGGCGGGCGCAGCGATCGCAGAGGCGGCGGCGCGCAGCCGATCCGGGGTCGAACGCAGCGCTGCGCTGCGAGTCGAGGCCGACGGCATCGGCGAGGTCATCGCGCTGATCGACAGCATCGCTCGCGCCACCACCATGCTGGCGCTCAATGCGGGGATAGAAGCCGCGCGCGCAGGCGAAGCAGGACGGGGCTTCGCCGTGGTAGCGCACGAAGTCAAATCGCTCGCGCAACAGACCCGCGACGCAGCCGCCGGCATAGCCGGGCGGATCGACCATATTCGCGCCGCCATCGGCGAAGTGGCGGCGGGCCATGCGCATATGGACGCCATCATGGCCCGCGCCGACCGGCTGTCGGCGGCGGTGTTCGAAGCGGTGGCGCGGCAAAGCGTCTTCAGCCGCACCATGGCGGACAGCGTGGCGGAGGCGGGATCGTCCAGCGCCCATATCCGCACCGGCGCGCGCCAGATCAGCGACAATGCCCAGGCCACCGTGCTGGCGGCGCGCGGGATGCGCGATGTCGCCGATCGACTGGCGGATGAAGCGCATCGGCTGGAACAGCGCGCCGGCGGCTTTATCGCCGCCATCCGCGCCGCCTGAATTATCCCACTGGCGTCCGCGCCAAAGGACGCTAGGCTGGCTGTCCAAAGGCGCCGCATCGTCAAAATGCGGCCACATAAAAGGAGAGGACGCCATGCTCGTGATGTTCGTCGGCACCGATCGCACCCAGACCGCAATCAACCCTGCGCAGGTCACCTTCGTCTCACAGGTCAGCGACGGCACGCGCATCCGCTTCAGCGAGGGGCGCAGCGTCACCGTGACCGAGCCGATCGGGGCCGTGCTCGACAGTCTCAATCAGGCGCTACGCCCGCACGAATAAAAGAACGCTCGTGCTCCTGCGCAGGCAGGAGTCCAGGGTTTCATGCACGGCCCTTTGCGACCCTAGCTTCTGCGTTCGCGCGAGCACGAACGTTCCTATTCCGTCAGCTTATTCGCCAACGCCGCCTCCGCGCGCTGCGCATAGGCGCGGCACGCACCCGGATCGAGGAACGGGTTGGCCGTGCGCGCCTTGCCCAATCGCGTCAGCCTGTCGGCTTGGTCGGCGGCCGGATGGGATGGGATCAGCATGTCGCACGGCATCGCCTTCACCCGCTCGAAGCTGGCGCGAAAGGCGTCCACGAAGGACGCATGCGCCGGATCGGCAAAGCGCCAGCCATCGGCCGCAACCGGATTGAGGCTGGCGCCGAAAACGATCGTCCGGCACGCCTTGCCCTCGCAGCTTTTCCAGCTCCAGCTCATGCTGCCCAGCGTATGACCGGGCGTTGCATGGGCGGTGACGATGGTGTCCCCCAGCCGGATCGTTTCGCCATGGCGCGCCACGCGCAGCTTTGGGACGGCGGGAAAGCGATCCAGCCACGCCGCCTGAGGATCGTCCGGGTCGCCGCCGCCCGTCCGCAGCACCGCCGCGCCGGCCGCGCTGGCGATCACGGTCGCGCCGCTATCTAGCGCCAGCGCGGCGAAACCGCCGGCATGGTCGGAATGTGGCTCGGTGGACAGGATCAGCTTCACGTCGCGGATCGAAAAGCCGATCTGACGAAGATGCGCCTTGATCTGCGCCACGCCCTGCGGCACGCCGCCATCGACCAGAATCAACCCGGCGCTGGTGCGGATCATCGCGACGTTCAAATCGCCAAAGCCGACTAGATAAGTCGATCCATAGAGCCGCGCGGGCGATTGCGGCGCCATCCACTTGATGGGATCAGGCGCAGCCGGCTGTGACGCCGCGCCCATGGCCGTCATCCCAGCCACGCTAATAGCCAATGCCACTGTCTTCCGCATGATCCTGCCTCCATCTCTGCCTGAAGGCCATGTTGCCCCGCCGGATGACTACCGACAAAGCATGATTTCTCGACAGAGCCACGAGCCGGGCTCATGCCTGCCGCCATGGACCGCGCGCAATTGCCCCTGAATGCCTTGCGCGCCTTCGAGGCGTCGGCGCGGCACCTGAACTTCACCAAGGCAGCGCAGGAACTGTGCGTCAGCCAAGGTGCGGTCAGTCAGTAGGAGGCGCGGCTGGGTGCGCCGCTCTTCCGCCGCCTGCCGCGCGGCCTGATGCTGACGAACGAAGGTCGCGCGCTGCTGCCGGTGATGAGCGACGCGCTCGACCGGATCGGCGCGAGGCTGGACCGGATAGAGGGCGGCGGTCCGCGGGAGATATTGAATAGCGGCGTGATCGGCACCTTCGCGGCCGACTGGCTGCTCGATCGGCTGGCTGATCCGATCCTGCGCGCGCCGCTCCCCCCCGCCCTGCACCTCCGAAATCGCGGCGCGCCTGCCCGGTCGGGCCGCTCTGGCGGACGAAACTTTGCTGCGCTCCTATGCAGGAACCAGTCCTGCCATTTCAACTGGGCTCCTGCCTTCGTAGGAACACGCTGCGTTTGATATTCTGCGATGCGTTCAGGCGGCGTAGATAGCCGGGCGATAGCGGGCTTCTGGTATGGCGTGCCCATGCTCGCGTGCGAAATCCAGCCACATCGCGATGACAACCTGCACTTCAGCGATCGCTTCGGCGGGCGTGTCGCCATGCGCCGAACAGGGCTTAAGGTCCGGCACGTCCGCGATCCAGACCTTGTCCTCTTTCGACCAGAAGAGATTGATGTGATAATGATGGTCCATCATGCATCCATGTTGAGGCCGTAGGCTTCGATCATATCAAGAAATTGTTCGACCTGATAGGCTTTGGCGTCCTTGCCGTTGGGCTGAACAATGAGCGGTCGATCAACGCCGGTGCGGCCATAGACGTGATGACTGCCATTGACGCGCGTGAGGCGAAATCCGAAGGCTTCGAGCAGGCGCTGGAAATCACGGAAGCTGAGGTTGCGACTGCCTTGCAACAGGCGCTGGAAGAGTTTCGCGGGTTTGACCATGGCTGTGGAAATCCTACACGTCGATAATCTAGTCTGACGCATCATCCGCCAGATTTGAATCGATGTTTATACCCCTCAGTCTCTCCGTACAGGGATGGTCGGATAGCCTCTACCGGCCAAACTTCTTCTGCACCTTCCCATACCGCAATTTCCGCGTCCCCGGCTTCCCCTCGGTCGCGCGCCCGCGCGGCGCTGCGACCTGCTGCTCCACCGGCAACCCAAGCTCCTCCGCCTCCAGCTTGCGAATCTCGTCCCTGATCCGACCGGCTTCCTCGAACTCCAGGTCCGCCGCCGCAGCGCGCATCTTCTTTTCCAGATCCTCGATATAAGCGCGCAGATTGTGGCCGACCATGTGTGGCCGGTCTGCATCGCCGGTCTCCACCAGCACGCTGTCCTTGTTGGACACATGGGCGATGATGTCGCCGATGTTGCGCTTGATCGTGGTCGGCGTGATGCCGTGCTCCAGATTATAGGCTTCCTGCTTCTCCCGCCGCCGCCCAGTTTCGTTGAGCGCGCGCTCCATCGATCCGGTGATGCGATCGGCATAGAGGATCACCCGACCCTCGACATTGCGCGCCGCACGGCCAATCGTCTGGATGAGCGATGTTTCGGAGCGCAGGAAGCCCTCCTTATCTGCATCCAATATCGCCACCAGCCCGCATTCGGGAATGTCCAGCCCCTCACGCAGCAGGTTGATGCCGATCAGCACGTCATAGACGCCGAGCCGCAGGTCGCGGATCAGCTCGATTCGCTCCAGCGTCTCGACGTCGCTATGCATGTAGCGGACCTTGATCCCCGCCTCATGCATGAACTCGGTCAGGTCCTCCGCCATCCGCTTGGTCAGCGTGGTCACGAGCGTGCGATAGCCTTGCGCCGCAACCTTGCGACATTCGTTGATGAGGTCGTCGACCTGATCCTCGACCGGCTTGATCTCGACCGGCGGGTCGATCAGGCCAGTGGGGCGGATCACCTGTTCGCTGAACACGCCGCCGGTCTGCTCCATTTCCCACGAACCGGGCGTCGCGGAGACGCTGACCGTCTGCGGCCGCATCGCGTCCCATTCGTTGAAGCGCAGCGGGCGGTTGTCGATGCAACTGGGCAGGCGGAATCCATATTCGGCCAGCGTGATCTTGCGGCGATGATCCCCGCGCGCCATTGCGCCGATCTGCGGCACGGTCTGGTGGCTTTCGTCCACGAACAATAGCGCATTTTCGGGCAGATATTCGAACAGGGTTGGCGGCGGTTCGCCGGGCAGACGGCCGGTCAGGAAACGGCTGTAATTTTCGATCCCCGCGCAGCTTCCAGTCGCCGCGATCATCTCCAGGTCGAAGTTGGTCCGCTGCTCCAGCCGCTGCGCTTCCAGCAGTTTGCCCTCCGCCACCAGTTCCTTCAGCCGCTCGGTCAGCTCGAAGCGGATCGCCTCCATCGCCTGCTTGAGCGTCGGGCCGGGGGTTACATGGTGGCTGTTGGGGAAGACCTTCACATAATCGAGCGACGCGACCTTCTTGCCGCTCAGCGGGTCGAACTCGACAATCTCCTCAATCTCGTTGCCGAAGAAGCTGATGCGCCAGGCGGTATCCTCATAATGGGACGGGAAAATCTCCAGATTGTCGCCCTTCACCCGGAAATTGCCGCGCGCAAAACCCGCATCGTTGCGTTTATATTGGAGCGCGACCAGTTTGCGGATGATCTCGCGCTGATCTTCTATCCCGCCCTTCTTCATCGAAAAGGTCATGGCGGAATAGGTTTCGACCGACCCGATGCCATAAAGGCAGGAGACGGACGCGACGATGATGACATCGTCCCGTTCCAGCAGCGCGCGGGTGGCCGAATGGCGCATCCGGTCGATGCTCTCATTTACCGAGCTTTCCTTTTCGATATAGGTGTCGGACCGCGCGACATAGGCTTCGGGCTGATAATAGTCATAATAGCTGACGAAATATTCGACCGCATTGTCGGGGAAGAAGCTCTTGAACTCCCCGTACAACTGCGCCGCCAAAATCTTGTTGGGCGCCAGGATCAGCGCGGGGCGCTGCAACGCCTCGATCACCTTGGCCATGGTGAAGGTCTTGCCGGAGCCGGTGACGCCCAGCAGCACCTGGTCCCGCTCACCCGCCAGCGCCTGCTCCACCAGTTCGGGAATGGCCGTGCGCTGGTCGCCCGACGGTTCATAATCGCTGACCAGCGTGAAGGGACGACCGCCCTCGCTCTTTTCGGGGCGGGCCGGGCGATGGGGCACGAAGCCTTCCCCGGTTTGCGGTTCATCGAGCGTGGTGCGGATCTGAATCGACATGGGGCGAATATGGGGCCTTTGCGCGCAGGCGCAATCGGGATCAGGGCTTCAGTTCGAACGCGGTCTTGGGCATGGGCGGATAGACCACCGGCTTGTCGCCGAAACGCGCGCGCAAAGCGGCTTGACGGCGTTCGTCATCGATCACCTCGACGTCCACCTCATCGGGATAGCGGTAGTTGATCTCGAACTTTCCATCCTTGATCTCATATTCCAGGATGGACCAGCGCTTGATGCCGCCTTCCGCCGACTCGGCATACCAGGCTTCCCAAAGAAGATCGGAAAGAGCTTCGGTGTCGTCCAGGTTTCGAATCTGATGCCCTTCATCCTTGAAGATATTGGGGCTGATCCATCTATCACCAATCTCGACATACAAGAAAATGCCATCAGGGTCGCCGCCAACGATATTGACGAGTTCCACGCCGATCTCATTGTAAAGCGGCCCCAGAATGTCGAACTTATCTTTTGTCATCTTCGGTGCCTTTCGCTTCGTTCGGGAATTTCTTTCTGAACTTTTTGCCATCGATCTCCCATATGACATTGAGCTGGTAAGGTCGCTGCGAAGTTCCTTCATAGAGGGGTTCGATATCCACGAACACCTTATGTCCAGCGAGCAACGCCTTGGCCCAGGAATCTTCCATGACGCGATAGCTGCCGCGGTTGAAGTTGGCATTCTGGGCAAAATGGTTGAAGCGGTCGCGGGGGCCATTGAAGCGAGCAGCGATGAAATGACCGCCATCGTCATTGCCACGACGGTCGGGTTTGCCAGCCTGCGCCTGATTGTGGCGCGATCGCTCAGGCGAAACGGCCAGCGACAATTGGCCATATGTACGCCGAGTGCGGGCAATGATGTCGATATGGAAATCATAGCCATTCTTGCTCTCTCTTTGCCAGTTCGTGTCGAGAATCTGGCTGACCAGCGCGGGTGGATTGGCGACGTCCGGCGGCAATTTGCCGTCATGCGTCTCCAGATAATGGTCTAGCGCCAAAAACTTATTCTTCGCCGCGCGGCCCGCGTCCAGATAGGCTTGGTGCGGAAGCTTGATCTGTTGGCCGATCTGGAGCGGGCGATCGACGGACTGCCCGTTGAGCCAAGCCAGATCTCGTGCATCCAGTCCTGTGCGTCGCGCGGCGATGCGGGACAAGGTATCCCCCGGCCGAACGGTGTAGAGCGCGTAATTGTCGGGATGATCGGCGCGGGTGCGGCTCCAGTCGGGCACGCCCGATTCATCGTTTCGTCCGGGCGGAGCGGGCGCTTTGGGCGGACGCGCCATCCTCGCCTGATCCGGGCTGCTGCCACCGCCTGCGGGGACATAACGCCCTTGTCCCGCAAAGGTGAAACGCCCGTCCTCCTCGTCATGCCAAGGGTTGAATTTCACCTCGACCGCGGTTGGGGCGATCCTGCGCCCGGTCCGCAGATACAGGCTGAAGGCCGTCAGTTCGCCCGATATAGTCCGCTGCATCAAAACTCCCCCCAAAGTTCGATGGAGTCGCATAGCACATCAGCTAGAACAAAACAAGAACATATAATGTGTGCATCCCGTCATTGAACACCCGCGCGGCGCTGTTATGATCGCCGCAACAGCAGGGAAAACAGGAAGGAATGATGATGCGCCGGACAGTCTTGACGCTCATGCTGATGACCGCCGGCGTCGCCGCCTGCAGCGACAAGCCCGGCGACAAGACGGGCGAGATCGCCGCCACGGACGCCATGAGCAAGCAGGAGGTGAAGGCGCAGATCGACAAGGTGCAGTTGAAGCCCGGCCAGTGGCAGGGTCGCTTCACGGTCAAGGATCTGGACATGAGTACCATGCCCGGCGCGCCAGCGAACGTGAAGGACCAGATGAAAAGCGCTATGAACCAAACCGCGCTCAACTATTGCGTCACACCGAAGCAGGCCGCCAATCCGAGCGGGGAAATGTTCGCCGGCCAGGAAAACAAAAACTGCACCTATGCCGGGTTCGAGGCGAAGGGCGGCGCAGTGAAGGGGCAGGTGTCGTGCAAGTCGCAGGGCGGCACGATGAACGCCACCATGTCCGGCACTTATGCGCCCGAAAGCTACGCCATGGACATGGACATGAAGATGGCGGGCGGCCCGCAGGGCATGACGATGGCGATGACCGCCCGGTCGGAGGGCAAATGGATCGCGGACCAGTGCACCCAGGCCGAATGATGCGGCGGGTCGCGCTTTCCTGGCTGGCGCTGCTGCTTGGCCTGGCACCCTCCGCCGCTGCCGCCCAGCCGGCCCAGGATGGCGACATGATCGTGGTCGAGGGCCAGCGCCTGACCCGTGAGCAGCTGCGCGCCAAGGCCAATGATTTCGTGCGCAAGCTGGGCGTGGTGCAGGGCGACCGCAGCGTCGCGCGCTGGGTGGACGGCCTCTGCCCCAAGGTGATGGGCCTGTCGCCCGACCACGCCCGGATCGTGACCGACCGGCTGCGCGCCACCATCAAGGCGATCGGCGCGCCGTTGGGCAAAGCGGATTGCGACACCAACTTCCTGGTCGCCTTCGTCAGCGACGGCAAGGACATGGCCGCCATCATCAACGACAAGCGCCCCAGCCGCATGGCGCAGGTGGAGGGGCCGGAACGCCGCACGCTGTTGGAAAGCGATGCCGCGATCCGCTGGTGGTACACGATCCGCATTGGATCAGGCGACGGCGCGATGACCAGCACGACGCCGTCGCCCGTCACCGGGGGCAACAGCGAATCGGGGTCGTCGATGCTGCCGGATGGCGTCCCCATGGGCGGTTCCTTCGCCTCCAGCCTGATCCGCACCCAGGCGGTGCGCATCCTGTCTGCCGCCACCGTCATCATCGACGTCAATCGGGCGGAGGGCGTGTCGCTCAACGCCGCTGCCGATTATGCCGCCTTTGTCGGACTGGCGGAGGTGCGTGGGAAGACGGCCCCCGCGGTGCCGTCCGTCCTCAACCTGTTCGCGCCGCAGGATCGGGCCAGCGCCCTGACCGACTGGGATCGGCGCTTCCTGGTCGAACTCTATGACTTGCCGCTCAACCGCTTCGGCCGCAGCCAGCGCGGTCATCTGGTAAAGGCGCTGGTGGACGAGGATGGGGCCGCGAGTGGGGGCGATCCCGCCGATTGAGACCTGCCGCCTGCTGGCTTTGCCGCCTTCCGCTGTGCCGTTGGCTCGCATGGCGCAAAAGCCGGGACATGCGAGATTTCCGCTTGCGCTTTGGCGATCACGGGTAGAGCCTTGGCCCCGTTCCGATCAGAGAACGACGACAAGACATGGGGACGAGGATATGCACATGAAACTGCTGGCGGCGGTGCCGCTCGGATTGACCCTTGGCCTTGGCGCCTGTGGCGGCGATCCGGCCCCCGCGCCCCAGGCGGACGAAGCGCCGGTGCTGATGCAGGCGGGCGAATGGACCATCATCCGCAAGACCACCGGCTACAACACCCCCACCGTCACGCCTGCCGAGTATCAGCAGGCGCTCAAGCAGATCGGCGAGGATAGATTATGCGTCGGCGTCGATGCGCAGGGCGTGCCCGACGCGGATGCGCTGGCGGGCAAGGAAGGCACGGCCTGCACCTATAAGGACAAGATGGTGCGCAAGGGTCGGCTGATCGCCACCCTGTCCTGCACCGCCGGGGCCGGCATGTCGGAAATCGTGGTGGAGGGCAATTATACCGCCGACACGCTGACGCTGGGCACCACCATGACGAAGATGCAGGGCGGCAGCGCAGTGCTGCGCACGACGCATGACGTCACCGGCAAGCGGGTGGGGGATTGTCCCAAGCCGGGCTGAGCCGGCCTATTCCAGCGCCCGGATCGCCCGTTCGTCGCATTGCTTCGGCCCGACCGGCACCGGGCTGACTATGGGCACCAGCAGCGACTGGCCGATGCGCAGCGGCGCGAAGCGCTTGCGTTCGATCCCCGCGCAACGCAGCGCCAGTTCCAGCATCTTGGGCGGCGTGTCCCATCGTTCGTAGGACAGGCGGAACGTCCCCCAATGGATCGGGATCGCGGTCGATGCGCCCAGTCGCTGGAATATCTCCACCGCTTGGCTTGGGCCGATATGGGCATCCGACTGCATCTGCCCCTTCCAGAATCGGAATGCGCCGATCGGGATCAGCGCCAGCCGGATCGGGCCATAGCGCCGCGCTTCATAAGGCCACCCCATGTCGCCCGCGCCGGTGTCCCCGGCAAAGAAGATATTGCCCGCCCGCGTTTCGATCACGAAACTCGACCAGAGCGCCCGGTTGCGATCCGTTCCCCAGCGGCTGCCCCAATGATGGTTGCGGGTTACATGCACCTGATAATCGGGGCAATGTTCGTAACTGCCGCACTGGATCACCGCTTGCGGCGCAAGGCCATTCAAGGCCGCGCCGCTGATCGACTGTCCCCAGTCCAGCGCCGTCGCCGGGATGCCATGCGCCTTCAATATGGTGTCGTTACCCAGGCTCGTGACGATCTTGGGCCGGTCCCGCGCCCAAAGCCTTTTCAGCGTAGGCAAATCCATATGGTCGTAATGATTGTGGCTGAGGACAATCAGGTCGATCTTGGGCAGATCATCGAAGCGGATGCCCGGCTGCGCCACACGTTTCGGGCCGAGCGGGGGCAGGGGGCTGGCATGGTCCGACCAGATCGGGTCGGTCAGAATATTAAGCCCCGCCGCCTGCACCAGCACGGTCGCATGGCCGACCCAGGTCGCCACCATGCCGCGCGGCGCGGCGAAGGGGGCGGGGCGGGCGGGCTTGACCGCGACGGCCACCGGCCATTCCGGCCGGTCGTCATCGCCCAGTAGCCAGCGTGCGATAAATCCCGCCCGATTGGAGCCGGGCGGGGCTGGCACGTCGATCGCGCCATCGGGATTGAAGAAATGGGCGCCGTCATAATGGCGGCTGGCCGGTCCCTGATAATATATGCGGTCGAGGAAGGGCGGAACGACCGTGATCGCCAGGCACAGGGCGATGACGGCGAACAGCAGTGCGATCCCTGCGCCCCGGACGATGCTGACAAGGCGACCCATGGCTGCTCCTGAAGATGACGACAGCGACATAGCGCAAGAGGGCAGAGGAGCAAGGGCGCAGATTGGTTATGGGGGGGAAGCGGACGGTCCGATAGTCTTCCTGTCGCAGCGTCCCTTGCGCGGCTCAGCTCTGGTCCTGATAGGCCATCTGCAATATGCCCCAGTGGCGCCCCTTCACGTGGATCGACGCGATCACCTGTTTCAGCAGGATCACCTCCCCCTGTGCAGTCAGCCGGCGATAGGCCTTGATGCAGAAGGGCTTTGTAGTCTTCGCCTGTTCGCGCGTATCGGGAAAGTCGAACATCATCCCCTGGCGCGCATATTCCAGGTTCCATTTGTCGTCGCCCGGCCGCTGCTGCTGCGCGCGTTCGGGCATGGCGACCGCGCCATAGGCGTTGCGATCGGTGAAGGTCATGCCGAACAGGCCGGGAAATCCACGCGCCTTTTCTTGTTGCGCACGGGCGACGGGCAGCATCGCATCCTGCACCGGATGGGTAAAGAGCGGCGGGTTGGTGCCGGTGATCGGCGCGTAATAGTCGCTGAAAATCGCCGCTTCGCTGACCGCGTCCACGTCGATCGCGCGCTCGATCGCGCGGCCGACCTGCTGCGCGCTCTCCAGGCTGAAACGGATATAGGGCGAATCGGGAATATCGACGCCGCTTTCGGCCAGATATTGCAGCAATTCGTTGGTGTCGTCGCTGGCGGTTGACACGCGCCCGGACAGGCGTTGCAACCCGTCGGCATTGTCGGTCGATGTGCTGGCGAGCGCGGCCAGCCCGCCGCGAATCTCACCGGCTGATCCCACCATCGACGCGATCCGTTCGGCCACCGCCTCGCTATTGTTCGACAGGCCCTGCATCAGCGCGCCGAGTCGATCGACCAGCGTCTCGATATTCTTGGTGTCGTTAAGCGCGGTGCGCGCGGTTTGCGCGCCATGGGTGATGCTGGCCAGCATCCCGCCCGCCTCACCGGTCAGCGCCGCGATCGACTGTTCGATCGTATGCGTCGCCGCCGCTGTTTCCTGCGCCAGCTTCTTCACTTCGGACGCGACCACGGCAAAGCCGCGCCCGGCGTCGCCCGCGCGCGCCGCCTCGATCGTGGCGTTGAGGGCAAGCAAATTGGTCTGGCTGGCGATTCCGCTGATGACGCTGGTGACATGCGCCACGGTCTTGAGCGCCTCGCCAAAGCCGTCCAGCCGACTGTGGACCTGCTTCACCTGTTCGATCAGATCGACGAAATTATGATTGGCCGCGGACAGTTGCCGCCCTGAATCGTCGATGATGCCGCGGGCCGCCACCGCCTGCGCGCGCGCTTCCTGCCCCGCCATCGCCACGCGGTCGCCATCGCGCGATAATTGCGCGGCCGCGCCGCTGATCGCCTCGATCGTGCGCGCCTGATGCGTTACCCGATCGGCCAGTTCGCTGATGTCCGCCTGCAGATCGAGCGTTCGGATGCCCAGGTCGCCTGACAATTTTGCGACTTTCATCACCGCTTGGGCGATCGTTTCGGAGTGCGCGTCTTTTCCCACAGGAAAGGGGCTAACTGACCATGGTGAAGGAATGGTTAGCGATGCGGCGATCCGACGCAATGCTCCGCTTATAAAGCGCCCATCAGCGCCAGCGCCACGCCGCTCACCACCAGCAGCAATCCCGCCGCCTCGCTCCGCCGCAGCCGTTCCTTCAGGTAAAAATGGCCGAACGCCATGGTGAAGGCGACTTCGACCTGGCCCACGATCCGCACCAGCGCGACGGGCGCGGTGGCAAAGCCGGTGAACCAGCAGGCGCTGCCCAGCGCGGACAGCAATCCAACCTGTCCCGACACTCGCCAGCTCGCCAACACCCGCCGCATCTCGCCCGGCTCGCGCGCCATCAGCCAGGCGCCCTGCATCAGCGTCTGCACCAGCACCGTGGCGACCAGCACCAGCAGCGCGGCAAGGATGCGGTCGTCTCCGCCCACCGCCTGCGTCGCCCGGCGGATGCCGATCGCGGTCAGCGCGAAGAAAAATCCAGACGCGATGCCGGCCCTTGCCGCCGGTTGGCCCAGCGCGCGCAGGAAATCCTCCGGTCCCATGCGCCTGCCCCCGGTGGACAGGATCATCACGCCGATCACGCCGCACCCTATCCCGGCCCAGGTCAGCGGACGCAGCCGTTCGCCCAGCAGCAGAAAGGACAGCAGCGCGCCCTGCACCGCCTCGGTCTTGGAATAGGCGGTGCCCACCACGAAATTGCGATGCTTGAACGCGGCGATCAGCAAATTGGTGGCGACGATCTGCGCCAGCCCGCCGCCGACGCAGAAGAGCAGGAAGCTGGACCCGATCACCGGCAGTGGCGCGGGAAAGAGCAGGGCATAGCCGCCTAGCAGCAGCAGGGTAAAGGGGATGCCGTACAGATAGCGGGCCAGCCCCGCCGCATTGATCGACAGGCTGTGGCTGACGCGCCGCTGGATCGCAGTGCGCCACGCCTGCACCGCCCCGGCGATCAGCGTCGCGGGCAACCAGATCGGGGATGTAATCATGCCCGCCCTATACAGGGCGAACGCAAGGCGTCATCCCATCATTATCAGGCCATCATCACCAGGAAAGTGAAGAAGAGCGAGAGCGACACGCAGGCAAAGCCATAGAGCAGGGGCATCCGCCACAAAGCGCCCATCCGTGACAAAGCATAGGCGTCCTTGAACTGGCGATACATATGCCAGATGGCGAAAAGCAGCAGGACCAGCGTTACCACCCCGCTGGTCACATGCACCATGGTCAGCACCATCGAAACCGAAAAGAGCAGCGACATGAAGGCGATGGAATAGGTAATGTAGATCGCATGATCGTACATTTTGTAGCGGCGGCTGAACGGGAAGAGCAGCCAGATGAAGGGCAGCGAAATCAGGATCAGCGCCCAGGAGAATTTATAGGCGTTGGCCTTGAGCTTATAATAGGCGAACTCCGGGTTCTTTGCGGCGGCGCTAATGGCCGTGCCCACGGTCTGGGCTACCCCGCCGTTCAGGCCCTCGCTCCGCAGTGAATCGGTCAGGCCGCTTGCCATGGTCAGCCCCCGGCGTTCCTCGCGCGCCTCGGCCAGGTCTTCGGTCAGCGATTCCCTGCGCGCCGCCGACAGGCCGGGCGCCGCCAGCTCCGCCTGGATCGTTGCGATCTGGGCGTCGGCCCGGGCCTCCTCCTCCTTCAACTCGGCGATCTCGCCCTTGTCCATCTGCACCATTTTCCCGGCTTCCGGCCCATGGCTGGTGAGCGAGAAAATCGCGTACATGAGGAAGGCTGAAAACAGGAACAGGGCGAAGGGTGACACGAATTTCGCCCGCTCGCCCTGGATATAACGCCGCGTCAGATGCCCCGGTCGCAGCGCCAGTTCGGGCAGGGTGGTCCAGATTTTGCCCTCGAAATGCAGCACGCCATGCGCCAGGTCATGGCCGATCGCGCCGAAGCTGCGGTGGAGATGCGCCGCCTGTCCGCAACTGGCGCAATAGTTGCCGGATAGCGCCGCGCCGCAATTGCGGCAGGCGCCATGGCCTGCGTCATGCGCTTCGCCATGACCCGGCTCCACCGCGCGCGCCAGCATGCCCCCGTTGATCGCGTCGCCTGCCGCTTCGATTTCCCCTGTCATGGGACCGGAGAGTATCAGCGGTGTATGACATACACCAGACGGCTTGAGTGAATATCAGCTCGGCTTGGCACCCGGCGGCAGGCCATGGGACAGGCCCTGACGCCCCATCGTCCAGTTTGCCTCCAGCCGCACCAGCGGATTGGGCGCGCACCAGATTTCGCCGGTGTCGGACAAGCCCGTCACCCAGATCAAATTATGTTCCTGCCCATAATCGATGACGGCCAGGGCATAGCCTTTTCCCTTGCCTTCGACATGGACGGGCAGGGGCGGATCGAGCTGGGTAAAGGACATGGGCGATGCTCCGGCTATAGAATGCCGGTGACAATGCGGACCGGAGGGGGCGAGTTCCCGGTGTCGGCCAGCGACTTGATCGGAATTAGCGCGATTCCTTCAACCCTCCCCATTTGGCGATGGGGAGGGTTGATGAAGGTCAAGCGCCTTCGAGCAGCTTCTCGCGCTTGATCTTTTCCTGCCACACCAGCGGGGCGAGGCGATGGACATTCTGCCCCTCGCTATCCACCGCCACCGTCACCGGCATATCCTGCACATCGAACTCGTAGATCGCTTCCATGCCCAGATCCTCGAAGCCCACGACCTTCGCGCCCTTGATCGCGCGCGCGACCAGATAGGCCGCGCCGCCGACCGCCATCAGATAGGCGCTTTTGTGGACCCGGATGCTCTCCGTCGCCGCCGGCCCGCGCTCGGCCTTGCCGACGCAGCCCAGCAGCCCCTGTTCCAGCATCATGTCCATGAAGCTGTCCATGCGTGTCGCGGTCGTTGGACCGGCTGGGCCGACCACTTCGTCGCGCACCGGATCGACCGGGCCGACATAATAGATCACCCGTCCCTTGAAATCGACCGGCAGGCTCTCGCCCTTGGCCAGCATGTCCTTGATGCGCTTGTGCGCGGCGTCGCGCCCGGTCAGCATCTTGCCATTGAGCAGCAGCCGGTCGCCATGCTTCCAGCTTTGCACGATCTCTGGCGTCAGACTGTTGAGATCGACGCGGATCGCTTCCTTGCTCGGTTTCCAATCAACATCGGGCCATTCCGACAGCTTGGGCGCCTCCAAATAGGCCGGACCGGACCCGTCGAGCGTGAAATGCGCGTGGCGCGTTGCGGCGCAATTGGGGATCATCGCCACCGGCTTGCCCGCCGCATGGCAGGGATAATCGTAAATCTTGACGTCAAGGATGGTGGAAAGCCCGCCCAGCCCCTGCGCGCCGATGCCCAGCGCGTTCACCTTGTCGAAAATCTCGATCCGCATCCTTTCGATGTCGTTCTGCGGCCCGCGCAACTTCAATTCGCCCATGTCGATGGGTTCCATCAGGCTTTCCTTGGCCAGCGCCACCGCCTTTTCCGCGGTGCCGCCGATGCCGATGCCCAACATGCCCGGCGGGCACCAGCCCGCGCCCATCTGCGGGATCATCTCCAGAACCCAATCCACGATCGAATCGCTGGGGTTCATCATCTTGAACTTGGTCTTATTCTCCGACCCGCCGCCCTTGGCCGCGACGTCGATGACCACCTTGTTGCCCGGCACCATCTCCACGGTCAGCACGCAGGGCGTATTGTCCTTGGTGTTCTGCCGCGAGAAAGCCGGGTCGCGCAGGATCGACGCGCGCAGGCGGTTTTCGGGGTTCAGATACGCCTTGCGCACGCCGTCATCGACAACCTCCTGCATCGACCGGCCATTATCGTCCAGCCGACAGTCCATGCCCCATTTGATGAAGACATTGACGATGCCGGTGTCCTGGCAGATCGGGCGATGCCCCTCCGCGCACATACGGCTGTTGGTCAGGATCTGGGCGATGGCGTCCTTGGCCGCCGGATTAGCCTCCGCCTCATAGGCTTTGCCCAGCGCGCGGATATAATCCATCGGGTGGTAATAGCTGATGAACTGAAGCGCGTCGGCCACGCTGTCGATCAGATCGGCGGTCTTGATGAGCGTCATCTTGCCCTTTTCCCTTATCTGCGGCCCGCCTCTGCACAGCGGGTCCATGCAGGGGCAGCGGCTAGTGGGGAATCCTGCCCAAGTCCAGCTTCAGCCGTCCGCAAAGGGGAAGAGGTGCCACCAGGGCTGCTTCTCCTCCAGCACGCGGGCGAAGCTGGGCCGGGCCTCCAGCCGCGCCAGATAGGCGGCCAGTAGCGGAAATTCGGTCCCCAAAGGCGCGATCTTGTCGGCATAGAAGATCGCCGGCGCGGCGGCGCAGTCGGCCAGAGTAAAGGCTTCGCCCACCGCCCAGCGCCGTCCCGCCATCCGTGCCTCCAGCATGGCATAGGCCTTGGCCAGCAGGTCGCGCGCCTGCGTCACGCCGACCGCATCGCGCTGCGCTTGCGGCCGCAGCCGGTCGGCCACGATCGTCTGCATCGGCCCCATGACATAATTGTCGAACAACCGGTCCATCAGCCGCACCTCCAGCGCCGCGTCGGGATCGGCGGGGATGGGGCGGAAGGTGCCGGCTTCATGCTGGGCGAGATATTCGATGATGATGCTCGCCTCACCGATGGTGGCGTCGCGCGCCGGATCGCGCAATATCGGGAATTTGCCGATCGGCCACAGGTCCATCCATTCCCGCGCGACGTCGGCATCCTCCAGCGTTCGCGCCGCGAAAGGCGCGCCATTCTCGTAAAAGGCGATCAGCACCTTCCAGCAATAGGAAGAGAGAGGGTGGTAATAGAGAATCATCAGGCATCCTCCGCATCTGGCCGGGTCCGATCATCGTGCGGCACCGCCCTGCCGAGGGACTGCCGCCACCGCTTAGACCTTCGTCTAAAAAGGCCTGACAAGCGAAATTTATTTTTCTCTCCCCATCATCCCTCTTGCCTTTTTGCGGGGCACTGAAAGTCCATGCGTCGCCCCTGTGCGGGTTGGTGAAATGGCGTCGATCGACGCCACACGGAGTCTCCTGACTGTCATTTACCCTCTTGCGCCACCGAGCGGCTATGGCACTATCTATGGTATCGGGTTAACGGGGGTCACCCAACAGATTGTGATTGCGTGGCTGGGCGATTGTCTGGCGTTAGGGGATTTCTGTCCCTGCGATCGCTCGGTTGGGCCTTTTTCCGTCCCCGGCGCGGTATGGTTCATGCTAGGATGCGCGGCTTGTCGCGACCCACTGGACCGAATCGAACGGAACAGGAACATCGGGGGCGCGCATGGATTTTCGAGATAGTGGACAAGGTGCTGGCGACGTGGCGACTGTGATGGACGATCTTTTGGATGATATGAAGGCGCAGGCCTTGGCCCAGCCCCAGGCCGCGCCCGTGGAAACGCGGCCGGAGCCGGAGGTGCTGACCTCCTCGACCGTGCAGGCGCGGCGCTTCCCCGTCGCGACCGACCCGTCGCGCGATGCGCTGCTGACGGAGTTCGGCAAAGATACGCTGAACGACCGCTATCTGCTGCCCGGCGAATCCTATCAGGATCTTTTCGCCCGCGTCGCGGCGGCCTATGCCGACGACGCCGCGCACGCCCAGCGCGTCTATGACTATATCTCGAAACTGTGGTTCATGCCGGCGACGCCCGTCCTGTCCAACGGCGGCACCGGTCGCGGCCTGCCGATCAGCTGCTATCTGAACTCGGTGGACGACAGCCTGGAAGGCATCGTCAACACCTGGAACGAGAATGTCTGGCTCGCCTCGCGCGGCGGCGGCATCGGCACCTATTGGGGCAATGTCCGCGGCATCGGCGAGCCGGTCGGCCTCAACGGCAAGACCAGCGGCATCATTCCGTTCGTTCGCGTCATGGACTCGCTGACCCTTGCGATTAGCCAAGGCAGCCTGCGTCGCGGCTCGGCCGCCTGCTATCTCGATGTCTCGCACCCGGAGATCGAGGAGTTCCTGGAAATCCGCAAGACCAGCGGCGATTTCAACCGCAAGGCGCTCAACCTCCACCACGGCGTCCTGCTGACTGACGAGTTCATGGAAGCGGTCCGCGATGGCAGCGACTTCCATCTGCGCAGCCCCAAGGATCAGTCGATCCGCGGCACTGTCAACGCCCGCGCGCTGTTCCAGAAGCTGGTCGAAGTGCGGCTGGCGACGGGCGAACCCTATATCGTGTTCAACGACACGGTGAACCGCATGATGCCCAAACATCATCGCGACCTGGGGCTGAAGGTGTCGACCTCCAACCTTTGCTCGGAAATCACGCTGCCCACCGGCCGCGACCATCTGGGCAATGATCGCACCGCGGTCTGCTGCCTGTCGTCGATGAACCTGGAAACCTGGGACGAGTGGAAGGATCATCCGACCTTCGCCGAGGATATCATGCGCTTCCTCGACAATGTGCTCCAGGATTATATCGACCGCGCCCCGCCCGAAATGGCCCGCGCCAAATATAGTGCGATGCGCGAACGCTCGGTGGGCCTGGGCGTCATGGGTTTCCATAGCTTCCTCCAGGCGCGCAACATCCCGTTCGAAGGGGCGATGGCCAAGTCCTGGAACCTGCGCATCTTCAAGCATATCAACGCGCAGGTGAACGAAGCGTCGATGATGCTGGCGCAGGAACGCGGCCCATGTCCCGACGCCGCCGACCAGGGCGTGATGGAACGCTTTTCCTGCAAGATGGCGATCGCGCCGACCGCGTCGATCTCCATCATCTGCGGTGGCACATCGGCCTGTATCGAGCCGATCCCGGCGAACATCTACACGCACAAGACGCTGTCGGGCAGCTTCTCGATCAAGAATCCCTATCTGGAAAAGCTGCTGGTCGCCAAGGCGAAGGACAGCAGCGCGGTGTGGAACTCGATTCTGGAAAAGGGTGGTTCGGTCCAGCATCTCGACTTCCTGACGCCGGAAGAAAAGGACACGTTCAAGACCAGCTTCGAAATCGACCAGCGCTGGCTGCTTGAACTCGCCGCCGACCGCACGCCCTATATCGACCAGGCGCAGTCGCTGAACCTGTTCATCCCGGCGGATGTGGAGAAATGGGATCTGCTCATGCTCCACTTCCGCGCTTGGGAACTGGGCATCAAGTCGCTCTACTATCTGCGTTCGAAGAGCGTGCAGCGCGCGGGCTTCGCTGGGGGGGTGGAGGCCGACAACACGATCGACGCCCCCAAGTTCGAAATCGGCGAGACCACCGACTATGACGAGTGTCTTGCCTGCCAATAAGGCATGGAGGCCGGGCGCGACGGCCTATGCCGCCGCGCCCGCGCGCTCACTCTTCTTCTTCGCCCTATTCTTCCTCTTCAAACGTCACCGCGACGTCGGCATTGGCGCTCAGGCGCACCGTGCCGTCATCCTCGACCGCCGCGATCAGGCCCTGGCTGATATAATGATGATGTCCCTTATGGCTGCCTTCCCCGCTGTCCTTCTTGGTCAGCTTGATCCGGTCACCGTCCATATGGTCGACGGTGCCGACATGGACGCCATCGGCGCCGATCACTTCGGCATGTTCCTTGATGCTGGTCAGGTCGACCATGATATTTCTCCTGTACGGGGGGTAACGAGCGTTGAACGCGCAGCGGCGGAGATGGTCGCATGACCGACGGGCGCATCTTTCTCGCGGTTGTCGCGGTCATTGCCTTGGGGGTGTTTGTAAACGGTCTGCGCTTTGCTCGCATGACTACGAACCCCTTCGTTGGCCGTAAGCTGTTTGGAATGCCGATAGAAGGTTCAGAGCTGCCGTTGGGTCGGCTCAACCTGATCGGCAAAATCCAGATGATTGTTGCACCACTATTTTTTGTTTTTGCCTGCGCCCTGACTTTCGGATTTCTCGGCCCTGTTGAGGGCATCGAAACAATCAAATTACATTAAGGACGAACCCCATGCCTCTTCTCCAAGCCTCCAAGGTGTACAAGCCCTTCGAATATCCCTGGGCCTATGAATATTGGAAGCGCCAGCAGCAGTTGCACTGGCTGCCCGAGGAAGTGCCCTTGGGTGAGGATTGCCGCGACTGGGCGCAGAAGCTGTCCGATCATGAGCGCAACCTGCTGACGCAGATTTTCCGCTTCTTCACCCAGGCCGACGTGGAAGTGCAGGATTGCTACCACGAAAAATATGGCCGCGTGTTCAAGCCGACCGAGGTCAAGATGATGCTGACCGCGTTCAGCAACATGGAAACCGTCCACATCGCCGCCTACTCGCATCTGCTCGACACGATCGGGATGCCCGAAAGCGAATATAGCGCCTTCATGCAGTATAAGGAAATGAAGGACAAACACGACTATCTGCAACAATTCGGCGTCGACACGGACGAGGATATTGCCCGCACGCTCGCCATGTTTGGCGGCTTTACCGAAGGGCTGCAGCTCTTCGCCTCCTTCGCGATGCTGATGAACTTCCCGCGCTTCAACAAGATGAAAGGCATGGGCCAGATCGTCACCTGGTCGATCCGCGACGAAACGCTCCATTGCGAGGGCATCATCAAGCTGTTCCACGCCTTCTGTGCGGAACGCAACTGCCTGACCCCCGCGGTCAAGGACGACATCATGGACATGTGCCAGAAGACCGTCCGCATCGAGGACGCCTTTGTCGATCTCGTCTTCGAAATGGGGCCGGTGCCTGGCATGACGCCCAAGGACATCAAGAAATATGTCCGCTACATCGCCGACTGGCGCCTGGGTCAGCTCGGCCTGAAACCCATCTACATGATCGACGAGCATCCGCTCCCCTGGCTCGCCCCGATGCTGAACGGCGTCGAGCACGCCAATTTCTTCGAAACCCGTTCGACCGAATATTCCAAGGGCGCGACGCGCGGGCAGTGGAACGACGTCTGGGACGCCTTCGACCGCCGCCAGAAGATCAAGGGCAGCGACGCGGCCAACACGGACGAGGCCGACCCCGATATGTTCAAGGCGGCAGGCATCGCGGCGGAGTGAAACGACGCGGCGGTTGTTGAAGGAGGGAGACTATGCCGATCATCTCCCTCTTTTTCGGCATCGTCATTCGGATATATCGTGACGATAATCACCGCCGCATTTTCATGCCAGCTATCACGGTTTTGCGGCTTTCGTCGCCATCGCGACCGGCGAGATCATTGCGGGCGGCCTTGCCCAAAAGGCGTCGCGGATCGTGCAGCAATGGGCGCTGGACCACAGTGCCGAACGCAGGGCAAAGTGGCATTGCAGCGAAGCGTTGCTGCCGAGGGAAATGATCCCCGGAGCCGATCTTGATTAAGATCACCCATATCCAGCCCGCCGGTCCGGCCCAACTCGACCTGACCTTCAGCGATGGCAGCGCCGCGCACTGGTCGGCCGCCGATCTGATCGCCCGCAGCACGGAACTGACCGCGCCGCTGGCGGACCCCGCCTATTTCTCCCGCGCCTTTATCGAAGCCGGCGCGCTCGCCTGGCCCAACGGCCTTGAACTCTCGCCGACAGCGCTGCACCAGCGCTTGAGCGAAGCAGGCATGTTGCGCAAAGCAGCGGCTTGAGCGAACTATATCGCTTCCCCGACTGCACCCCTCGCTGTCCGTTTTGATGACCACAGTTTCTGGATCAATCTCGAAGATGGTCGCACGCTGGGGTGCCGCTTGCCTGGTTTCCGCGCTTGCTGCACGCGACGCCCGATCGGCGGGCGCAGGTCGAGATGAGTCCGAGCGGCCTCCATTGGGAAGACATAGACGAAGACATTTCCATCGCCGGTCTGCTGGCGGAGCGTGGCGACCAGACCCGATCGCGCAAAGCCGCCGCCTGACGCCAAATGTCGGGTCCATAACGGACTCATCTCCCGCCAAAACGGCGCGAATCGCTTTATGTTCGCCTCATGGCCGAGCTACCTCCGATCCCTCAAACGCCCCTCCACCACATCTATATCTGCAATGTCTGCGGCAGCGACCATGTCACGCGCGACGCCTGCGCGGCGTGGGACGTGGCGGCGCAGGAGTGGGTGCGGGAGGTCGCCTTCGACCAGAGCTGGTGCCATCGCTGCATGAGCGCCACGCGGCTCGACCAAGTCGTGCTGACCAGCCCCATCACCTTCGCCGCGCCCGACACCGGCCCCTATCCCGATAGGGCCACGTCGCGAGGGTGAGGCTTCCTTAACCCCGCGCGCCTTATGCTGCGCTCCATGTTTTTCGGCGTCCGCCTCCGCTCGATCTTCACCAGCCGCTGGTTCGCGCTGCTCTGGGCAATATTGGTGATACTCACCGCGATCCAGTTCGTCGGCTCCGCTGACGAAGGCCAGGGCGTACAGGGTGACAACGCCGCCGACGGCCTCACCAACGAACAGCGCGCCGCCCTCGCCAACGCGCTCTGACACCCATAAAGCGATTTGCGGTCAAACGGGATCGGTTGACGGGTAGGGCATCGCCTCACACCCATAAATCAGAGCGGAGGATCCGACGCAGTCGGGTCACCAACAGCTCCAGCGTCTTCTACAAACCCGACGCCTTCCGCCAGCGCACGCCTACGCGCAACCGCCACGCTATGATAGTTCGGCTCTTGCCTATCGGCAGCTTGCCATCGGGCCGATACAAAGCGCGCCGATACAAAGGAAGATCGCCATGCGCAAAATCTGCCATGGTCGATATGTAAAAAGGCCGGATCGTTCCTGCCGCCGCCGCCCCTGTCCCCGGACTGAACGGCGCGTTTTGTTCCGTTCATGCAACATTCCCTATCACCGCGGGTTCTATCGCCACGCTACCAAGAGGCAAGGACACCCGCCCATGACATTTTCGTTCAAACAAGCCATCGCCGCTCTGTCGCTCGGCGCGATGGCGATGACCGGCATTGCCGCTACCCCGGCCTTCGCCCAACCCGGCCAGGACAATCGTGAACGGCGCGAAGACCGCCGCGACAATCGCCAGGACAATCGCCAGGACAGGCGTGACGATCGTCGCGACGTGCGTCAGGACCGCAGGGAAGTACGCCAGGACCGTCGCGAAGTGCGGCGCGATGTCCGTCAGGATCGCCGTGAAGTCCGTCGCGATGTGCGCCAGGACAGGCGCGTCGATCGCCGCGATGATCGTCGCACCTGGCGGCCCGATCGCCCCGGCGTGCGGCCCGGCAATATCCGTCCCGGCCGCCCGGTCTACAGCTATGACTGGAACCGCCCCGACCCGCGCTATGGCCGGTCCTATCGCCCCGACCGCTATTATCGCACCGGTTACGCGCCGATCCGGGTCGATCGCCGCACCCGCATCTATCGCGGCAACGACAACCGCTATTATTGCCGCCGTTCGGATGGCACTACTGGCCTGATCGTCGGCGCAGCGCTGGGCGGCCTGCTCGGCAACCAGCTGGCGCAGGGCCAGTCCAACATATTGGGCACGCTAATCGGTGGCGGTGCCGGCGCTTTGCTGGGCCGCGAAATCGACCGCGGCGGCGTCAATTGCCGCTAAGCACCTAACACCAAGGGTGGCGACCGCCATCCCATGGGCGGGCCAGTCCTTCGGCAACCAATTGGTCGCCGATCGACTGGCCTTCTCGCGTCACGATCCGCAGCGCCCGCCCATAACGGTCCGTGTCGCGATCCGCGTTCTCTAGCGAAAAGGCGCCATCATTCATCAGCACCTGCAACCGTCGCGTTGCGCGCGCGCCAAGTTGGCCCTCCGCCGCGCAACGCGGTCCATGGGTTTCGGGCGTGTCGATGTCGGCGATGCGATATTTGTCGCCGCGGAACCAGAATGTGTCGCCATCGACCACGCAATTGGTCCCGCCGCCGCTATGGCAAAAGCCAAAATTGCCCGACAGCCTGTCTGTCGCAACAACTGGTGTCGGCGCGGCCGGCGTCTGTACGGCCACCGTCGGCAGGCTGAACCGATCGATCCAGCCCGGCCCATAATGGCCCAGCAACAGCGCCAGGCACAGCAGGTAGATCAGTGCCGGTCCGCTTAACCCGCGGCGACGCGCTGGCGCGGATCGAAGTCGCCCTGCCCCCGCGCGCCGGGCCTCCGCGACCCACGCCTGCTGCACCTTGCCTTTTTGCGACGGCCGCTGCTGCCCATTCCATCTGTTCGCCATGCCCCCGCCTTAGCGAGCGCCTGGAAAACAGGGCGTTAAAGCCGCTCCAGCTTTTCACCGATCCGGCGTCGAAAGGATTTGACCCGCCTCAATGCCACATACTCCGGTGCCGCCATGCTGGGCGAAACCCTTTAAAATGGAGCCGAATGGATGACGCCGCCGCCGAGCCTCGCCCGAACTAGCCGATCGATGCACGCTAGCGATCGTCTGTGCCATCGCAGCGCAGGCGCATATCAGTCCTCCGCCGGGTAAGGCCATGGCCCAGACGATGGGCAATAAGGCGCGCCTGGTCGGTTATTCTTCGTCCTCGTCGTCGGTCCGCCCCATTTCCTCCTCTTCGTCATCCATCTGCGGCTCGCCGGCATAGGCGTCCATGTCGATCCGGCCGGACCGGTTCATTTCGTTCATCTTGTCGACCAGGTCGGGCACGTCGTCGGGGATGATCTGGGCCAGGTTGGTGCGGCCGCCATGCTCACTCTCTTCCGCCAGATCGGTGGCGCGCGCCCGCGCATCGTCCGCGACGTCCTGCGCTTGGGTGCCGGCCTCGGCCTGCTCCTTATTCTCTTCCAATTCGCGGTCGGGGGTAGGGCGGTCCATCTTATGTCTCCTTGGGCCTGATGCCTGATCTGTTCCCAACGGCCGGGCGCGCCCGCCGTTCCGGGGAAATTGCTGGCCGGGAAATCACTGGACAGCCTTTGGACAAGGGGGCAAAGGCCGCTCTGATCCTTTCGCACTGCAGCAGGAATCCGAATGCCCCGCCAGCTCATTTCCTCCGGCTCGCCCTTCGAGGCGCAGGTCGGCTATTCGCGCGCCGTCGTACAGGGCGACTGGTGCTTTGTCGCCGGCACCACCGGCACCGATCCTGAAACCAAGATCATGCCGGACGATGTGGTGGCGCAGGGCAGGAACGCGCTCAAGGTGATCGGCAAGGCGCTGGAGGAGGCGGGCTTTGCCTTCGCCGATGTGGTGCGCGTCACCTATTATATCACCGACGCGGCCTATTGGGACGTGATGGGCGACATTGCGGGCCCCGTGTTCGGCGACATCCGCCCCGCGGCCAGCTGCGTCGTCGCCGGCCTCGTCAAGCCGGACATGAAAATCGAAATCGAAGTCACCGCCTTCAAAGGGTAACAGGAGCACGGCATCATGATTACCATGTATGGCATCAAAAATTGCGACACGATCAAGAAGGCCCGCAACTGGCTGGATAATGAGCGGGTCAGCTACAGCTTCCACGATTATAAGGTCGCCGGCGTCGACAAGGGCAAGCTGGAGGAATGGGTGATGGAACATGGCTGGGAAACCATCCTCAACCGCTCCGGCACCACCTTCAAGGCGCTGGATGCGGGCGACAAGGCGCATATCGACGCGGACAAGGCGATCCTGCTGATGATCACCAACCCGTCGATGATTAAGCGTCCCATCCTCGACACCGGCCGCGAAACCATCATCGGGTTCAAGGCGACCACCTATGAAAATGCGCTCCAGGGCGTGAAGGCATGATCGGGCGGGGGCTGGCGCGCATCACACTGTTTCTGCTGATGAGCCTCATCTCCCTTTCTGCGACCCCATCGGCGTTGGCAGCCGAACCGATCCTGATCGCCCATCGGGGCGCCAGCGGCGAACGGCCCGAACATACGCTCGCCGCCTATGAGCGCGCGATCGACCAGGGGGCAGACTATATCGAGCCGGACCTGGTGCTCACCAAGGACGGCGTGCTGGTCGCCCGGCATGAAAATGAGATTGGCGGCACCACCGACGTCGCCGATCATCCCGAATTCGCCGATCGCAAGACGAGCAAGACGATCGACGGCGTCGCCATGGTCGGCTGGTTCACCGAGGACTTCACCCTCGCCGAACTGCGCACCCTGCGCGCGCGCGAACGGCTGCCCGATGTCCGCCCGGCCAACCGGCGTTTCGACGATCTCTATCCGATCCCGACCTTCGAAGAGATTTTGAAGCTGGTTCGCGCCAAGGAGGCCGAAACCGGTCGCCGCATCGGCCTCTATCCCGAAACCAAGCATCCGAGCTATTTTGCGGGCCTCGGCCTGCCGCATCAGGCGGCTTTGCTCGATCTGCTCAGCCGCTACGGCTATCAGGGCGAGGCCGACCCGGTCTTCATCCAGTCCTTCGAAGTCGGTAATCTCAAGGCCCTGCGCGCGGCCACGCGGCTGCGCCTCATCCAGCTGATCGATGCGGAGGGCGGCCCGGCCGACCTGCCCGGTACGACCTATGCGGACATGCTGACGGTCCAGGGTCTCACCGACATCGCCACCTATGCCGATGGCGTCGGTCCGTCGGCGGCGCTGGTAATCGCGCCCGAAGGCCCGACTGCGCTGGTCGGCCGCGCTCATGATGCGGGCTTGCAGGTCCATGTCTGGACGCTGCGGATGGAAAACAGCTTCCTGCCGCCGCAATATCAGCGCGCCGACGATCCGCAGGGCCGCGGCGACTTCGCCTCCTGGGTCCGTGCTATCGCGGCGACCGGCGTGGATGGCATCTTCAGCGACTTCCCCGGACAGGCGAAGGCCGCTTTGGAGCCTGCCCGCTAGTCGGACAAGGCGTTCTTCATTCTGCGGCCTCCAGCCCGAAAACTTCTTTCGCTCTTGCCTCGCTTGACTTGCCAAAGCAGCCGCGGGCGCGAATAACGGACCCATGTTGTCCCAGAAGACCCGTTACGCCATCCGTGCGCTTCAGCATCTGGCCGATCGCTACCGCCAGGGTCCGGTGCCCCTCAACGAAATCGCGACGCGCCAGAATATTCCGTCCAAATTCCTGACGGTGATCCTGTCCGAATTGTCGCGCGAAGGGCTGGTCGCGACCCAGCGGGGGCGGGACGGGGGCTATTGGCTGGCGCTGGCGCCGGTGGACGTCAGCTATGGCGACATTGTCCGGCTGACCCGCGGTTCGCTCGCGTTGACGCCTTGCGCCAGCCGCTTCGCTCATGAAAGCTGCACCAACTGCCTGCCCGAATCGGAATGTCGGCTGCATCGCGTGATGCTGCGCGTGCGCGACGAAACCGCCAAGGTGCTGGACAGCATCAGCCTGGCCGAACCGTTCGCGGTGACCGACGACGCGGCCTGACCCTTGCGTCTGCCCGTCACCTTCGCCACATCAGCGCCATGACTACGCCGCCGCTCAAAGCCGTCCTGATCCCCGTCACCCCGTTGCAGCAGAACTGCACCCTCTTCTGGTGCACGCAAACGATGCGCGGCGCTTTTGTCGATCCGGGCGGCGACCTGCCGGTGCTCAAGAAGGCGGCTGTCGATCAGGGCGTGACGATCGAGAAGATTCTCGTCACCCACGGCCATATCGACCATTGCGGCCAGGCCGGCTTGCTGGCGCGTGACCTCAATGTCCCGATCGAAGGGCCGCATGAGGATGATCGCTTCTGGATCGACCGGCTGCCGCAGGACGGCGAGCGCTGGGGCTTGCCGGGCGAGAGTTTCGAGCCGGATCGCTGGCTGAGCGATGGCGATCAGGTGACGGTCGGCCATCTGACCTTCGACGTCTATCATTGTCCCGGTCACACGCCCGGCCATGTCGTCTTCCACCACGCGCCCAGCAAACTCGCCATCGTGGGCGACGTGCTGTTCCAGGGATCGATCGGGCGCACGGACTTCCCGCGCGGCAATCATCAGGATTTGATCGACGCCATCACCGGCAAGCTGTGGCCACTGGGCGGCGAGACGGCGTTCGTCCCCGGCCATGGCCAGATGAGCAATTTCGCCCATGAACGGCGCACCAACCCCTATGTCGCCGATTCGGTTCTGGCAGGGTAACTACCCCCGCGCCGCCATGGCGGGCGGCACTGGCATTTCCCGCGTCGCTCCATAGGCGATCGTCAGAGCGGCGATCGCCATCGCCACCATGACGCCCCAAGTCAGCAGCGCGCCACCCGCGCGCCACAGCGTGGGCCTATCCGCGTCCATGCCGAACGCATGGGCGACCCGCGCCACCACATAGACCAGCGCCCCGATCCACAGCCATAGCGACGCACCCACCGCCATCTCCACCAGCGCGAAGAGAATCAGTACGATCGGCGTATATTCCACGAAATTGGCGTGCGCGCGCATCCGCCGCGCCAGCAGGCTGTTGCCCGCATCGCCATGCATCACCTTGTCGGCGATGCGAATCCGCGCACAGCGAGTCGCGATCCACAGGTTGAGCAGCCCGCAGGCCGCGGCAAAGGTCAGTGTGATCGGCAGCAGCATGGACTATCCCCTCGTTTCCAGCGCCGTACCCTAACCGGCATGGGCGATCCGGCAAGGCCAAAGGGAAGAAACCCTTGCGCCCCGAACAAAAAGCGCTATAGGCGCAGGGCTTCGCGATCACCGGGCCGCATGGGTCTGCGGCGCCGTTGGCGTCAGCTTTTCTGTTCGGAACTGGCCGGTCGCACAACTTGATATTATACGGAACAAGGTGCCGACATGGCTGTCCCCAAAAGGAAAACGTCCCCCTCCAAGCGCGGCATGCGCCGTAGCCACGATTCGCTGCGCGTCGAAGCATTCCAGGAATGCTCCAATTGCGGCGAACTGAAGCGTCCTCACAATCTGTGCGACGCCTGCGGGCATTATAACGGCCGCGAAATCGTCGCCGTTGGGGCGTAAGCCCATCCCCATCTCCGTAAAGGGGTGATCTTAAGTGTCCAGTCAGCCGCGGATCGCAATCGACGCGATGGGCGGGGACGAAGGCGTGCGCGTGATGATGGCGGGTGTGGCTTTGGCCCGCCACCGTCATGACGGGCTGCGTTTCACCCTGTTTGGCGACGAGGTGCAGATCAAGGCTGCGCTCGACGGTCATCCCAATTTGCGGGCAGCCTCGGAAATCGTCCACGCCGATACCGTCGTGGCGGGCTCCGACAAGCCGAGCGTAGCGATTCGCAAGAAGAGCAGCTCGATGAGCATGGCGATCGCCGCCGTGAAATCGGGCCAGGCGGGCGCGGCCGTCTCCGCTGGCAATACCGGCGCGCTGATGGCGATGGCGAAGCTGGCGCTGCGCACCATGCCCGGCGTTGATCGCCCCGCGCTGGCGGCGCTGCTTCCCACGCTGGGCGACAATGACGTCGTGATGCTCGACCTGGGCGCCAATACCGGGTGCGACGCCCGCAACCTTGTCCAGTTCGCCGTGATGGGCGCGGCCTATTCGCGCATCGCCTTCGATCTGGAACGGCCGCGCGTACGCCTGCTCAACATCGGCACCGAAGACTTGAAGGGCACGGACGAGATCCGCGACGCCGCCGCCGTGCTGCGTAGCGCGACCAGCCTGCCGCTGCAATTTGACGGCTTCACCGAAGGCGACAAGATTGCGCGCGGCGACGCCGACGTGATCGTGTGCGACGGTTTTTCGGGCAATGTCGCGCTCAAGACGGCGGAGGGCACCGCCCGCTTCGTTACCGACGTCCTGCGCAAGGCGTTCACCAGTTCGATCCGCTCGAAGATCGGCTTCCTGATCTCGAAGCCCGCGATGCACCTGCTCAAACATCATCTCGACCCCAACAACCATAATGGCGCGGTCTTCCTTGGCCTCAATGGCGTGGTCGTGAAAAGCCATGGCAGCGCGAATGACAAGGGCATCGCCAACGCTGTCCATGTGGCCGCCCGCCTGCTGGAGGAAGACATCACCCGCCGGATCGCCGCCGACATGGCCGGCGTCCATGCGCTGTCGGCCGCTGCGTCCAAGTTGGAGCAGCCCGTCAAGTGATTCGTCGCTCCATCCTGCTCGGCACGGGCTCGGCCTTGCCCGTTCGTGCGGTCAGCAATGCCGAACTGGCGCAGACGGTCGATACCAGCGACGAATGGATCGTCGAGCGGACCGGCATCCGCAACCGCTATATCGCCGGCGAAGGCGAAACCACCGCCAGCCTGGCCGCCGATGCCGCGCGTCAGGCGATCGTGGCGGCAGGCCTGACCGCGCAGGACATCGACCTCATCATCCTGGCAACAGCGACCCCCGACCAGACCTTCCCCGCCGCCGCGACAAAGGTGCAGGCGGCGCTTGGCATAGACGATTGCGTCGCGTTCGACGTGGCGGCGGTCTGTTCTGGCTTTCTCTATGCCGTGACCGTGGCCGACAGCATGATCCGGTCGGGCGCGGCAACACGCGCGCTGGTGATCGGCGCGGAAACCTTCAGCCGCATCCTCGACTGGGAAGACCGCACCACCTGCGTCCTGTTCGGTGACGGCGCCGGCGCGGTTGTGCTGGGGGCGGAAGAGAGCGAAGAGGGCGCGCGTGGCATCCTGGCCGCCAAACTCCATGCCGATGGCCGCCACAACCAGCTTCTCTATGTCGATGGCGGACCGTCCACGACCCAGACCGTCGGCAAGCTGCGGATGCGCGGCCAGGAAGTGTTCCGCCACGCCGTCGTCAACCTCGCCTCCGTGCTCAAGGAGGTCATGGCCATCGCCGACTTGTCCACCGACGAAATCGACTGGCTGGTGCCGCATCAGGCCAATGCCCGTATCCTCGACGCGACCGCGCGCAAGCTCAAATTGTCGCCCGACCGGGTGGTGGTGACGGTTGATCGCCACGCCAACACCTCCGCCGCTTCGGTGCCGCTGGCGCTCGACTATGCGGTGCGCGATGGCCGGATCAAGCCCGGCGACCTGGTCGTGCTGGAAGCGATGGGCGGCGGCTTCACCTGGGGCGCCTGCGTCCTGCGCATCTAAGCCGGGGCGCAAGGCAGGCGGCGCTTGCCAAAGCCCTGCGAATCGATCACATTTCAGGTAGATCATCCGCGATGATGGTCGCCGGGGCGAAGAAGTGGGGATGGACTATGAGCGGCAATGCAACCTTGACGCGGGCGGACCTCGCTGAAAGCGTGAACCGCCATGTCGGCCTGTCGCGGGCGGAGGCCGCCGCGCTGGTCGAATCGATCCTCGAACATATGTCCTGCGCGCTCGAACGCGGTGAAAATGTGAAGATTTCCAGCTTCGGCACCTTCGTCCTGCGCGACAAGACGCAGCGCATGGGCCGCAATCCCAAGACCGGCGTCGAAGTGCCGATCGAACCGCGCCGGGTGCTCACCTTCCGCGCCAGCCAGACGATGCGCGACCGGGTCGCCTCGGTTTAATTGGCCACAGGCCGCTTTTCCAGCATTACCATTGCTTTACCATAGTTGACGTTCGGTCAATTATGAGTGCAACATCGCTGTCATGGAAAAGGCGGAGGGTGCATTTCTGACGATCAGCGAGCTGGCGGGCGAGCTTGGTCTTCCCCAGCATATCTTGCGCTATTGGGAAACGCGCTTTCCCCAGCTGCGACCGCTCCAGCGATCGGGCAACCGCCGCTATTATCGGCCCACCGACGTCGCACTCGCGCGCCGCATTCACCAACTGCTCAATGTTGAGGGCTTCACCGTCAAGGGCGCGCAAAAGGCCTTGGTGGACGGCAACGGCCATGCGCCGACCGTGCCCGTCGCCCAGGCTGCGCCACTGGACCCGTCGGATATTCTAGCGCGGCTCACGGCCATTCGTATGGCGCTCGCCAGGGCGATCGGCGACTGACCCTGCTTAGGGCTTGGGCGTGCGATAGGGGATGAAGTCGCCCAGCGCGCAGGCGCCGGTCGTGATGCCGGTCTGCAAATTGGCGGTGGTGGTGAAGTCGCCCCGGCACATTTGCGATCCATAGCTGCGCACGATCATCGTGTCGCCATAGGTCAGGCCGCTGCAACTGCCGATCAGTTCATTCTTGTAAACCAGCTTCCGGCTGACCCGGTAGAGCAGCACATTGTTGCTGATGACGGTCAGGTTGCTCTGCGGCTCGCGATTGATGCAGCTTACCTTCTCGCCGGCGACCTTGCCGGCCAGCGCCTTGTCCAGCTTCGCCGCCTGCTTGTCCGTCAGCGGCGTCGGCTCATAGCTGCCGGTGCAGGCCGCCAGCAGCAGCGGCGCCATCCCAATCCACACACGCATCGCGACTCTCCAATCCATTGACCGTAGGACGACGCTATAGCGCAAAAACCGTCAGGCCGCGTCCTTTGCCGCGCGCCGCTCCGCCAGTTGCGCCACATCGCGCGCGCGCATGAAGATGTTCGTTTCCCGCTCGATCCCGATGCTGGTGGGCACCGTCGCCTCGCCCCGCGCCCGCGCTGCTTCCACCGCCACGACACGCCGCGCCAGCGCGGCGTTGCCCGGCTCTACCCCCAACGCGAAGCGGCCGTTGGAGAGCGTATATTCATGCGCACAATAGACGATTGTATCGTCCGGCAGCCTGGCGAAGCGCGCCATGTTGGCGAACATCTGCGCCGGCGTCCCCTCGAACAACCGGCCGCAGCCCATGGCGAACAGCGTATCGCCGACAAAGATCATGCAGTCGTCGGCCAGATGATAGGCGATATGGCCCGCCGTATGCGCCGGCACCGCCATGACCGTGGCGACATGATCGCCGATCCGCACGCTGTCGCCCTCCCCCACGGTCCGGTCCAGCGTGCCGATCTTCTCCGCCTCCGCCGCCGGGCCGGTAATGACGCAGCTTGTGGCCGCCTTGATCGCCGCATTGCCGCCGACATGATCGCCATGCCAATGGGTGTTCCAGATCTGGCCGATGGTCCAGCCGCGCGCGGCCGCCGCCTGCAACACCGGCTCCGCCACCGCCGGATCGACCGCAACCGTCTCGCCGCTGCTGTCGTCATGGAGCAACCAGACATAATTGTCGGTGAGGACGGGGATGCGGACGACCTCGATCACGGCGCTCACCAGACGCCGATATTGGGCATCGACGTCCAGGGCTCGGCCGGTTCCAGCCGCCCGTCCTGCAACAATTCGATCGAAATATTATCGGGCGTCCGCACGAACGCCATATGCCCGTCGCGCGGCGGCCGGTTGATCGTCACGCCCGCGTCCATCAGCCGCTGGCAGGTGTCGTAGATATTCTCGACCCGGTAAGCGATATGGCCGAAATTGCGCCCGCCATCATAGACTTCGGCCGGACTGCCATCGACCGGCGGCCAGTTGTAGGTCAGTTCGACCTGCGCATCCTCGTCCCCCGGCGCGGCGAGATAGACCAGGGTAAACCGGCCCTGCTCGCTATCGAAGCGCTTGACCTCCTTCAGCCCCAGCAGCTCGAAAAAGGCGATGGTCTTGTCGACGTCACTGACGCGGATCATGCTATGCAGGAATTTGGGCAAGTCTTTCTCCGTTCGTCGCTATAAAGCAACGGTTCATCTCGGCGATCGTAGCTATGCTCCCAAGATAAGGTCGCGCATCACCAGACGGAAGAGGAAAGCGGACAATGACGTTGGAAATGCGAGACAAGATTTTGCTGGGCAGCGCGGCGCTGCTGGCTTTCGGGACGATCGCGGGCGGTTATCTGCTGGGCGACGGGCTGAAACGGGCCAAGGCGGCGGACCGCTCGGTCACAGTGCGGGGGCTGGCGGAAAAGGATGTGACGGCGGACTTGGCCACCTGGTCGATCAGCTATTCGGCGACCGGCTTCGACCTGCCCACTGTCCGCGCGGAGATTGATAATAATACGCGCGAATTACAGAGCTATTTTAATGGCCTGGGCTTTAAGCCTGGCGAGTTGACCCCGACCGGCGCGGGCGTGAACCAATATCTCAACAATGGTGTCAACAACATCACCATCACCCAGCGTATGCTGCTCCGCACGACCGACATCGCCCGCGCGCAGAAAGCCGTCGCGCAGCAATTCGACCTGGTCCGCCGCGGCGTGACGCTACAGGAAGGGTCGGGCATGAAATACAGCTTCACCAAGCTCAATGACGTCAAGCCTGACATGGTCGCCTCCGCCACCCGCGACGCCCGCGCCGCCGCCGAACAATTCGCCAAGGATTCAGGGTCAGGGGTAGGGGGCATCAAGAGCGCCACCCAAGGCTATTTCTCGATCGACGCCCGCGATGGCGAGGGCGGCGACGGATCGAGCGACACGCCCTACAAAAAGGTGCGCGTCGTCACGACCGTCGACTTCTACCTTAAATAAGGGACTTTTTCAGCACCGGCCCCGGCGGCGATCGCGGCGCGAACAGCGGTCGCTATCGTCGCCGATGACCGCGCCGACCGCGCCACCGATCGCGGCGCCTTCCACCGTGCCAAGGCCGGTGGCGCTACCCACGACCGCGCCGCCCGCGCCGCCGATCAGGCCGCCGCGCGTCGCGCCGCGCGAACAGGCAGTGGTCGCCATCGCGCCGACCAGCAGCAGGCCGATCGCCGCGCTCTTCTTCCAGTAACTGTCCAACTCGCTGTCTCCTTCATGCAATCCCGCTACGGACGAGCGAACGGGGCGGGGGCGAAAGCGGTTCCGTTACAAAGTCTTGCTGGCGTCTTTACTTGTTCGCTTTGGCGGCAGGCAACCGCGACAGATTGTCCGCCGCCGCCTTGCCCGCCGGCGCATCCGGGGCCAGTTTCACCGCCCGCGTCCAGGCTGCGCGGGCAATATCCTCATGATCGGTCAGGACGGCGATATTGCCTTCCTCCAGCGCCACGGAGGCGTCATCGGGCGACAATTGCACCGCCCGCGCGATATGCGCTTGCGCCAGGCTCATCTCGCCCGACCGCCGCGCCAGCGTCGCCGACAACAGCCAGCCCAGCGGATCTTTGGGGGCTTGCGCCAGAGCGACTTCCAGCGAATCGCGCGCCGCCTCCGGCTCGTTTAGTGCCACTAACGCCCGTGCCCGGTCCAGATGGACCTCGCCCTTCTCCAGCCCGTCGGGCAATCCACGCGCCAGCGCTGCGTCAAAATCGCCCCGCGCCTTGGGCAGGTCGCCGCTCGCCATTGCGGCATTACCCGCCTGCGCCCAAAGCCTCGCCGCCTCCACCATCTCGCCGCTGCGCTCGGCCTCCTCAGCCGCCTGCTCGAACGCGACGATCGCGGGCGTCCAGCGCTCGGCCCGCGCATAGGCAAAGCCCATACAATGGCGCGCATAGAAGCTGCCCCCGTCGATCCGCCATTTCTGGGCGAAGGCGACGCCGGCATCGGGCGACTCCATCGCCTGGTCCAGGCACGCCTGGAACGGCGCGGCGAACTTTGCGGGGATCGGCACCTTGCCGTCGGCTCTCGCCGGGGCTGCCGCCGCAGGCGTCGCCGCAGCAACAGCGGCAGCACGTTCCTCCTGCTTTTCCTTGCGGCTGCGGTTCATCACCGCTTCGGTTTCGGGGGAATAGGCCTGGAGCAGGAGCGGCAGGAAAAAGAGCATTAGGGGGTATCCACAATTTGGGCCAACAGGCTGGCGACGGTGCGGATCAACAGGGCAATGTCGCCGTCGCGGGACAGGCGGTGATCGCCGTCTTTAATCAGCAGCGTCTGCACATCGGATGAACGCACCAGCCCCGCCGTCTTCACCGCCACATACCAGGGCACGTCGCGATCCTGCTGGCCGTGGAGCAGCCGCACCGGGCAATCGATCCCGATGGGGCCCTCCAGCAGTCGCAACGCCTGCCCCGACTGCCAGAAGGTTAGCGTCGTGACATAGGGATCGTCGCTGTAGGGCGACGGCTCCTCGATCCGCCCCTCCGTCGCCAGCAGCGCCTTGTCCGCGTCGGTGAAGCCCCACTCAGTGAAATCAGGCGCGGCAGCGATGCCGACCAGCCCCACCACCCGGTCGGGCCGCGCCAGCGCCACCAGCAACGCCAGCCAGCCGCCCATGGACGATCCCACCAGCACCATCGGCCCTTCGACCAGCGCATCCAGCAATAGCAGCACGTCGTCGCGCCAGCTTGCCAATGTCCCGTCTGCAAACCGCCCCTCGCTGGCCCCGCAACCGGCATAGTCGAGCCGCATCATCGCGCGGCTCTGCGCCGTGGCCCACCGCTCCAGCGCGATGGCCTTGCCGCCCTCCATGTCCGACATATAACCCGGCAGGAAGATGATCGTCGGTCCGCTGCCGACCTGGTGCCGATAGGCTAGGCGCAGCCCATCGGGCCGGGCGAACAGCGCGGGCGGGGCGGCAGGGATAGCGTTCACAATCGGCATCCTTCATGATCTTACGATGGCGATGCCGCCTTAAACCGGCTTTTTGCAATGGCGAGAAAAATATTGAAGACAATGCGTTGACAGCTTTGGGGGACCCGGTTAGAGGCGCCCTCCTACCCCGTGCCCAGATGGCGGAATTGGTAGACGCACCAGCTTCAGGTGCTGGCGATCGCAAGGTCGTGGAGGTTCGAGTCCTCTTCTGGGCACCAGTCTTTCTAGGGGCTTGAAATCCTTAGAAAACATTGGAATTGCAGGCTTTTTGACAAGCGTCTAGTACAAACGTACGAGGACGAAGCCAATGTGTTCCTATTTGCACAAAGCACCCAACGGCATATATTATTTCCGCATGTCCATACCGTTGGACCTCCGCCCTTTTATGGGCGGTAAGCGCGAAATCAAAATGTCGCTCGGCCTTAAGGACCGGGACGCCGCCAAACTAGTCATCCCCGATCGTACCAAGGCCGCTCATAAGCTGCTGGACCGAGCGCGCCGGGATAAGGCCGTTGCCACTGCTCCTGAACCCGCGCTTCCAAAGTCGCCTGCTCGGTTGGACAGGGAGCGGGCGCAATGGGAGTACGACCAAGAACAGGCTGCTCTAATCGAAGATGCCGCCTTTGCTGCCGATATGGAGATAGAGGCGTTGGAGCCGATCATGGATGCCCTCGCAGCAGGACATGAGCCGAACGCTTCGCTTTCTGACATCGCTAGGGCTGGCAGGCTGCTAGTTACACATGAGCGAGAAAAGGCCGATGCAGACAAACGATCTGCCATTGCTAAGATGTATGCCCGCTATGGCGAGAATGGCCCCGCAGTAGAAGGTCAAAATCAACCCGTAGATTGCCAAAGCGATCCTCAGCCTACCGGCCCCTGCAAGGGTGTTTACCTAGATACAGATATTGTCGATGGCTGGGCCGCTGAGCGTAAACCGTCGCCCCGTGGCAAAGACGCCTACTGGCGTGATGCAAAGCTGTTCAACAGCATGATTGGCCGGAAGTCTGTCGAGCAAATTACCAAGGCCGATGTAATGGCCTACAAGCGAATGCTGATAGCTGACCCTAAGCGGTCGCAGATTAATGTGAGGGACCGGCTGGCGTATCTCCGTACCCTACTGGAATGGGCGGCGCAGGAAGATATCATCCCCGGCAATCCGGCCCGTGATGTAAAGATGGCTGTCAGTGAGCGGGGAGAGAAGCGGAAAGACTTTGATACAGATAACCTAACCGCTTTGTTTTCCGGGCCTGTCCATGCCAACCGGGCAATCCCCAAGGACGGCATGGCTGGCGGGCAGGCAGCGTATTGGCTCCCTCTCATAGCTCTATTCATGGGGGCGCGACGGGAAGAGATTGGCCAGCTTCGCGTATGTGACGTTAAGCGCGTTCCGTACATTGATGAGGCCGAGCAGCGGCAGGAAGCATGGTGCATCGACATTACCGATACCGGGGATGATGACGCCTTGCCTAATCAGATCAAAAATGAGGCCAGCAATCGGCTAGTCCCGTTGCATCCCAAGCTGATAGAACTGGGCTTTATTGAGTATGTCGAAAGACTGCCCGATCAAGCTGGGCGGGTGTTTCCCGGTTTAAAACCCATTGGCATCGGCCAGAAACTAACCGACAAATGGGGGCAATGGTTCAGCCGCTATAAGGTCGCCTGCGGTATTGCCGACAAGGCCAAGGTGTTTCACTCATTCCGCCATACATGGAAGACCCATGCCGTTGATGCCGGGATACCAGAGCGCATATGCCGCCAGTTTCAGGGACATGAAGGGAAAGATGCTGCCGATAAATACGGCGCTACTCCTTCAATGCGTGTACTGGTGGCAGCCATAGCAGCCTATCGGGTGCCGGGGTTAAAGCTGAGCGGTACGGAGTAAATCTGAAGGAAGCTGACCAAGCGCTTTGGCGATGCGGATCAGATTAAGGAAGGTTACGTTCCGTTCGCCTCGCTCGATCTTTCCCATGTGCGACCGATCTATTTTAGCTTCATCAGCGAACGTTTCTTGTGACATTCCGGCGGCTTTCCGGGATGCGCGAATTGCTTCACCTAAACGGGCAAGGTTGTTGTCGTCGTCTCTATGGCCAGCAACTCGTTTCACCGGCATTGTGATCGGGTGCCGTCTACTTTATGGCCACGGTATTTACGACCCATTCTGTGGAGCGTCTGTGATGAGGGCAGTTTACCTAGGGTTCTTCACGATAATCTTTAATATTGAAGCATCGAGTGCAGCAACCAGCGATTATTTTGACCTATATTGTAGGCCTGTAGAAGTAGGCATGGAAGTTAATGGAGAATATAAAAAATCGTCTTACGTGCCAGAACAGCCCAGTGTCAGGATGAGTGTTCATCTCGGTCAAAAAGTATGGTGTTACCAACCTTGTCGCATTCGCGGCGACGTTAAAGAGACTGATTTAGAGCTAAGGATGTCAGGTGGTCCGCCGGGAATCGGTGTCACCGACATGCTAGTTTCGAGAGATAGCGGCATGATGGTCAGTGCGACCAGACTGAAGAGCAGCATAAGATGGATGACCACCTATGAGTGTGCGAAGAAACCATACACGGCGATGCCCGCAAAGAAATTCTAACTGAAGTCAATGGGTCCAAGCGGGATGCCAGCCTCACGGCGCGCCTGTTCTCCGGTCGGAGCGGCTCTGATGCCGGTTTCATCCTGAATGTAGCTGATGCCTCCCATAGGCGTCCCGTGCCATCGTCGGGCGTCCTCACCCGTCAATGCAGCCCTATATCCGGTCGCGTCATGATAGGGTTTCGTGGGATCATAGGGTGCGGGCTGGGCGATATCGGAACGGCACTCATTGCTCGACCATATCGACCCAGCAGAATAGCCCGCCTCAGTCCATAAGCCAACGGGGGCAGGGGCTGCCACAGGCGCGGAAGGAACGGGGCCGGGGCCGGGTGAACCGGCAAACTGAAATTGAGTCTGACGCGCCTCTCCGGGGGCGTGAGTAGTGGCGTCTGGTACGTCGGGCGTCAGAGCAAACGCGTCATCGCTGTAGCCAAGGGCATCGCCAATATCCCAATTGGCAGTATCGGCTTCGGAGGCATCACCATTTTGGATCGCTAAAGCTTTTGCGTCCTCAAGGATCATCGGGGCCAAGGCATCCAAATGGCTGGAATTGCCAGTATCGTTGAAAACCGACAAGGCCCGGTCATAGATTGCTACCGTGGCTTCGTCGCTATGGTGGATCAGATCGACGGCCATCTCCAACGTAGGTCGGAGAGCGGGAACGCGGTTAGCGAAACCGTCTAGTGCTGCCTTATAGGCTTTGGCAGCAGGGTTGCCGTTAGCAATGCTGGCTTGGGCCTGTTGCTGGACGGTGCGCGGATTGTGGCCGTGGATGGCAATAAGCGAAAGCGCCGCCTTAACCTTGATGGCTTGGCGGGGAGAAAGTGCGGTCATTGATTTTCCTGTGAATTGAAAAATTGTGCAAGCTGGAATGCGACGGCATAGATTTCTGCTCTGTCGAGGTGGCCGGGGCGACATGGTGGGCAGGAAGTCCATCAATCAGCCCTCTTTCAGCAGCGGCAACTAGAAGACGGTATGTGAATTTGCATCGCTCTGCATCGACATGAGGGCGACCAGCGGCGTCCCACATTCTATAGATATCCTCAGCCGTTCGCTGGGCCTCGGATTGGGCGTCCGCTGAGTAGTTGTAGAGTGCAGCAGTTTCGACCTTGCCTGACGGGTGCGGCCAGCCCGCATCTATTTTGCGGGCCTTCGACACTATAAGCACAGAAAGGGATGCGACCCGGCCCGGTATATCGGCGGCCTCAATTGCAGCCTGATACCCCGCGCTGCCGTCCATCAGCCATTTTGTAATAGCACCCCATTCAACCTCCGCCTTGGCGGCTGCGGCGTAAGGTCCAGCCCGATTGCAAAGGTCATCTAAATCGGTCGGCTCAATACTGCATTTCGGCTGGTAGTCAGGCGGATAGGTCCGGCTCATGCAGTCTTGCCTTTAAAATAGCCACGGGCATGCGCAAGTAGGTAGGTGGACATAGCGGCCTGCGGATCATCTGGCACGAGCGCCTTAATTTCGGTCGGAATTGCATCGGGCCGAACGGTCATCAGATATTCGTAGGCGTCAACATCCAGCATACCAAACCCGCTGACGGCATGTTCTTTCGGCACGCTCATCCCTAGCTTCACGTCCCACGTTTCCTTGGTGTAGATGATCGTGAAAGGGGTGCGCAGTAGACTTTCAGCATCAAGCGGATAGCTTACACGAACGTCACGAAACCCAGCCAATCGCGCTAGCCGCTGTTCTGTAGCTTCACGAGAAATGGCATCATCAAATTTGCGCTTAGCGGTTTCAAGTGCATTTGAAATCTGTTCGGCTGCAGTAATTGCTGGCTTGCCAATAAGGTCAATCATAGCATGCACCTTAGCTAAATTTGAACGCAGGATTTCAATATCAGCAGCAATGGCTACTGAGTTAGTGTTGTCGGTCATTATATAATCCTTTGAGGGTTTTATTTGCTACAGGGAGCGAAGACGCCAATCTTACGCTTCTCGTCATGGTAGGTGGCGATAGTGCCAGTATCCCGGTCCACCTGCTCCATAAGCTTTTCGATAGGGGGACGCCCCGGTGTGCCGCGTTGGGCATAGTCTGGAATGGCAATGTCCAAGCTGGCCAATGCGAGACGGAAACCAGAAACAATGCGGCGGTCTGCATTGGAAACATATTGGGCAAGCTGGGGCGCAGCCAGCCGACCAAGATCGACGGGGGTCATAGTTATTCCTTTTCGGAGGGGAAGATTTCGGGAAACTATTTCCCAAAGATGCAGAGAGATGCCCCGCTCCTGCGCAGGGAAACCGGAACGGCTAAATAGAACCGTGTGGGCAAGGGCTTTCATCCCTTGATGAGCAATTGTGCAGAGGGTTCGAACCAGTCACCAAATGACCGCATGGCTTAAAGACCGGAACGCACTCGGCTGTATGCACCAGACAGGATCAGGGAACACACACTCGCCTACCATCATCGCCGTCATGACAGATGCGGGCACAATTGCTAATCAAAGAATGAAATATTCTAGATGATAACGTGCATATAAGAAAAGGACTAATGCTATATAGTGGATCATTGCAGCATACACATGGTTGGATATCAGTTATTACCATTAGATATAATATATAGATCTAATATTATCTATATATATTGATCCAGAGATAAGAGAGTTGTTGATGTATCCCGCCTGTCGTCCCTCCGGCTAGATAGATACAGAAATCGTATATTTCTTAATCTTAGCACTGTGGGACAAAGCTGATACAATCTTGATCCGTCGATATATCGAGAGTTGATTGTAGAGCCCGCCTGCCGCTGATGCCCGCACACCCCAATGATATGGAACTGTACGCCCTCCGCTTTCGCTAACCCTTTCAGGCTGTGGCATCATGGAACATTTATCGTATGTCCTACCGCTCTCGCGGCTTACTATTCCATTTCTCGTTATGGAAAACGCCCCACGGATTTACGGGAGTGTCAATTTCAAAAAGTATCTTCTAGTGTATCCGGTACTATATGATGGGCATTAGGCCGTGAACTCATAAAAGCGTGCATGGCTCTTGGCTGAACGGATTTGTTTGGCGTAGGGTTCGGGTGATGGTGGACTCATGCCGATAAGCAGCTTCGATTTGATGGTCGCGGTAGCGATCATGATCGGCTTACCGATAGCAATCATCTTGCTGAACCGTTGGAAGCGGCGCTCAGGATGGTGGCTGCTTGGATGCGTCATCGCCTTCGTTATCATTGGCAACATCATCGAGCAGAGCGTCGGGCGGCAATAAACAGGCCTTCCCATTTTCGCCGAACAGTGATTCAGCGTTGGTATGAGCCGATATGATCTGACCGACTTCGAATGGCGCGTGATTGAGCCGCTGTTGCCCAACAAGCCAAGGGGCGTCCCGCGCGTCGATGACCGGCGCGTGCTGAACGGCATATTCTGGGTGCTGCGATCTGGTGCGCCATGGCGCGACCTGCCCGAGCGCTATGGGCCTCGCACCACCTGCTACAACCGCTTTGTCCGCTGGCGAAAGGTGGGCGTCTGGGACCGGATGATGGACGCCATCACCGCCGCGTATGACGGTGAAATCCAAATGATCGACAGCACTTCCATCCGGGCGCACCAACAGGCTGCTACGGCAAAAAGGGGGATCGAGATCATTGTCTCGGTCGATCCCGCGGCGGCCTCACGACCAAAATCCATGCCGTCGTCGATGCGCAAGGGCTCCCAATCCGGCTCGGCCTGACTGCTGGGCAGACTCATGACGGGCAAGTTGCAGACGAACTGCTCGACCATCTCGGGCCACACATGATCGTGCTTGCCGACAAGGCCTACGATGCCGACCGCATCCGCACGCTGATCGAGGAACAGGGTGCCACGCCAAACATTCCGGCCAAATCCAATAGAAAATGGAGGCCGTGCTTCAGCAAACGGCTCTATCGGGAGCGCAACCTGATCGAGCGCTTCTTCTCCAAGCTAAAGCACTTCCGCCGTGTCGCCACCCGATACGACAAGCTCGCCGAAAACTTCCTCGCCATGGTCCAGCTCGCATCAATGCGTCTGTGGTTGCGAGCTTATGAGTCTACGGCCTAATCTCCACATGTCCTAGCGTTTACGGTCCCAATAAAGGATTGGTATATTTGCCACGCTTAGGCGGGCATACAGAGTCACTCGGCAAATCCGGCAGTCTGGTAGCGAGTGCAGCAAAATCGCTCTGAGCGAGTCTCTCCGCCCCAAAAAGAGCATGTTTGATAGGAGGGGGGGCAGGCCCGTGCGTTGGCTGGGCATGTTCATGTCGTTGAGTGGCGACCGATCAAGCTGGGGCGGCATCCTTGAGGCGATACACGGTGCTGCGGGCTATGTTGAGGCGCTTGGCTATGGTGGCAGGGGCCTCCCCGGCAGCTAGAGCAGACTGAATTATGGCTGGATCAATCGACGCGGGACGGCCCTTGTAAACGCCCTTGACCTTGGCAGCTTCAATCCCGTCCTTCTGGCGCTCGGCCCTGATGTCCGCTTCAAACTCAGCAACCGCGCCAAGCATGGTTAGGAGCAGCTTGCCCGATGACGTAGACGTATCAATGCCCGACTGTTGCAGCACACGGAACGATACGCCCTTGTCTGTCAGCTTGGCTATAATATGATGCAAGTCAATGACAGAGCGAGCCAGCCGATCCAGCCTTGTGACAACCAGAGTGTCGCCTGCTCTTACATAGTCCAACGCCAAAGCTAGTTGCTCCCGGTCGCTGGCCCTGCGGCCTGACTTCTTCTCAGCAAATATCTTATCGCAGCCAGCATCCGCTAATGCCGCCTGTTGTATGTCGAGCGACTGCCCAACTGATGAAACGCGAGCATATCCGATAGTAGCCATAGCGATGCCTCATGTGTCCGATTAGGGTCTAGAGCCTTTGCATATGTCGTCCGATAATATGCAAGTCAACCCATATCGGACATGAAATGTGTCTCATCGTAGTGTCCGCTATGTGTATACCTATATCGGACACGATAGCGGCAACTGATGACAGGCCATGTGGTGCCGTCCCGGCTGCGCTACGCCCCTGTCCATTCCAGGCAGGGTAGGACGATCCGTTGTCTCTGCGGCTGGTCATGGCCCCCTACGGGGTAAATCGGCCCACATTTTATTAGAGTTGCCCCCTCGCAAATCTCTACCAAAATTGGGGTCTGAAGGATTTTACCTTATTTTGGCTTATGACGTTACGATATCGCCAACGTTAGTTGGGAGGGTGTCCAATGACTACGGGACCAACGGCGGATGAGATAGCGATATTCAATGAAATAGGGCTTCTTGCTGAAAAGATTTGGGAAAGGTCGAAGGGCTATGAGGGAACCATAGCTGATCCCAAGCTAGTGGCGATGATATTGTTCCGTCGCCTACGCGCTCATCACAGAGCATATGCGATCCTCTGGCAAAACGGGTGCTATGGGGAAGGCGAGATAATCGTCAGATCGTCAGTTGAGACTACTATTTGCATAGCGGCCAATTTAAGGATGGGAGGTGAGTTTCCTCACTTAATGAGAAGGGATGCTGCGGCCACCTTGCAAGGGCAGATTAAGGTTCACCGAGAGGCAGAGAGCGAAGCCATGGTCAAGAGTACCGAGGCGGCGTTACGCTACCTGCAAGCTGGGTTTGCCGAGGGAGAGAAGGCGGCATTTCTGAATTGGAAGGGTCTAGCCGAAGCCGGGCAAGTGCCTCAACTTTACGGCTTTCATAAGATGCTGTCGGGCTTGTCGTCTCACGTTACTGGCATTTCCCTCATTCGAGGTATTGGCGACCATAAGTTGGAAGAGATGCAAAATGTTTTGTTCGCTGTAACCAAGCGGAACTACTTCAATATGATAGCATGTGCGACTTTGAACGGTTCGCTGATTCAAACAAGCATTATTGACGATGCTGAGTTGGCCCTTGAGGCCTTGGCACTTACTGAGCGAATGAACGAACTGTCGATGTCGTGGCCGGAAAACGCAAAAGGATGACACCTTGCCATCGCTAGTACAAAAAGCTAATACAACCGCACCGACGCTAAAATGAAATGGCATTGCTTTTCAATTGCTTAGGGAGTGGATTGCAAAATCCTCTTCTGGGCACCATCTGTTCTTCCGCAGAAATCCGGATAGATCGAAAAAACCGCTGGAAACAGCGGTTTTTTTGCGTCCGGCGTCCGCCGGTATCCGCTCGTGAATTTGTGAATCCGGGGTACCTGAGGGTATCTTCGTGGGTATCTGCCAACGTGGCCGCAGGAGATACCCCCATGGCACTTTCATCCCTCGCACTGAGCAAAGCAAAGCCCCGTGAAAAGCCCTACAAGCTCGCGGACGGGCACGGACTTTATCTTCTGATCACCCCTCAAGGCGGTCGCTACTGGCGCATGAATTACCGGTTCGGCGGCAAAGCCAAGACGATGGCAATGGGAGTGTTCCCATTGATCACCCTAGCGGAAGCACGAGAAAAGCGAGAAGCGGCCCGCAGGCTGCTGGCGGCTGGATCGGACCCAGCGGCAACACGCAAGGAAGCGGAGGCACTCGAAGCGTTCGAAGCGACAACAGGCTTTCGGACTGTGGCCGAAGAGTGGCTGGCGAAACGAGAACGCGAAGGGCTTGGCGCTGTCACCCTTGGCAAAGTGAAGTGGCTGCTTGAGTTCGCCTATCCCTCATTGGGCAATCGAAAGATCAGCGAGATCACAAGCATGGAACTGTTGGCAGTTCTCCGTCAGGTCGAAGGTCGCGGTAGGCACGAGACAGCCAGACGATTGAGAAGTGTGTGCGGTAGGGTCTTTCGTTATGCCATTGCCACCGGACGGGCAGAGCATGATCTATCGGCCAATTTGCGTGACGCCCTGACCACGCCCAAGGTGAAGCATTTGGCTGCAATCACCAACAGTCAGCAGGTCGGACCACTCATGCGGGCAATCGAGACTTTTGATGGGCATGCGGTTACCCGGGCAGCTCTGCGCCTTGCGCCTCATGTTTTCGTCCGCCCCGGCGAGTTACGTCATGCCGAATGGGCCGAGATCGATTTTGGCAAGGCGTTGTGGTGCATCCCTGCGGAAAAGATGAAAATGCGCCGGCCCCATCGCGTACCGCTATCCAGGCAGTCTCTAGCGATTTTTTCTTCCATTCGAGAGATCACCGGGACAGGCAAGTTTGTCTTTCCCGGCTTCCAGTCCTTGAAGCGTCCTATGTCTGAGAACGCTTTGAACGGCGCGCTTCGTAGACTCGGCTACTCCGGCGATGTGGATCGGCGTGCAAAAAGGACCCCGTTAGCGGGGTGATCGGCGTCTAAAAGGGACCCCTCATTTCGATGGTTTAAGCAGCCGGCTGGATTTTCAGGCGGCGAGATCGGGATGTTGGTTTTGGAGACAGTTTTACGGATCCGGCGCGAGTATGCCGGAGGCAAGGCGATCAAGGCGATCGCACGGGATCTGCATGTGTCGCGGAAGGTCATCCGCAAAGCGGTCCGAGCGCCGGAGGGCGCCTTTGATTATCAGCGCAAGGTTCAGCCGCTGCCCAGGATCGGTCCGTTCCAGGAGCGCCTGAACACGCTGCTGGAAGAGAACGAGCTGCGCGGCAGGCGTGACCGGCTGCGGATGACGCGGATCCATGACCTGCTGGTGCGAGAAGGCTTTGAGGGTTCTTACGATGCGGTGCGGCGCTATGCGACGCGCTGGAAGATCGAGCGGCGCAAGGATGCTGGCGATGGCGTCACCGCCTTCATCCCGCTGATGTTCAGGCCAGGCGAGGCCTACCAGTTCGACTGGAGCCATGAGGATGTCGAGATCGCAGGAGCGCCGATGCGGGTGAAGGTCGCGCATATGCGCCTGTGCGCGTCACGTGGGGTCTATGTCCGGGCCTATCCTCGCGAGAGCCAGGAGATGCTGTTCGACGCGCATGCGCGCGGCTTTGCCTTCTTCGGCGGCGTGCCAGGGCGCGGCATCTACGATAATATGAAGACGGCTGTGACGAGCGTGTTCACCGGCAAGGAACGCGTCTTCAACCGGCGGTTCCTGATCATGACCGACCATTATATGGTCGAGCCCACGGCCTGCTCGCCTGCGGCGGGATGGGAGAAGGGTCAGGTCGAGAACCAGGTGCAGACGATCCGGGGTCGCTTCTTCCAGCCCCGGTTGCGGTTCGCCAGTCTCGAAGAGCTCAATGGCTGGCTGGAGGCAGAGTGTCGGCGCTGGGCGGAACGGCAGCCCCATCCTGAACAGGGAGATCTGACCGTGGCGCAGATGCTGGAGATCGAACGATCTGCGCTGCAGCCGATGCTGGGACCGTGAGCCAAAATCTATCCGGGGCTTCAATGAGAGCGAGCATGCCGTGACCGGCACCTGCCTGATCAGCTTCGACCGCAACCGCTACTCGGTACTCTCGACGGTGGCACGACGCACGGTGCAGGTCCGCGCCTATGCCGACCGCATCGTCGTTCGCTGCGGCGAAGAGGTTGTCGCTGAACATCCTCGCTACTTTGGGCGCAACCGCACGATCTATGACCCCTGGCATTATCTGCCAGTGCTGGCCCGCAAGCCTGGCGCGTTGCGGAACGGTGCCCCCTTCCAGGACTGGGATCTGCCACCGGCGCTGGCCCGCCTGCGCCGCAAGCTGGGTAATGGCGACGATGCCGATCGCCGGTTCGTCCGTGTACTGTCGGCCGTACTGACCGATGGCCTGGAGCCTGTCGAAACCGCTGTGCGTGAGGCACTGGCGACGGGCACGGCGAGCGACGACCTGATCCTCAACATCCTGGCACGACGCCGGGAGCCTCCGCGTCCGCTGACGATCATCACCTCCGAGGATAGCGCCTTGCGCCATCCCCCGATCGCCGACTGTGCCCGTTACGACCAGCTAAGGACCTTCGATGCAGCGGCATGATATGATCGAGGCCATGCGCGGGCTTGGACTCAAGGGCATGGCGGGCGCGTTCGACGATGCCGTCACCACCGGCCTTCAGCGCCAGCGCACCACCATGGAGATACTGACCGATCTCCTGCGAGCGGAGGCGACGCATCGTCATGCCGCGTCGATCCGATACCGGATGGCCGCTGCCAAGCTGCCAGTCGTGAAGGACATCGATGCCTTCCGGTTCGAGGGTACCCCGATCAACGAGGGGCTTGTGCGTTCATTGCACAGCGGCGCGTTCCTGCCCGCACGGCGCAATATCGTCCTGGTCGGCGGCACAGGCACAGGAAAGACCCATCTGGCCATCGCCATCACCGCCAATGTAGTGCGCTCCGGCGCCCGAGGCCGCTACTTCAACACGGTCGATCTGGTGACCCGCCTCGAAGAGGAGGCCAGGATCGGCAAGAGTGGCGCTCTCGCCGCCCAGCTATCCCGCCTCGATCTCATCGTGCTCGATGAACTGGGGTATCTGCCGTTCGCTCGATCGGGCGGCCAGTTGCTGTTCCACCTGATCAGCAAACTCTATGAGCAGACCAGTGTCATCATCACCACCAACCTCGCCTTTGGCGAGTGGCCCACCGTGTTCGGCGATCCCAAGATGACAACCGCGCTCCTCGATCGCGTCACCCATCATTGCGACATTGTCGAGACCGGCAAATGACAGCTGGCGCTTCAAAAACCGCAGCTGATCCGCCCCAGCAGCGATCAATTAGAAGATGTTTTGCGCTGCGCGCGCCTCCGGTCGGGCTACGCCCTCCCTACGCCGCGCGCAGCGCAAGGAAGCCCGTCACATCAACGTTCCGCCATCCTGACAGGGGGTCCCTTTTGCGCGCCGATAAGGGGTCCCGTTTGCACGCCGATTGACAAGCTGCTCCGGTTCAGCGCCGATACCTTCTTTGCGAAGCGCTATGGTCATCGCGCGATCGTGCTTGAAACGGTCGCCGCCGTGCCGGGGATGGTCGGCGCAATGTTCACCCATCTCAGCTGCCTTCGCCGGATGCGCGATGATGACGGATGGATCCGCACGCTGATGGAGGAAGCCGAAAACGAGCGCATGCACCTGATGACCTTCATCGAAATCGCCCAGCCGACTTGGTTCGAGCGTATGGTCATATTGGGCGTGCAAGGCGTGTTTCTAGTCGGATTTTCGGTTCTGTATCTTCTTTCGCGGCGGACCGCGCACCGCGTCGTCGGCTATTTCGAGGAAGAGGCGGTGACGAGCTACACGCTTTATCTGCAGGAGATTGACGAAGGGCGTTCGCCCAACGTCGCTGCCCCGGCGATCGCAAAACATTATTGGAAACTGGCCGACGATGCCTCGTTGCGGGATGTCGTGCTTGTCGTCCGCGACGACGAAGCCCATCATCGCGACGTCAATCATGGCTTTGCCAGCATATTGGGCGGGCGCCCACCTGGCGACCACGCCATAGCGCCTTATCCTGAGCATGATGGCCAGTTGCAGCCTACACTCTGAATTTGATCTCCGGCGTCGCCATTGCAATGCCCTTCAATTCCCCGTGTCGTCCCCTTTTCTGGCGATCGACCAACAGGCGACATACGTCATGACCATCACCATCCCGGCCGTGCGTGCCGGATCGCGCTTTGCTGCCATGGATCGGTGCCTGCATGGTGCTCAAGCCAAATTCACCGGCGGCATTTCGCCCTTGGCGATCGGCAATGCCCTGTTCGACTGGTCATCGCATCTGGCAAACGCACTGTTCCGCCGGGCCGAAATTGCACTCAACGCGATGGTTCAAGTCGATCGGTAGGGTAATGCCGCTTTGGGCGCAGAAATGATAACGCCCGCGGACGGCGACCATCGTTTCGCCGCGCCAGCGTGGCAGGCCATGCCGTTTCGCCTGTTTGCGCAAGGGTTTCTGCTGGCCGATTTATGGATGCAGGATGCCGTGAAGGGTCTGCCTGGTGTTAGTCCGGCCAATGAGCGCATCGTCAGCTATCTCGCCGGACTATGGCTCGACGTCGCTTCGCCGGCAAATATGCCCTGGATGAATCCGAGCGCCCTTTCAGAAAGTTGGGCTTCGGGCGGGACTAATCTTCTCAACGGCTTCCAGAATCATCGCCATGACGCCGCGCTTGCCGCAAGTGGCGCGACGGCCCCGGATAACGACCGCTTCGTACCGGGCAAGGATGTCGCCACTACGCCGGGCACCATCGTCTTTCGGAACGAACTGATTGAACTGATCCAATATGACGGCGCGGGTCAGGCGCGAACCAGTGCTCATCACGCCGCGCCGGGCATAATAGCTGGTTTCGCGGTTGACCCGTTGCACGGCCGCCGCATAGCGATCCAGCACCGGCCGGGCCATCATGCCCCAATTGCCATTTTTCCAGTTGGATGACGTCACGGGTGACATCATATTGCCCCGCGATCCCGGCCCAATAACTTTCGTCATCGGGCTAGCCAGGCCGGTCGACAGGGCGGCGGCCCGCCCCGCAACCGGCACAGCGGCCGCCCCGATCATCATCTGGCTACGGCTGATATCCATACCCTATGCCTAACCGATCGGAAGGTCAGGCCCAAGCGGACATAATATCGGCGGCCGTCCGTGTCATAGGGGCGTTGCGTGAGGAGATGAGGCCGTGCACCGCCTGGCTGGTGGCGTCATCGCGATGCCCCATAGCCGCAGGTCGGCGCCAAACGGCTAGCATATAGATTGTATCCCTGATATACAGTTCAATCATGCGCTGACACTGTATCACAGGCAGCCAATGGGGAGGGGGCAGTCGTGGGCGGGGCTTGCAAGACTATCGTGCCGACGCATCCGGTCGCAGGCCAGCGGCGATGACCGCGATCGAACATTTTTCGACCCGGCTGGTGCCGGCGCCATCCCGCCATATCGTCTGGCAAGAGATTGTGGCGGCCGCCTTCCCCGGCATGACCACCCATGCGCCCGAAGGTATTCGCGCTGAACTGGCGCACTGGTCGCTGGGTCCGATCGGTCTCGCGCGGGCGGTGAGCGATCGGGCGCAAGTCAGTCGGATCGGGACCGAAGATGCCGGGCCGCATCTGTTGCTGCACCTGCTTCGCCGCGGCACGATGGTCATGCGTTATGGCGAACAGCATGTCCAGGCGGGGCCGGGCGACATCGTCATCGCCGATGATCGGCGCGCCTACGCCTTCGATATATCGCGCAGCAATGACTGCATGATCGTGCAGCTTCCTTTGTCTCTGTTGGGGGAAGGGTCGTCCTCGCGCGACTGGCATGGCCAATGGCTGCCATCGCACGATCCGCAGGTTGGACTGCTTTTCCATCTGCTGCAGGGCCTGTGGATGCAGCGCGATCGGTTTGACGAACTGGATGCGGACACTGCTGCGCTGCTGGTCGATGCCGCGCGCATGGCCTGTCGCCGGGCGATGCGGCCGGATGCGCCTGCGCCGCATCTCTCCTCCCCGGTCGATTTCGCGCTGGCCCATCTGGATCATCCCGACCTCAACACGGGCCTGATCAGCACTGCGCTCAACCTGTCCGAGCGCGCGGTGCAAAAGAGCTTTTTCCGCCATGTCGGCCAGACGCCCACCGCCTTCATCATGACCAAGCGGCTGGAACGCGCGTCCGCCATGCTGGCGGCTGGTGATGGTCGCACCATTACCGACATCGCGTTCGAGGTCGGCTACAATGACTCTGCCTTCTTCACCCGCTGCTTCCGCCGCCGCTATGGCGCGTCGCCCAGCCAATGGCGGCATCGTTCGCTCCTGTCCTGATTGCAGGTTCGCCAGCGTCCAAGACCCCCGCGCCGGCTCATTCTATAGCTGTCGATAAATCTGCCGGCACAGGCGGACGAACTGGAGGAGAGGGTTATGAAAACATCGATGATCGCCTATCTGCTGGCGTCCGGCGCCATGGTCGCCACGACCGCGCACGCGCAGCAGGTGCCGCCGCCGCCCGAAAGCGGGGGAATCGCAGAGATTGTCGTGACGGCGCAGAAGCGAGCGGAAAATGTGCAGGATGTTCCGATCGCTATTTCCGCCTTCACGTCGGAAGCGCTGCAGGAGCGGGCGGTCGGCAGCGTGTCCCAACTCTCGGCGATCGCGCCCAACGTCAATCTGGACGCGGGCACGCCCTTTTCCGGGTCGACCGCAGTGCTCGCCGCCTATATTCGCGGCATCGGATCGGACGATTTCGCCTTCAATATCGATCCGGGTGTCGGCATCTATCTGGACGGCGTCTATCTCGCCCGCACCGTGGGCGCCAACCAGGATCTGCTTGACGTCGCGCGGGTCGAAATATTGAAGGGGCCGCAGGGCACATTGTTCGGCCGCAACACGATCGGCGGCGCGATCTCCATCGTCACCGCCGATCCAGGCAAGGAGTTTACCGCCAAAGGCGACGTTACGCTGGGCAGCTACAAGCTGTTCCAGGCCCGCGGTTCCGTGACGGTGCCCATTACCGACGGCCTCAGCTCCGCCTTCACCTTTGGCATCAAGTCGCGCGACGGTTTCCTCAAGCGCCTGCCTTATCCCGACCAGCGCGCCAACAATGCGCCGCCCTTCACCGCCTTCTCGGCCGCTGGTTATGACAGCGCCGGCAAGGAAGGCGAGAATGATAATTGGAACCTGCGCGGCAAGCTGCGCTGGGACAATGGCGGTGCGGTGCGGGCGACCTTCTCCGGCGACTATAGCAAGGACAAGGGCACGTCCGCCAACAAGCTGATCGGCACGGCCGAGTTCGTCCCCGGCAATTTCGCGGGCACGACCAACCTGCCTGGCACGGCCTTCGACCCGACCGGCACGACCGGCTTCCTGTTCGCGGGCCTCTATAATTTCTGCATCGGCAGCACCGGGGCGCAGATTGCCGCGCGCAATGCGCAGGCTTTGTGCGGCGTAGCCGGCACCCAGTTCAACCCGCAATTCCAGTTGCCCAGCGTCGCCAGCGCCAATGTCGATGGCAATCCGGCCAACGATCGCCTGCCCTGGGACGGGCGCTATCTGATCGCCGACAAGGACCGCAGCTATGCCAGCGGCAACAGCTATTCCAATCTGGAAAGCTGGGGCCTGAGCGGCATTGTCGATTTCGATCTGGCGGACAATGTGGCGCTGAAATCCATCACCGCCTATCGCGAACTGCACTGGAACGCCGGGCTGGATGCCGACGGGTCGCCGCTCAATTTCCTGCAACTCAGCTTCACCATGAACCAGTGGCAGTTCAGCCAGGAATTTCAGCTGCTCGGCAATGCGTTCGAGGAAAAGCTGCGTTATGTGCTGGGCGCCTATTATTTCAAGGAAGCGGGCGACCTGCATGACTATGTGACCTTTGGCGAAGGTCTGGTGCAGGTCGATGGTCCCAACCAGCTGGGCACCAAAAATTACGCCTTTTTCGGCCAGATCGACTATCGGCCGATCGACCTGATCGGCATCACCATCGGCGGGCGCTACACCAATGAACGCAAGCGGTTCGAGGGCGGGCAGCAGGAACTGAACGGGTTCAACTACAAGCTGTTCGGGTGCGCGGACGCCAATGGCAATATCAGCCCGAATGGGCCGTTCCCGCTGGCCCCCATCCCCTGCCAGGTGGGGCTGGGCTATCCCGACCCCACCAATCCGGTTCGGGTCTATACGCCGGGCGTCAATCGCAAGAAGTTCAATGATTTCTCGCCTAAGGTCGGTGTTCAGGTCCACCCGTCCGACGATGTCATGCTCTATGGCAGTTGGTCGAAAGGCTATAAGACCGGCGGCTGGACCACGCGCCTGACCAACCCGCAGGGCAATGTTGCGCCGGACTTTAACGAGGAGAGGGCGACCACCTGGGAAGCGGGCATCAAGTCCACCCTGCTGGACCGCCATCTGCAACTCAACGCGGCGGTATTCTCGACCAAATATCGCGATATCCAGCTCAATATCCAGGTCGGCACGTCGCCCACCATCGCCAATGCGGGTGATGCGCGTATTCGTGGTTTCGAGCTGGAAATGGTTGCGGCACCCGTCGATGGCCTGACCATCAACGGGGCGGTCGGCTATATCGACGCACAATATACGTCGGTGTCGGCGGGTGCTGCGGCGGTCGGCGGCGTCAATGCGTTTCAGGCAGGAACGCTGGTCGGCGAAACCCTGCCTAAGACGCCCAAATGGAAGGTCAATCTCAGCCCGCGCTACGCAGCCAAGCTGGGCAATGGCGGATCGGTCGTGATGCTGGCCGACTGGACCTACACCTCCACCGCGTGGAACGATACGCAGCGAACGCTGTTGCTCAAGCGGGTATCGACCGACATCGTCAACGCCTCGATCAGCTATCGCGAGCCGGACGACCACTGGTCGGTGACGGCAGGCGGCACCAACCTGACCGACAAGCGATTCCTGACGTCGGGCGGGGCGAATATCGCGGCGGGTGCGATCTTCGGCACCTATAACCGGCCGCGCGAATGGTATCTGCGCTTCGGATTCGACTTCTGATGGCGGGGCGGATCGCGATCGACGCAGCGGTGGTAGAAACGCCCGGTGCACCATTCCAGATCGAGCGGCTGGAAATCGATCCGCCCGGTCCGGGACAGGTGCTGGTGCGCATCCGCGCATGCGGCATCTGCCATACCGACATGGTCATGCGGGACGGGGACTTGCCGATCCCTTTCCCCGTGGTGCTGGGCCATGAAGGGGCCGGCGTCGTCGCCGCGGTAGGCCAGAATGTGGACCATGTCATGCCGGGCGACAGCGTGCTGCTCAGCTTTCACAGCTGCGGCGCCTGCCCCGCGTGCCATGACCATCAGCCGGGCTATTGCACGGATTTCGTGCCGCGCAACTTCCTGGGCGTGCGGCAGCCGGGGGAAGGGGGCCTCTGGCGCGGCGACCAGCCGGTCGGCGGCAATATCTTCGGCCAGTCGGCGTTCGCGACCCATGCGCTGGCGCATCGCGACAATGTCGTGAAGGTGGATGCCGACCTGCCGCTGGTGCTGCTGGCGCCACTGGGCTGCGGCATACAGACAGGCGCTGGCACGGTGCTGGAAACGCTAAAGGTCGCGCCTGGCGAGAGTGTCGCGATCCTGGGCGCTGGCGCGGTCGGCCTGGCGGCGGTGATGGCGGCGGTCATCGCGGGGGCAGGGCGGATCGCGGTCCTTGATCGCCACGCGCATCGGCTTGATCTCGCACGGCAATTGGGTGCTACCGAGACGGCGAGTGAGACAGCTGATTTGGTTGGGCTGTTTGACTATGTCCTTGATACCACCGGCGTCCTGGCGCTGCTGGAGCCTGCGGTGGCCCTGCTGGCGCAACGGGGCACGCTGGCGCTGATCGCGGCCTACCCGCCTGGCGCCGCCGGGCTTGACGCATCGGCGATCATGAGCATGGGCCGACGGATCGTGGGCGTCATTGAAGGGGGCGTAGATCCCCAACAATTCATACCGCGCCTGATCGAATATTATCGCGACGGAAGGTTGCCTTTAGAAAAAATTACAAAAATCTATAATCTCGATAATATCGAGCAAGCCTTTGCCGCTTCAAAAATGGGTTCGGTCATTAAGGCGGTGATATCTATTCCCTAGTTGGTCACGAGAACATTTAATGCAGCGCCCTCTGATAGGGTTGAAGCACTTCCACATCGAAGCCAAGATATCGGACGGTGCTTTCACTGTTTCTGTGCCCGATCAAATTTCGACGATCCCGTGACATTTTTCCTACGGCCATGATGCCAAAGGGCAGAACGCATCAAAAGCGCCCACAGGTTCGACATTGACGTCTGCATACATGTTGCGCAGTTAAGGCGTCGATCGGGGCGCCTGTTGCATGAGAATCGTCGTCATAGATGACAGCGGACTGCGCGCGACGGTCCTGGAGGAAGGTCTGCGCGAGGCCGGCTATGATGATATCCACATCGTGCCGCCGCGCGGCGCCTTCGTCGCGCGGTTGGAGCGCATGGCGCCCGATGTCGTGTTGATGGACTTGGGCAGCCCCAGCCGCGACACGTTGGAGGAAATGCTCATGGTGAGCCGCGCGCTCGCACGGCCGATCGCCATGTTCGTCGACCAGTCGGACGATGTGATGATCGGCGCGGCGATCGATGCGGGCGTATCAGCCTATGTGGTCGATGGCCTGCGCAAGGAACGGGTGAAGCCCGTGCTGGAACTGGCTGTGCGTCGCTTCAACGCCTTTTCCAAGATGCAGGCTGAACTGGATGAGGCGCGCACAGCCTTGTCGGACCGCAAAATTATCGATCGCGCAAAGTCGATCCTGATGAACCAGCGGTCGCTGAGCGAGCAGGATGCTTATGCGCTGCTGCGGTCGAGTGCGATGAACCAGGGCAAGAAGATCGTCGATGTGGCGCAGGCTTTGATTACCGCAAGCGACTTGCTGGGAGGAGCATTATGACGACGCACCTGCGTATCGCCTTCCTGCCGCTCGACGATGTGGCGGTGCTGACCGTGGCCCGCGATCGCGGTTTCGCGGAGGAAGAAGGGCTGACGCTCGATCTGGTGCGCACGACCAGTTGGGCAACGCTGCGCGATCGGCTGGTTTATAAGCAGGTTCAGGCGGCGCATATGCTCGCCCCCCTGGCCGTCGCCGTGACGCTGGGCCTGAGCCAGCAAACTGCGGCGCTCGCCGCCCCCTACAAGCTCAATGTCAACGGCAACATGTTGGTGATGGCGACGACATTTGCGGCCGCGCTCGATCCTGATCCGGTGAACCGACTTTCAGACCCACTGGGCACCGCGCATGATTTTGCGGCAGCCATCGGCCTGTGGAAACGCAAGCCCATCATCGGGGTGGTCCATCGCTTTTCCAGCCACGCCATCATGCTGCGCTACTGGCTGGCGAGCGCGGGGATCGATCCCGACCGCGACGTGACCCTGCGCGTCCTGCCCCCGTCGCTGACGGTCGAGGCCATGCATGCCGGCGAGATTGACGGGTTCATCGCCGGAGAACCCTGGGGCAGCGCGGCTGTCGATGCGGGCCTTGCCGAAGTGGTGGCGATCGGCGAGCGCATCTGGCAGCGCGGGGTGGAGAAGGTGCTTGCCTTCCGGCAGGACTGGCTGGAGGACAATGCCGATACCACTGACCGGCTGCTGCGTGCGCTGGCGCGATCGGCGGCCTGGTGCGACGATCCCGCCAATCATGCGGCGCTGGCCCATGCATTGTCGCAACCGCGCTATGTCGATCAGCCCCCCGAACTGATCCTGCGCGCGCTGTCCGGCCAGATCGTCGCCCGCGCCGGAGCGCCGCCGATCGCCAACCCCGATTTCATTCTGTTCGCGCGCGAAGCCACGGCCTTTCCCTGGCGCAGCCAGGCGCTGTGGATCTATTCGCAACTCGTGCGGTGGGGCATGGTCGAACATTCGCCCGAAAATGCGGCAAAGGCGGGCGCCGTTTTCCGTCCCGACATATTCCGCCGCGCGCTGGCGCAGAGCGACGTGGCGATGCCGGGCGCCAGCATGAAACTGGAAGGCGCGGTCAACCTGCCGCTGGCGGTCGGATCACGACGCGGCGAACTGACGCTTGGCCCGGACCGTTTCTTTGACGGGCGAATCTTCGACCCCGAACGAATCGACGAATTTCTTGCCGGACTTTCGCCGCCACACTGAAAAGCGGGCGAAAATTGTGCCTTGCAACATGACGCGAATCGCGAGATGATAAAGGCGTCGCGCAGTGAAGCGCGCCTATCAGGATAGGCAGGCCCAAGGGCGGGACCGCTTTTCCTCTCCAAACATCACAGCAAAGCCGCTGACCGTATCGCGCCATCCTGGCGCGCGTGCGGCCTGCGGCTTTTTTCGTGTCCATCATCGTTTATTGGGGAACGTCACATGGCTACCGCTTATTGGGACAAAGATGGGGAGGCCGGGGGGGCCGCAACTGCGACCAGCTTCTGGAAAGCCGGCCACACGCCGACGCTGGTGGCCGCCTTTCTCTATTTCGACCTTGCCTTCATGGTGTGGGTGCTGCTGGGGCCGCTGGCGCCCATGATCTCCAAGACTTTGCTGCTGACCCCTGCTGAAAAAGGGCTGATGGTTGCGGTGCCGACGCTGGCGGGCGCATTGCTGCGCGTCGTCAACGGCCTGCTGGTCGACCGCATCGGCCCGAAGCGATCGGGCGCGATCAGCCAGATCATCGTGATCGCCGGTCTGTTGAGCGCCTGGCTGCTGGGCGTGAACAGCTTTGGCGGCACGCTGGCGCTGGGCGTGATCCTGGGCTTTGCCGGGGCCAGCTTCGCCATCGCGCTGCCGCTGGCGAGCCGTTGGTATCCCGCCGAACATCAGGGCAAGGCCATGGGCCTTGCCGGCATGGGCAATTCGGGTACGGTGCTGGCTTCGCTGTTCGCACCGATGCTGGCCAAAATCTTCGGGTGGAACGCAGTGCTGGGCCTGGCCTGCATCCCGCTGACGATCGTGTTTGTCGCCTATATGCTGATGGCGAAGGATGCACCCAATCCGCCCGCGCCCAAGAAGCTGATCGATTATTTCGAACCGTTGAAGCAGGCGGATGCGTGGTGGTTGATGGCATTTTATGCCGTGACCTTTGGCGGTTTTGTCGGCCTTGCCGCCAGCCTGCCGATCTACTTCACCGACCAGTTTGGCCTGACCCCGATCGTTGCGGGCTATTGCACCGCTGGTTGCGTCTTCGCCGGGTCGCTGGTCCGCCCGATGGGTGGCGCGCTGGCCGACCGTATCGGCGGGTCAAAGACGCTGATGATCGTCTATGTCGTCGCCGCGCTGGCGCTGGCCGGCGTGTCGCAGGCGCCGACACTGGTGGCGGCGCTGGGCTGTTTCGTGCTGGCGATGCTGGCGCTCGGCACCGGTAACGGCGCGGTGTTCCAACTGGTGCCGCAACGGTTCCAGGCGGAGATCGGCGTCATGACAGGCCTGGTCGGCATGGCCGGCGGTGTCGGCGGTTTCTACCTCGCCAGTTCGCTTGGCATCGCCAAGCAATTTACCGGCAGCTTCTCGTCGGGCTTCCTGATCTTTGCCGGCCTTGCGACGATCGCCTTCATCGGCATCGCACTGGTCAAGGGCAAATGGCGCACGACCTGGAACACGGGCGCGCGCATCTAACAGGGTAGGAGAGAAGGCGGCGGCCCAAGTAAGGCTGCCGCCCCAAATCTTGGAATACACGCAAACCGTTCGTGCTGAGTAGGGCCTGAGCTTGTCGAAGGCCTGTATCGAAGCATCAGTCCTTCGATACGCCACTTCGACTTCGCTCAGTGGCTACTCAGGACGAACGGAGAGTGAGGCACATCATTCGTCCGAGGGGGGACGATTTCCCATGAAAAATATCATCATATCGGCGGCCGTATTGGCCGTCGCAGGGACGGCCATGTCCACGCCCGTCCGTGCCCAGGAATTTACGCTCAAGCCCGTCGCCGAAGCGCGGTTGCGGTATGAGCAGGTCGATCAGGACGGATTGGCCAAGGAAGCCGACGCCCTGACCGTTCGCGCCCGCGCCGGGTTGATCGCTACCAGCGGCGCGCTGTCAGCGACGGTGGTGGGTCAGGCTACGCTTGCCGTCGTCGATCATTATTATGACGGGCTGAACGGCGCGGCGACCCGACCGCTTGTCGCCGATCCGCAGAATGTCGCGCTCTACATCGCCCAGCTTCAATATAAGGCGACGGCCGTCACCGTGACGGCGGGGCGACAGAGGATCGCGTTCGACGACGAGCGCTTCGTGGGCAATATCGGTTTCCGCGACAATGCGCAGACCTTCGATACGGTGCGTGCCGAACTGACCCCCGCCAAAGGGCTGAAGCTCGACATCGCCTATGCCTGGAGCGTGCGAACGATCTGGGGGGTGGATGGCAGGGGTGCGCGGCAACAGGCGGTAAGCGGCGACAATCTCTTCGCCAATCTCGCCTACGCGACGCCTGTGGGCACGCTGACCGGCTTTGCCTATCTGATCGACCAGGACGAGACCGCCATGCAGGCGTTGCGGCTGTCCAGCCAGACCTATGGCGTGCGGCTGGCGGGATCGCGGGCTTTGTCGAAGACGGCGAAGCTGAGCTATCAGTTCAGCTATGCCAGACAGTCCGACTATCATGCCAATCCCAATGATTATGCGGTGGATTACTGGCTGGCCGATGCAACGGTGGAGGTGAAAGGCTGGAAGCTGAACGGCGGATATGAAGTGCTGGGCGCCAGCAGCGGCCTGCCTTTCACCAGCTTCCAGACGCCGCTCGGCACCAATTTCAAATTTCAGGGCTGGGCCGACAAGTTCCTGACCACGCCAGCCAATGGCGTGCGCGATCTCTATGTTAGCGGCGGCTATGGCTGGACACAGATGGGACCGCTGACCGCCATCGCTCTACAGGCGACGTGGCACCGGTTCGACAGCGACCGGCTGGACCAGCAGTATGGCAATGAGTGGAACCTGATCGCATCTGCAAAAGTGCGGAATACGGCGCTGTCCCTGCGCTACGCCCGCTATGATGCGAAGGCGCTGGCGACCGATACGCAAAAGCTGTGGTTACAGGCCGACTGGTCCATTTGATTGAAAAACGGGCAGAGGAATCACTTGAGCCCGTCGGCGATTGCCCATATGCTGCACTGCAAGGAACAAGGCTGTTCCGCTTACATAGCTGCGACGATCCAGTGACGGATCGTTAGGGCGCAACATGATGGCAAAGCCGCCATCCTGACTCCCGGTTTCAACGCCGGGGGTCAGGATGGCGGCTTTTTCTTTTTCTGGAGTCACGGGCATGAATTTTCAGGACGGGACTGGTTCGGCGGCAGGGAGCGACGCGAGCATCCTCCTACCGTCGGACGATGTACGCGAACATCTGGTGGTCGTCGGCAACGGCATGGCCGGGTGCCGCGCGGTCGAAGAGCTGCTGGCGCGCGATGCGGGGCGCTATCGCATCACCATCTTCGGCGCCGAACCGCATGTGAACTATAACCGCATCATGCTCTCGCCCGTGCTGGCCGGCGAAAAGACGTTCGAAGACATCATCATCAACGATTATGCCTGGTATGCGGACAATCACATTGACCTGATCACTGGCGATCCGGTCTTGGCGATCGATCGCACTGCCAGGACCGTCACGAGCCAGTCGGGTCGCACGACAGGCTATGACAAGCTGCTGATCGCGACCGGATCCGATCCCTTCATCATCCCCGTTCCGGGCAAGGACCTGCCCGGCGTCATCAGCTTTCGCGATATGAAGGATGTCGACACGATGCTGGCGGCGGCCGATGCGGGCGGCCCAAATGGAGAGCCGGGAAGGGCGATCGTGATCGGTGGCGGGCTGCTTGGGCTGGAGGCGGCCCATGGCCTAACCCTGCGCGGCATGAAGGTGACGGTGCTGCACATCATGCCCACGTTGATGGAACGGCAACTGGACGAGGCAGCGGGCTGGCTGCTCAAGACCGCGCTGGAAAGCCGGGGCCAGACCATATTGACCGGCGCCGATACCGCCGAAATCTATGGAGAAGGCAAGGTCGAGGGCATCCGCCTGAAGGACGGACGCGACATTCCCGCCAGTCTGGTCGTCATGGCCGTGGGCATCCGCCCTGCCGTGGCGCTGGCGCGCGAGGCGGGGCTCGACGTCGGGCGCGGGATCAAGGTGGACGATCATATGGTCACCAGTGATCCTGACGTGCTGGCCGTGGGCGAATGTGTGGAGCATGATGGCAATGTCTATGGCCTGGTCGCGCCTCTGTGGGACATGTGCCGCAGCCTGGCCGATGGCCTGACTGACCAGCATAGTGGCTACAAGGGTTCCGTAACCTCCACCAAGCTCAAGGTCGCGGGTCTGGATGTCTTTTCCGCCGGCGACTTTTCGGGCGGCGAAGGCTGCGAGGATATCGTCCTGCGCGACGCATCCCGTGGGGTCTATAAGCGGGTCGTGGTGAAAGAGGACCGCGTGGTCGGCGCGGTGCTTTATGGCGATACGGTCGATGGCGGCTGGTATTTCGACCTGCTGAAAAAGGGCGAGGATATCGCCGATATTCGCGATCTGCTGATCTTCGGTCAGGGTTTCGCCTCGGGAGGAGGCGCGCTGGACCCTAAGGCGGCCGTTGCGGCGCTCTCGGACGATGCCGAGATTTGCGGCTGCAACGGCGTCAGCAAGGGCCAGGTCGTGTCCTGCATCGCCAAGGGATCGCACAGCCTGGACGCCGTCCGCGCCACCTGCAAGGCATCGGCAAGCTGCGGCAGTTGCACCGGCTTGGTCGAACATCTGCTGGCGCTGACGCTGGGCGACGATGTGCAGTCCGGGCCAAAAACCATGTGCAAATGCACCAGCTTCACGCATGACGACGTGCGGCGGGAGATTGTGGCGCAGGATATGCGCTCCATCCCCGAAGTCATGCACAAGATGAACTGGTCCACGCCCGATGGCTGTTCTTCCTGCCGACCGGCGCTCAACTACTATCTGCTCTGCGCGCTGCCCGGCGCATATCTGGACGATCAGCGCAGCCGCTTCGTCAACGAACGGATGCATGCGAACATTCAGAAGGATGGCACCTATTCGGTCGTGCCGCGCATGTGGGGTGGCCTGACCAACCCACGCGAATTGCGGGCCATTGCCGATGTGGTCGAAAAATATGATGCGCCGATGGTGAAGGTCACGGGCGGCCAGCGGCTGGATATTTTCGGTATCAAGAAAGAGGATCTGCCCGCCGTCTGGGCCGACCTCAACGCCGCCGGCATGGTTTCGGGCCATGCCTATGGCAAGTCGTTGCGCACCGTGAAGACCTGCGTGGGAAGCGAATGGTGCCGCTTCGGAACGCAGGATTCGACCGGCCTGGGCGTCAAGACCGAGCGGATGACATGGGGATCGTGGATGCCGCACAAGTTTAAGATCGCGGTATCGGGCTGCCCGCGCAATTGTGCGGAGGCGACGATCAAGGATTTCGGCGTGGTCTGCGTGGATAGCGGCTATGAACTGCACGTCGGCGGCAACGGTGGCATCCATGTCCGCGTCACCGACCTGTTGTGCAAGGTTTCGACCGAGCAGGAGGCGCTGGATTATTGCGGGGCCTTCATCCAGCTTTACCGCGAGGAAGCCCGCTATCTGGAGCGCACCGCGCCTTGGATCGAGCGGGTCGGCGTCGCGTATATCAAGGCGCGCATCGTCGCGGATGATGCAGGCCGCGAGGCGCTGCGCAGCCGCTTCCTCTACGCACAGAGCTTCTCGCAGGATGACCCATGGGCCGAGCGGGCCGCAGGCGCCCATGCGCAGCTGCACCAGCATATCGCGCAAGTGCGCCCGATGGAGACGGTATGATGACCGGAGACTGGCTCGATATCGGTCCGGTGGACCAGGTCACCCCCGGCAACGCCCGCACCTTACCTGTGCGCGGTGGTGCGGAAATCGCGATCTTTCGCACGCTGGACGGCGAATTCCATGCGCTGGTCAATAGCTGCCCGCACAAGAAAGGACCGCTCAGCCAGGGCATCGTCCATGGCGGCGTGGTCGCCTGTCCGCTGCACAACTGGAACATCTCCCTGAAAACCGGCGAGGCGCTGGGTGAGGACAAGGGCTGCGTGCCCGTGATCCCGCTCAAGCTCGATGCTGGGCGCATCTTCCTGCTGCGCTCTGCCGTGATGGGGAAGGCGGCAGCGTGAGCGGGGCTGCGATCCGTACAACCTGCGCCTATTGCGGCGTCGGCTGCGGCATCGCGGCGACGCCCACCAGCCCGCGATCGGTGACGATCAGGGGGGATGAGGCGCATCCGGCCAATAAGGGAAAGCTCTGCTCGAAAGGCACGCATCTGGGCGAGACGGTGGGTCTGGAGGGCCGCTTGTTGCATCCTATGATCGGCAAGCGGCGCGCAAGCTGGGACAAGGCGCTCGACCTCGTCGCAGACCGGTTTCGCGAAACCATCGCACGGCACGGGCCTGACAGCGTGGCCTTTTACGTTTCTGGCCAGTTGCTGACGGAAGATTATTATGTCGCCAACAAGCTGATGAAGGGCTTCATCGGTTCCGGCAATATCGACACCAATTCGCGCCTGTGCATGTCCAGCGCCGTGTCCGGCCACATCCGCGCCTTTGGCGAGGATATCGTGCCCGCCAGCTATGACGATCTGGACGAGGCTGACCTGATCGTGCTGGTCGGGTCCAACACGGCCTGGTGCCACCCGATCGTCCATCAGCGCATTCAGGCGGCCCGTGCCGTTCGGGGCACGAAGTTGGTCGTCATCGACCCGCGCCGCACCGAAACATGCGAGGGCGCGGACCTGCATCTGGCGCTCAGGCCGGGTACGGACGTGGCGCTATTCAACGGCTTGCTGGCATGGATGGATCAGGCCGGGCTGACCGACGCGTCCTTTCTGGCCGATCATGTGAACGCGCCGGACGATTTCTGGAACCATATCCGCACTGGCCACGACCTGTGGACCACCGCAAAGACGTGCGATGTCGCCCCTGCCTTGCTCCAGCAGTTTTTCGAACTCTGCGCCGCGACCCCGCGCACCGTCACGATGTTCAGCCAGGGCATCAACCAGTCGATCCGCGGCACGGATCAGGTGAACGCGATCATGAACGTCCATCTTGCCACGGGCCGTATCGGCAAGCCGGGCGCCGCGCCCTTTTCCATCACCGGCCAGCCCAACGCGATGGGCGGGCGGGAAGTTGGCGGTCTTGCCTCGACCCTTGCCGCGCATATGGATTTCGCGCCCGACAATGTGGCGCGGGTCGGCCGTTTCTGGGCCGCGCCTGCCATCGCGACGAAGCCGGGCCTGAAAGCGGTCGATCTGTTCCGCTCTATCGGCGAAGGCCGGATCAAGGCGCTATGGGTGATCGCCACCAACCCCGCGGTTTCGCTTCCCGACGCCGGCCGGGTGCGGGAAGCGCTGGAGCGCTGCCCTTTCGTCGTGGTGTCGGACGTGGTCGCCCAAACCGATACCAGCGCCCACGCCCATATTCGCCTCCCCGCCGCCGGCTGGGGCGAGAAGGATGGCACCGTCACCAATTCGGATCGCACCATCAGCCGCCAGCGGCCCTTTTTGGCTTTGCCTGGGGAAGCGAAGCCCGACTGGTGGATCGTCAAGGAAGTTGCGCGACGCATGGGGTGGCATAGCGCCTTCGCCTATGACCGGCCCGCCGACATCTGGCGCGAGCATGCCCGCCTGACCGCGTATCAGAATGATGGCGCACGCTTGCTCAACCTGCGTCGCCACGCCACCATCGGCAACGACGCCTATGACGCGATGATGCCGTTTCGTTGGGGAGGGACCCCCTTCGCCGACGCGCGCTTCCCGACCCCGGACGGCAAGTCGCGTCTTGTGCCGGTGCGGCAAATGGACCTTCAGCCCCCGCTGCGCGACTGGCCTATGACCCTCAATACGGGGCGCTATCGCGACCAGTGGCATACGATGACGCGCACTGGCCTGTCGCCCAGGCTTGCCCGCCATCGCGAGGAGCCACTGGTGGAAATCCATGCCGACGATGCCGCCGCCCTGGGCCTTGCCGATCGCGATCTGGCGCGCGTATCGACGCCGCAGGGCGACAGCCTCTTTCGCGTGGCGATAAGCGACGGCCAGCGACCGGGCGAAATCTTCACGCCCATTCACTGGACCGATCAGACCAGCAGCGGCGGTCGCACCGGCCTGTTGCCCCGCCCGCTGGTCGATCCACATTCCGGCCAGCCCGGCTTCAAGACCACGCCTGCCGCCCTTGCAAAGGTCGCGACGGAATGGAAGGGCTTTGTGATCCTGCGCGGACAGGCGTCCGTGAAGATGCCCTGCCTTTGGGCGACGCGCATTACCGTGGCCGGTGGCGCGCTCTACGAGATCGCGGGCAATGGTGACGCGGCGCGGATGGAATCCTGTCTTCCGGCCGGTGATCGGGTCGAGGCGATCGACCGGACGCGCGGCACCCGCCGCGTCGCCATCATCCGCGACGGGCGGCTGGCCGCTATACTGTTCATCACGCGATCTGGCCTGCTGCCCTCGCGCGACTGGCTGATCGGGCAACTGGACGCAAAGGAGGTCGGCGCCTCGGTGCTGGCGGCGCGGGGACCGGGCAAGCAGGTCGACAAGGGGCCGACCATCTGTGTCTGCTTCGACATTGGCCTCAACCAGATCATGGCGGCCATTGCCGACCAGCAACTGGTCGATGTGCCCGCCATCGGACAGGCGATCGGCGCCGGGACCAATTGCGGATCCTGCCGTCCCGCCCTGTCCAACATCCTCGCCCGGATTCCGCAGGAGACGATCGATGCCGCAGAATGAACTCATCGCTCCAGGCGAGGTCTGGCTCGTGGGGGCCGGCCCCGGCGATCCCGACCTGCTGACGCGCAAGGCCGAAAGGTTGATCCTGGCGGCGGATGTCATCTTTTACGACGCGCTGGTCGGTCCCGGCATATTGGACCTTATCCCGTCGGGTACGGCGCGGATCAGCGTCGGCAAACGCGCGGGCCGCCATAGCAAGGCGCAAGAGAATATCGACGACATGCTGGTGGAGGCCGGCCTGTCGGGCAAGCGCGTGGTGCGGCTGAAGGGCGGCGACCCCGCCATGTTCGCGCGCGCGACCGAGGAACTGACGGCTGTGCGCGCCGCGGGGCTGTGCGTGCGCATCTGCCCCGGCGTCACCGCAGCCAGCGCCGCTGCGGCATCCGCGGGCATATCCCTGTCGCTGCGCGGCATAGCGCGACGCGTGCAATTCATCACTGCGCACAGCCGGGCCGGTCAGGCGCTCGATCTGGACTGGCAGGCGCTGGCCGATCCGGCCTGCACGCTCGCCGTCTATATGGGGCGGGACGCGGCCCCAACACTCAGCCGTGCGCTGATCGCGGCGGGCCTGCCGGGATCGACGCCTGCGTTGATAGCCTGTGATGTGTCGCTGCCGCAGGAACAGATGCTGCGCACCCGGCTGGACCTGCTGCCCATCGTGGCGAAGAGCTTTGCGAAAGATCGTCCAACCTTGCTGCTGATCGGCGAAGCCGTCGGCCAGAGCAATATCGCCATGCCGGCCGACCCGCTGATTGCGGCGTTCCGAAAATGCTAGAGCGATTACGGAACCTGCCCGCGATCGAGGCTGTCTAATCTAGTATGAGAAATAGATCGACGCGACCTACAACATGCCTGCATCGGCGGATGCGTTGCGGATCAGCGCCAGCATCTTCAGCCGGGCTTCCTCGCCTTCGCCGCGCATGATGGCGTCGAATACGGCGTCATGGTCGGGCATCGGGTCGCGCGATTCCTTGCGCTCGTCGCGGGCGAAGCGGGTGGTCCAGGCGACCACCGCCGTAACCGACGTGGCCAGGGTGGTTAGCGATTCGTTGCGCGTCGCCAGCAGGATCAGGCGATGGAAACTCTGGTCCGCGGCGCGCCCCTCCACTGTTTGCAGCCCGAACCGGCGCATTTCTTCCAAAGCATGGCCCATGCGGGAAATATCCTGCCCGTCCCGCCGCAACGCGGCGAATTGCGCCGCCGCCGGCTCCACCACGATGCGCAGTTCAAATATGTCCCGCAGGAATTGCGGCGTTGGTCCCGCCTCGAACATCCAGGCGAGCACGTCCAGGTCCAGCATGTTCCACCGCAGCCGCTCGTTGATCCGGGTGCCGCTTTTGGTGCGGCTATAGACCAGCCCCTTGGCTGACAAAACGCGGACGGCCTCGCGATAGGCGGTGCGGGACACGCCCTGTTCGGCGCTGTACCGCTCCTCGCCCGGCAAAATGTCGCCCGGCTGATAACGGCCGCCGACGATCGCAACCCCCAGATCATGGGCGATCCGGTCATGCACCGCGCGTTGGGGCGGATTGGACGGGCGGGAGAGGGGGTGGTCGTCATCCTGTATCATCCCGCCTTGGTCACCCTTACCACCCTGGCCGTCAAGACCGATCGGCCGGGTCTGTATATTTGGTATGAGGAAAAACGCCGATTTTGGGCGTCATCCCATTACTCCGTCAAATTATGGCTTGAAACCCGTTTCAACACACGTCATCTAGTATGAGAAATAAAAACGACTCAGAGGGGATGCTTCGATGAAATATGGCGTGCAACTGTCCATCTCGCTGTTCGCGCTGGCGGCGGCGCAAGCAGCGGCGGCCCAGACCGGCACAGGTCAGGCGGCCGAAAGCGCGAGCGATGGCGACATCATCGTCACCGGGATGCGCGCCAGCCTGTCGTCGGCCCAGAACATCAAACGCAACGCGCAGCAACTGGTCGATTCCGTCGTAGCGGAGGATATCGGCAAGCTGCCCGACAATAATGTTGTGGAGGCGCTCCAGCGCGTGCCCGGCATCCAGGTGTCGCCCCGCGCCCGCGGCGAATCCGCCACGGTGTTGATCCGTGGCCTTCCCGACGTGGTGACGCTGGTCAACGGCCGCAACATCTTCAGCACCACCGGTCGATCGCTGTCCCTGGCGGATGTGCCCGCCGACCTTGTCTCCGGCGTGGACGTGTACAAGTCCCGGTCGGCCGATCAGCTGGAAGGGGGCATCGCCGGCCTCATCAACGTCCGCACCCGCCGCCCCTTCGACTTCAAGGGCTTCGAATTCGCGCTGGCGGGCCGGGAAGTCTATAGCGAGCAGCCCGACCGGATCGATCCCTATGCCAGCGCGCTCATCAGCAACCGCTGGTCGACCGGCATCGGCGAGATCGGCGCGCTTGTCAGCCTCTCCTACCACAAGACCCGCTATCGCGACCAAACCATCTACAGCGGCGGCTATTTCGGCTATAATCTGGACAACAGCCGTGCGCCCTACACGCCCGGCGTCCCGCTCGACCCGCGTGGGACCAGCCCGACCGATCCAAAGGTGTTCCGCACCGACGTCATCGGCGCCTTCGACCGGATCGGCACGCGCACGCGCCCGGCGGTCAACGCCACGCTGCAATGGGCGCCGGACGACCGGCTGACCATCCACGCCGACGGCCTCTTCTACGGCTATCGCGAGCGCGGCAACAGCAATCAGAATTTCACCTCGACGAACGGCGCTCTGCTTGCACCGCTGGTCTTCGTGGACGATACCAAGCTGGTCCAGTCGCTCAGCATCGCCAATGGCCGCGTCGCCAATTTCGGCGGCGCCTACCAGAACAAGGCGGACCGTTGGCAAGGCGCGCTGGGCGCCGACTGGACCAGCGGCGACTGGAAAGCCTCGACCGAGTTGTCCTATACCCGGTCAAAAGCCACCGATATCGGCAATAATCTGGATATCGACTTCATCGCCTCGCGCACCGACGCGGTGTTCAACGATGGATCGGGCGCGCCCTATTTCACCCTGCCCAATGACGACATCGCCGATCCCTCGCGCTATTATCTCTCGCGTCTGTCCACCACCCGCACGGTTGGCGACGGCAAGGAGCTGGCCTGGCGCGGCGACCTGTCCTACCGCTCGCCTTTTCTTATCTTTTCCGGCCTCGACGCGGGCGTCCGCCTCAGCCAGCGCGACGCGAAGTCGGACAGCTTCACCCAGACGATCAACTGCTCCGCGACCGGCGCAGTCAAATGCTACAGCATCAAGGCGGCGAGCCTGCCTGGCCTGATGACGGTGACCCCCGGCGACTTCTACGCCGGCACCCGCCAGTTCGTGCGCCAATGGGCGACGCCGACCACCGATTATCTGCTGAACAATATCGGGTCGCTGCGCCAGTTGTTCGGCCTTGCGCCGGGCGACCCGGCCTTTCAGGACACCCAGCATTTCGACATCGAGGAAAAGAACTATGCAGGCTACGGCCAGGCCAATGTCGAGATCGGCCGACTGGACGGCCAGATCGGCGTCCGCGTCATCCGCACGGACATCACCTCCAACGCCTTCCTGGTCCTGCGCGGCGCGACGTCGCCGGTCACCATCCGCAACAAGAGCACCGACATCCTCCCCAGCCTGGCGCTGCGCTACAAGCTCAAGGACAATCTCTTCCTGCGCTTCGCCGCCAGCAAGACGATCACCCGCCCCAGCTTCGCGCAGCTCAATCCCGCGCTGACCCTGACCCCGCCGGTGCCGGGGCAACAGCCCTTCGGCCGCGGCTCCAGCGGCAATGCGGACTTAAAGCCCATCCGGTCGGACAATTACGACCTGTCGCTCGAATGGTATATCGATCGGTCCAGCTCGATCACCGCGACGATCTTCCGCCGCGACGTCACCGGCTTCATCCAGTCGGTGACCAGCAATTTCGACATCGACTATCTGGGCGCGGACAACGGCGTCTATCAGATTACCCGGCCGGAAAATTCCGGGTCCGGCAAGCTACAGGGGATCGAGGGCGGCTTCACTGTCTTTCCCAAGGGGCTGCCGACCTGGCTCGACGGCATCGGCATCAGCGCCAACGGCACCTATATCGATGGCAAGAACAAGGCGCTCTCGCCGCTGCCGGGCGTCACCGGCTTTATGGACATCCCGTTCCAGAACGTGTCCAAATATTCCGCAACCGGCACCTTCATCTATGAAAAGGGCGGCTTTTCCGCCCGCGCCTCCTATGTCTGGCGCGACACCTATAATGCCGGTCTCCATTTCACCGGCGTCAATCCCAATTTCATCACCAACGGCCAGATCAGCAATCTTGACCTGTCCGTCTCTTATGAGATCAATCCCAACTTCACCATCGTCGCCGATGCGACCAACATACTCAAAAATCTCTACCAGACCTCGTTCAACGATCCCGGCCTCTACCCGCGCGACACCGTTCTCTACACGCGCACTTTCGCCATCGGGTTCCGGGCGAAGATCTGATGTTCCTATCGAGAGGATGCCATATGACGATTTCCAGGGTGCTCGCTTCGCTGTCCGTGCTGATGGCGTTGCCCCATGCGGCTCAAGCCCAGGCGCAGGAGGCGAGACAGGTCGCGATCAGCGTGGACGCGGCCAAGCCGGTGGGCAAGCTGCCCCCGGTCTGGCGCTTCTTCGGCGCGGACGAACCCAATTATGCGACCATGAAGGACGGCCGCAAGCTGCTCGTCGAACTGGGCGAGTTGAAGAAGGGGCAGGTCTATTTCCGCGCCCATAATCTGCTCAGCAGCGGAGACGGCACGGCCGCCTTCAAATGGGGCAGCACCAACGCCTATACCGAGACGAAGGACGGCAAGCCGGTCTATAACTGGGCCATCGTCGACGGCATCATCGACGCCTATCTGGAACAGGGCATCCGTCCCTATCTCCAGATCGGCTTCACCCCCGAAGCGATGGCCAACGCCCCGGCCGGCACCCCCTACCGCCATAGCTGGCGGCCGGGTTTCGCCTATAATCTGATCGCCACGGGCTGGACCTACCCGCCCAAGGATTATGAGAAATGGGCCGAACTGGTCCACCAATGGACGCTACATAACATCGAACGCTATGGCCGGGCTGAGGTCGAGAAATGGTATTTCGAGGTCTGGAACGAACCCAACAGCGCCTTCTATTGGAGCGCCAGCCCGGAAGAGTTCTACAAGCTGCACGACTATGCCATTGCCGCCGTACGCAAGGCGCTGCCGACGGCGCGCGTCGGCGGCCCGGATGTCGCGGGGCCGGGCGGCAGCTTCATGGACGGTTTCCTCAAACATGTGTCGTCGGGCAAGAATTATGCGACCGGCCAGACCGGCACGCCCACCGACTTCCTGTCCTTCCATGCCAAGGGGCGGCCGACCTTCGTTGACGGCCATGTCCGCATGGGCATCGCCACCCATCTGCGCGAAACCGACGGCGGCTTCACCAAAGTCCTGTCGATCCCCTCGCTCGCCAATAAGCCGGTCGTGATCGGGGAAAGCGACCCCGAAGGCTGCGCCGCCTGTCCGGGACCGGCCAACGCCTATCGCAACGGCACCATGTATTCCAGCTACACCGCCGCCAGCTTCGCGCGCATCTGGGAACTGGCCGAAAGGCGGAAGGTCAATCTGGAAGGCGTCGTGTCCTGGTCTTTCGAGTTCGAAGACCAGCCCTGGTTCGCGGGCTATCGCCAGCTATCGACCAATGGCGTCGACCTGCCGGTCCTGAACGTCTTCCGCCTCTTCGCGCAGCTAGGCGAAACCAAGCTGGCCACCACCAACAATGCGCAAGTGCCGCTGGACGTGCTGATGAAGGACGGTGTGCAGGGGGACGCGGACATCGGTTCCATCGCCACCCGCACCGCAGATGGCAAAATTGCGCTGCTCGTCTGGCACTATCATGACGACGATGTCGCTGGACCGGACGCGCAGATCAAGCTCAGCCTGAATGGCATCAAGGGCAAGCCCGCGCAGGCGAAGCTGTGGCGGGTCGATGGCGATCATGCCAACGCCTTTTCCGCCTGGAAGACAATGGGGTCGCCCCAATCCCCTGACCAGGACCAGTATAAGTTGCTGGAAGCCGCATCGGTCATGCACGCGGAAACGCTGCCTGTCACGCCAGGCCAACGCAATGCCGCCAGCATCGACCTGCGCCTGCCACGCCAGGGCGTCGCCCTGATCGTCCTCGACGGCCAGTAAGGGCAAGCAGGTGGAGGCCATGACACGGGCGGGGCGCCGGCTCTACGCGGGACGCTGGGCGATCGCGGCGATGATTACCGTCGCCATCGCCATCAGCTATCTCGATCGCCAGACCCTGCCCTGGGCGATCAAATATATTGAGGCCGACATCCCGATCGGCAACCAGACCAAGGCGTTCCTCGATTCCGCCTTTCTCGCCACCTATGGCCTCATGTATCTGGGCGGCGGCTGGCTGCTGGATCGGTGGGGCACCCGGCGCGGATTTCTGGCGATCATGATCTTCTGGTCGCTCGCCTGCGCCAGCCATGGGTTGGCGGGCGGCATCGCGGCGCTGGTGGTCAGCCGGTTGCTGCTGGGCGTAGGGGAGGGCGGGGGCTTCCCCGCCGCCACCCGCGCCATCGCCGAATGGTTTCCGCCGGAACGCCGCGCCGCCGCCATGGGCCTGGTCAATGCCGGGACAGCGGTCGGCGCAGTCATCGCCCCGCCATTGATCGCGGGCATATTGGCCTATGGCGACTGGTTCGGCCTGTCGAGCTGGCGCTGGGTCTTCTTTATCACGGGCGGCTTCGGTCTCGGCTGGGCGCTCTGGTGGTTCGCGACCTATCGCACGCCGCCGGCTCTCGACACCGACACCCACGAAGCGGAATATCCGGCCCCGACCATCGCCATGCTGCTGGCGCGCCGCGAAGTGCGCGGCCTGGTCGCCGCAAAATTCCTCAGTGACGGCGCCTGGTATTTCTACCTCTTCTGGCTGCCCAAATATCTGTTCGAAGCGCATGGTTTCGACCTGAAGCAGGCCGCAACGATCGGCTGGATACCCTATGCCGCATCGGGCGTAGGCAGCCTGTGCGGCGGATGGCTCTCCAGTCGTCTCCTCTCGTCCGGTCGCTCCGTCGACGCCGCGCGCAAGATCGCCCTGGCCTTAAGCGCCGCCTGCATGCCCTGGGTCATGCTCGCGCCCACGACCGGGTCGATCGCCGCGATCATCGCGATCTTCAGCCTCGCTTTCTTCGGCCAGCAAAGCTGGTCCACCCTCGTCATGACCCTGCCGACCGACCTCGCCCCGCGCAGCGCGCTGGGCCGCCTTGCCGGGCTGGTAGGGCTGGGCGGCGCCTTTGGCGGCATTGTCATGGGGCAGGCTGCGGGCTGGGCGCTCGACGCCGGGCTGGGCTACACCCCGGTCCTCACCGTGGCCGCGACCCTGCACTTGATCGCCTTCGCGCTGATCTGCCTGTCCATCCCCCGCATTTCCCGTCTTACCTTCCTGCGAAAGGCCGTTCCTTGAAAATCACCGAAATCCGCACCCGCGTCGTCCAGTGGGAAGGCGACACCGTGCCGCTGCCGCCGCATTTCTGCACCAACCCGATGGACCTTGTTTCGCCAATGCTGTCGCCCGAAACCATGGGCACCTTCACCTTCCATGGCTGGCTGATCGTGGAAATCTTCACCGACGCAGGGCTGGTCGGCATCGGCAACGCCGCGCTCGCCCCGCTCGTCACCAAGCAGATGATCGATCAATATCTCGCACCCCTGCTGATCGGCCAGAACCCATGGGACAGCGAGTTTCTGTGGCAGCATATGTATCGCAAGACCATGGCCTTCGGCCGCAAGGGCGTCGCCCTGGTCGCCATCTCCGCGCTCGACATCGCGATCTGGGACTTGATGGGCAAATCCGCGAAACAGCCCGTCTTCCGTCTGTTGGGTGGACGCACGAAAGCAAAGATCCCGGTCTATGCCAGCCGCCTCTATTCGATTCCCTTGGAGGAATTGGCGCGGGAAGCCGCCGCCTATAAGGCGCAGGGCTATAAGGCGATGAAGCTGCGCTTTGGCTGGGGGCCGATCGATGGCGCCGCGGGCATGGCGCGCAACGTCGAACTGATCCGCACCGTGCGCGAAACCGTGGGTGAAGAGATCGACATCATGGCCGACGCCTATATGGGCTGGAGCCTGGATTACGCCAAGCGCATGATGCGCCTCATCGAACCCTTCAACCTGCGCTGGCTGGAGGAAGCGATCATCCCCGACGACATTAACGGCTATCACGAACTGCGCCGCTTCGGCGCCACGCCGATCGCCGCGGGGGAGCATGAGTTCACCAGCTACGGCTTCCGCCAGATGATCGAAGCCAAGGCGCTGGATTATTTCCAGTTCGACACCAACCGCGTCGGCGGCATCACCGCCGCGCGCAAGATCCAGGCGCTGGCCGAGGCCTATTCCATCCCCGTCGTCCCCCATGCCGGGCAGATGCATAATTATCATGTCGTGATGGCCAGCCTGAACAGCCCCATCGCCGAATATTTCCCGATGGTGGATGTCGAGGTCGGCAACGAACTTTTCTGGTATATTTTCAAGGGCGAGCCGCAGGCGGTGGACGGCTATATCGATCTGGACGACAACCTCCCCGGCCTGGGCCTAGAAATAGACGAGGCCGCTCTCTCGCGCTTCAAGGTGATCGGATGACGAACATGAAAATCGCGGTTCTGGGACTCGGCATCATGGGGTCCGGCATGGCCCGGCAATTGCTCGCCGCCGGGTTCGACGTGACGGTGTGGAACCGCAGCCGCGAAAAAGCCGCGGCACTGGGGGACGCCGGTGCGCGCGTTGCCGGAACGCCGGCCGACGCGGCGACCGGCGCAGCGATCGTCGTCGCCATGCTGGCCAATGATGATGTATCGCGGTCCGTCTGGACCGGCGAGGACGGCGCGCTTGCCGTCATGGATCAAGGCGCCATCGCGATCGAATCCAGCACCCTGACCGGCGACTGGGTGTTCGAACTCGCGCGGGAAGCCGTTGCGCGTGGCGTGCGCTTCATCGAAGCCCCGGTCACAGGCAGCCGCGACCAGGCGGCGCAGGGTATGCTTCGCTTCCTCGTCGGCGGCGACGCCGCTACGATCGACGCCGCTCGCCCAGCCTTCGACGCCATGGGGAGCGCGCTCGTCCATCTCGGCCCGGTCGGCAGCGCGGCGACGGTCAAGCTCGCCAACAACTTCCTGTGCGGTGTCCAGGCCGCCAGCCTCGCCGAAGCGATCGCCCTGTTCGAAAAACATGGCCTGGACGTGGAGCAGGCGATGGCCATCCTGTTCGACGGCGCGCCCGCCAGCCCGATGGTCAAGGGCGTTGGCCGCAGGATGCTCGATCGCGACTATGCGCCGCATTTTCTGGTGCCGTTGATGGCCAAGGATCTGGGCTATGCCGCGCAGGCGCTGGCCGATGTCGGCATCACCTCCGCCATAGCCCAAGCGGCGAGGCAACGCTTCGTGGAGGCGGATGCGGCAGGCGAGGGGCATCGCGACATAGCAGCGATCGTGGAGCCGCTCAGAGGCGCTTGATCGAAGCATGGATATCCTTCCGGCAGGCCGCGCCCCGCTCTCCACGTCAGCCGCGCATCATCGGCAACCATCCTGCGCGGTCGCCCGCGCCAATCCTGCTTGCATTCCAGTTGGGGTCGCGGCACCCAGCCGGGATGCACACAGAGAATGATCTGGAAACGACGCTGCTCGGCCCCGTCCTCCCCGACCGGGCGTGTGGCGATTGTACGATGTGTTGCACCATTCTCACTGTGGATACGCCCGATTTCCAGAAACCGGCTGGGGTTGGCTGTACGCACCTGACCGCTCACGGATGCAGCATCCATGCCGTGCGTCCCCCTATTTGCCGGACCTGGTTCTGCGCCTGGCGCAGAATCGCCGCCATGCCCGAACAGGCTCGTCCAGACCGGTCCGGCATTTTGGTCTCGCTCGATTTTGTCCGCGAACCGCGTAATTGCTTCGAGGGCGTATCGATCATGGTCCGCCTGCTCCCCGGAAGCGAGGCGATAGAAAATGGCATCGCCCAGGCCATTCTCGACAGCCTTTGTGATCGGTTTGTGCCTGTCTGGTTCAGCGACGGCGCCAAGAAGATGTTGATGCACCCCGACAATGATGTGGCCACCTTCGTCCTGTCAGGCGGCGCTGCGCCTGCGCATTTGAGAGCCGAGGTGGCAGCTTGGCGAGAGCGATACTCTGTGTTTGCGACGAAGGGTTAGCGGACGGACCGGAACTCGACGATGGCAAGGAAAATGCGGATCTGGTCGAATGTCGGCGTACCGGGCGAATTCATTGTTCCACTTTCTCGAACGAATAAGCCTGCTTCATCCCTCTGCGTAGAATTTCTGGGCGTCGCCTGTCCAGTCGCCGACAATAGCGGCCTCGTCCTGTCTGGATGTCGCAGCGTTCATCCACGCATTTATACCGACCGCTTCGCCCTGATCGACAAGTTCCATTGGCTTGGCCGCAACTTTGGTTTATGGCGACGATCGAAGGCCTGGCTTGCCGGGTCTTCGATGATCGCGCCGGTGCCCCGCGAGGGGCTTAATCGGGAATGTGGTGCGGGCGTTTCGCCCAAATCCACGGCTGTCCCTGCAACTGTAAGCGGATAGCGCGATGCACAGGCGTCCTTGGCGACAAGGCCGCAGCCACTGGAACCCCGCCTGCCAGGCGGACCGGGAAGGCGTGCATCAAGCTGTGACCCGTGAGCCAGGAGACCTGCCGGCGCACTGGTCGCTCTTGCCTTGGTCCAGGGGATGGTCATGGCACGGTAACTCTCCGTCTGAGCGACGAACTGTGCGGCTGGGGCCGCATCGGTGCGTGGTAACGGACGCTTCGTCGCGCCCGCCCGTCGTCGCGCATCGACCGGCCATGCGCCGGCACGCCCCGCCTTTCGTCGTTCGGCGTGCGGGGATGTTCATGTCCGATCTTAACAAGGTGCCTGTCACCATCGTCACCGGATTCCTGGGCGCCGGGAAAACCACGCTCATCAGCCATCTGATCCGTAACGCGGGGGGGCGTCGACTGGCGGTGGTGGTCAATGAATTCGGGACGCTAGGGGTGGATGGCGATATCCTTGCATCCTGTGCCATCCCCGATTGCCCGGCCGACAATATCGTGGAACTGGCCAATGGCTGCATCTGCTGCACCGTCGCCGACGATTTCATCCCCACCGTGGAAAGGCTGCTCGCGCTTGATCCGCGTCCCGACCATATCCTGATCGAAACGTCGGGGCTGGCGCTGCCCAAGCCGTTGCTCAAGGCGTTCGATTGGCCCGCGATCCGCAGCCGCATCACCGTCGATGGCGTGCTGGCCCTCGCCGATGCCGAAGCCGTGGCGTCAGGCCGGTTCGCGCCCGATCTCGCCGCGCTCGCCGCGCAGCGGGCCGCCGATCCGGGCATGGATCATGAAACGCCGCTATCGGAACTGTTCGAGGACCAGCTCGCCTGCGCCGACATGGTGCTGCTGACCAAGAGCGACCTGGCCGGGCCGGATGGCGTCGCCGCCGCCCGCGCGCTCATCGCGGCGGAAACGCCTCGCCCGGTGCCGGTGATCGAACTGGTGGACGGCGTGGTCGATCCGCGCCTGATCCTGGGACTGGACGCCGCCGCGGAAGACGACATCGCCGCCCGCCCGTCGCATCATGATGGCGAGGACGATCATGAACATGATGATTTCGACAGCATGGTGGTCACGCTGGGCGACATCGCCGATCCGGCCTATCTGGTCGCGCGGATCGAGACGCTGGCGCGCGACCACCGCATCTTGCGGGTGAAAGGCTATGCCGCCGTGACGGGTAGACCGATGCGGCTGCTGATCCAGGCGGTGGGCGCGCGTGTGCGCCATCATTATGACCGGCCATGGCGGCCGGGCGAACCACGCGCCACCGCGCTGGTCGTCATCGCCGAACGGGCTGATATCGATCCGCCGACCATCCGGGCGGTGCTGCTGGGCTGATCCGGCGCGATGCACGTCATTTTTCGCGAGACGCATGGGCTGGAGGAAAGCGCCGTGCCGCAGGATCTGGGGCAATCGCCCTCGGATCTGATTGTGCTGTCCTTTTCGGATAGCGACCTTGGCGCGTTCGCGGCCGCCTGGCGGCAGGCGCGGGATCGGGCCGATGCGCCCCTGCCGTCGCTCCGGCTCGCCAACCTCGCCGCGCTTACCCACCCGCTGTCGGTCGACACCTATGTCGAACTTACGCTTGTCCACGCCAAGGGGATATTGATCCGCCTGATCGGCGGCACCGCCTATTGGAGCTATGGCCTGCAACAGGTGGCCGCCCTGGCGCGGGCGCAGGGCATCGCGCTGGCGGTCCTGCCTGCCGACGGGCGGCTGGACATGCGGCTGGACACGGCGTCCACGCTGCCCGAACCGCTGCTGCGCCAGTTCGCGCGTCGCTGCGACATGGGCGGCGTCGCGGCGGCGCGGGGCGCTCTGGGGATGCTGGCCGAGGCGGCGGGCCTGCACAATCCCTTTGGCTCGGACGATGCGCCGCTGCCGATGATGGGCGGCTGGCATCCCGACCTCGGCATCGTCGATCCCCACAGCGTCGCGCGGAACCCGGACCGGCCGTTGGTGCTCATCCTTTTCTACCGCTCCTATCTGACCGCCCATGATCTCGATCCCTTTGTCCAGCTGCACGCCGCGCTCGCACGGCAGGGCTTCGATGTGCTCTCGATCTTCGTCCCGTCCCTGAAAGCCCCCGACGCCCGCGATCAGGTGGCGCAATGGGTGGCCGACCTGCATCCGGCCGCCATCATCAACGCGACCGCCTTCTCGGCGCGAGGGGAGGGCGGGGACACCCCCCTAGACGGCGCAGGCGTCCCGGTCTTCCAAGTCGCGCTGGCGACGGCGTGGCGCGACGACTGGCGGGCGGCGGCGCGGGGTCTGTCCCCGGCCGATCTCGCCATGCATGTGGTGATGCCCGAAGTGGACGGGCGCATCTTCGCGGGCGTCGCCAGCTTCAAGGAATCGGGCGCGCGCGACGCCGCCCTGGAATTTGCCGATGTCGTCCACCGCGGCGATCCTGACCGGATCGACGCCATCGCCGCGCGGGTGGCGGCATGGGTGGCGCTGGCGCGCAGGCCCGCCGCCGCCCGGCGCGTCGCGCTGCTGCTCTCTACCTATCCGGGCAAAGCCTATCAAATGGCCCATGCTGTGGGTCTGGACGCGCTGGCCTCGGCCGAAGCGATCCTGACCGACCTTGCCGAAGCAGGCTATGCGCTGGGCGATGAGCGGTCGCCTGTCGCCGCACTGGACCGGACATGGATCGACTGGCCGTTGGAAGATTATCGCCGTTCGCTGGCCGGATTGCCGGATGCGCTGCGCGCTGATCTCGACCAGGCATGGGGGGCGCCACAGGATGATCCGGCGGTGCAGGATGGCGCGTTTCGCTTCGCGGCGCTGGCGATGGGCCATATTCTCGTCGCGCTCCAGCCCGAACGCGGCACGCCCACCACTCGCGAAGGCAATTATCACGACCTGTCGCTCTGCCCGCGCCACGCCTATGTCGCTTTCTATCTGTGGCTGCGCGACAGGGGGACCGATGCGCTGGTCCATATCGGCGCGCACGGCACGCTCGAATGGCTGCCGGGCAAGTCGGTCGCTCTGTCCGACGATTGCTGGCCCGAAGCGCTGATTGGCGCGACGCCCCTCATCTATCCCTTCATCGTCAACGATCCGGGCGAAGCGGCGCAGGCCAAGCGCCGCACCGCTGCCGTCACCATCGGCCATGTCCCACCGCCGCTGGTGCAAACGACCAGCGGTGCGGGCCTCCACCGGATTGAGGCGCTGCTCGACGAGTTTTCCAACGCCGACGGACTGGACCCGGCCCGTCGCGATCGGTTGCAGGCGACCATCGGCGACGAAGCGCGGGCGCTGGGGCTGGAGGCCGAGCTGGGCCTGGACGACGCGATGTCGCCAGCAGAAGCGATCACGCGGATCGACCGCTTCCTGTGCGACGTCAAGGAAAGCCAGTTTGGCGACGGCCTCCATATCTTCGGCCGGGGCGATCATGGCGCGGGCGAGCGGGCAGGGCTGCTCGCCGCGCTCGACGGACGGCGGGTGCCGCCGGGGCCAGCCGGTTCGCCCTATCGCGGGCGCGCCGACGTGCTGCCCACCGGGCGCAACCTCTATGCGATCGACCCGCGCGCCGTCCCGTCCCGCGCCGCCTATGCGCAGGGCGTTCGCTTGGCCGCGGAACTGGTGCGGCGGCACTTGCAGGATCATGGCGATTATCCGCGCGGGCTGGTGGTCGATCTGTGGGGATCGGCGACGATGCGCACGGCGGGGGAAGACTTTGCCATGGCGCTGCATCTGCTGGGCGCAAAGCCGATCTGGGACATGGCGTCGGAACGGGTGACGGGCGTCGAAATCCTGGCGCTGGCGCTGCTCGACCGGCCGCGCATCGATGTCACCCTGCGCGTATCCGGCCTGTTCCGCGACGCCTTCCCCACCTTGCCGACGCTATTCGGTCAGGCGGTGCGCGCGCTGTGCGGGCGGGACGAGCCGACCGACTGGAATCCCTTCGCGGGTCAGGACGCGGCCCCGCGCGTCTATGGCCCGCAGCCGGGGCGCTATGGCGTCGGACTGGGCGACAGGGGCGAAACCTACACAGAAGAAGCGCGCCGCGCCGCCGGCGAAGCCTGGCTGTCCGCATCGGACCACGCGCTGGACACGCCCGTCGCTTCGCCCGACCCGGACGGCCTGCGCTTGCGGGTCGCAGGGGCGGACGCCTTCGTCCATGCGCAGGATCTCCCCGAAACCGACCTGCTGCTCGCCGCCGACTATGCCGCGCATGAAGCCGGCTTCGCCGCCGCCAAGGCGCAGGTGGGGGGCGCGGCGAGCCTCTATCATCTCGACAATCGCGATCCCGCCCGCCCGACGGCGCGCACCCTGACCGAAGAGATCGCCCGCGTCGTTCGCGCCAGGGCCGCGCATCCCGACTGGGTGGCGGGGATGATGCGCCACGGCTTTCGCGGCGGCGCGGAACTGGCCGCGACGCTCGATCATCTAGGCGCCTTCGCGCATCTGTCGGGTGCGGTGCCCTCGCACCTGTTCGATCTCTATCATGACGCGACGCTGGGCCAGCCCGACGTGCGCGCCTTCCTCGCACAAGCCAATCCCGATGCGCTGGCGGCGATGGAGGCGCGGTTCGCCGCGCTTCATGCCGCCGGGCTGTGGACCACGCGGCGCAACTCGATCCTCGCCAGCCTGACGGGGGACGCATGAGCCACTTTATCCGCAAAGGCTGGTGCCCCGACGCATGGCGCCCGATGATGGCCGGCGACGGGCTGCTCGTGCGGGTGAAGCCGCGGCTCGGCCGCCTGACGCGGGATCAGGCGCTGGCCTTGGCCGACGCCGCGGCGACGCATGGCAGCGGCCTGATCGACATGACGCGCCGCGCCAATCTCCAACTGCGCGGCGTGTCGGAAAGCGGTTGGCCGGTGCTGCTGGAGCGGCTGCTGGCGCTGGACCTGGTGGATGCCGATGCCGACCGGGAAAAGCGGCGCAATATTCTTGTGCCCCCGATCTGGCGGCAGGGCGACGACAGCCACCGCATCGCGTGCGATCTGCTGGCGCGGCTGGATGAACTACCCGCGGCGTTGCCGGGCAAGACCGGTTTCGTGATCGACGCGGGCGTCGCCCCGCTGCTCCATGACCAGCCAGGTGATTTCCGCATCGAACGCAGCGACGCAGGCGATCTGATGCTCCGCGCCGATGGCCGATCTACCGGCTGCGCCATAACCCCAGGCGGCGAAGCGGAGGCCCTGATCGCGCTCGCCCATTGGTTCGTCGCCAGCGGCGGCGCGGCGGCCGGGCGCATGGCCCGGCACGATGCGCCGCTGCCCGGCTGGGCCACAGGGACGTTGCGGGCTGCCCCCGCCGCGATCCTCCCTTGGCGCAAGGGGACCAGCTATGGCCTGCCCTTCGGCCGCATCGACGCGGCGCTGCTGGCGCGGCTGGCGGCGACGTTGCCGCCGGACAGCGGCTTCCGCACCACGCCCTGGCGCATCCTGATGCTGGAAACGCCGGTGGATATGCAGGATGACGGCCTGCTCACGGACCCGGCCGATCCCCTGCTACGCATCGATGCCTGTCCGGGCCAGCCGGCCTGCGCGCAGGCAAGCGTCGAAACGCGCGACCTCGCCCGCCACCTTGCCCCCCTTATGGCGGGCCGCCTGCATGTGTCGGGCTGCGCCAAGAGCTGCGCCAGCGCCGCCCCCGCCGCGGTGACCCTGACCGGCCGCGATGGCCGCTACGACCTTGCCCTTGACGCGCCCGCCGGAGCGCCGCCCCTTCGCGCCACGCTCGACCGGGCCGCTGTCCTCGCCCATTTCGGAGCCGCCTGAATGCCCCATGCCTATGAACGGGATGGCGCCGCCATCTATCGCCAATCCTTTGCGACGATCCGGGCCGAAGCCGACCTCGCCCGCTTCACGGCGCAGGAGGAGCCGGTGGCGGTACGGATGATCCACGCCGCCGGCCTGGTCGATCTTGCGGCGCATATCCGTTTCACGCCGGATTTCGCCCACGCCGCCCGGACCGCGCTGGCGGCCGGCGCGCCGATCCTGTGCGACGCCCGCATGGTGTCGGAAGGGATCACCCGCGCCCGCCTGCCCGCGGCCAACCCGATCCTCTGCACGCTGCACGCCCCCCAAGTGCCCGCCATGGCGCAGGCGGCCCGCAACACCCGCTCCGCCACCGCGCTGGAACTCTGGCGTCCGCATCTTGCCGGGGCGGTGGTGGCGATCGGCAATGCGCCGACTGCCCTGTTCCATCTGCTCGACATGCTGGAAGACCCTGATTGCCCGCGCCCGGCGGCGATCGTCGGTTGCCCGGTGGGCTTCGTCGGCGCGGTCGAATCCAAGGCCGCACTCTGGGCCGCGCCGCCCGCACCCTGCTGCATCATCGAAGGACGTCTGGGCGGTAGCGCGATCACCGTCGCGGCGATCAATGCGCTGGCGAGCGCCGCGGAATGACGCCCGGCACGATCCACGGCGTCGGCCTTGGCCCCGGCGCGCCCGACCTGCTGAGCGTCCGCGCCGACCGGCTGGTGCGCGGCGCGCGGCATGTCGCCTATTTCCGCAAGGCCGGGCGACCCGGCCAGGCGCGGCGGATCGCAGACGGAATGTTGCGCTCGGACGCGATCGAAATCGCGATGGAATATCCGGTGACGACAGAAATCCCGCTGTCCGACCCGCGCTACAACGCCTGCCTGTCCGCCTTCTATACAGACTGCACCGCCCGCCTGACCGCGTTGGCGCATACGGGCGAGGATGTCGTCGTATTGTGCGAAGGCGATCCCTTTTTCTACGGCTCCTTCATGCATCTCCATACACGGCTGTCGGGAGTCGTCCCGGTCGCGGTGGTGCCGGGGATCACCGGCATGGCGGGCGCGTGGAACGCCACCGGCGCGCCGATCACATGGGGCGACGATGTCCTGACCATCGCCATGGCTACCCTCCCGGAAGAGGAACTGACCCGGCGCATCCGCGACACCGATGCGCTGGTGGTGATGAAGATCGGTCGCCACCTGCCCAAGCTGCGCCGCGCAGTCGCCGCCGCCGGGCGCGAAGACGCCGCCTGGCTGGTCGAACATGCCGCCATGCCCGGCGAACGCGTCACCCGCCTGGCCGATGCCAACAGCGTCACCCCCTATTTCTCCATCCTGCTGATCCATGGCCAAGGACGCCGGCCATGAGCGGCTGGCTCGCCATCGCCGGGCTGGGGCCGGGGGACGACCGCCTCGTCACGCCAGAAGTGACCGACTTGATCGCGCAGGCGACCGATATCGTCGGCTATATCCCTTATGTCGCCCGCATCGCCCCGCGCGCCGGGCTGACGCTTCACCCATCGGACAACCGCGTGGAACTAGATCGCGCCGCCCATGCCCTCTCCCTAGCGGCACAGGGGCGACGGGTGGTCGTCGCTTCGTCCGGCGATCCGGGGGTCTTCGCCATGGCGTCGGCACTGTTCGAGGCGCTGGAGGCGGGGCCTGCCCATTGGCGCGATCTCGACATCCGGGTGCTGCCTGGCATCACAGCGATGCTGGCCGCCAGCGCCCGCGCGGGCGCACCGCTTGGCCATGATTTCTGCGCCATCAACCTGTCCGACAATCTCAAGCCCTGGTCGCTGATCGAAAAGCGGCTGCGCCTGGCGGCGGAGGCGGACTTCGCCATGGCCTTCTACAATCCCCGATCGAAGGCGCGGCCGGACGGCTTCGCCCGCACGCTCGCCCTGCTGCGCACGCTATGCGGCGACGATCGCCCGATCCTCTTCGCCCGCGCCGTATCGACGCCGCAGGAGCAGTTGCAGATCGTCCCGCTGGGCGCAGCGCGCGCAGACATGGCCGACATGCGGACCGTCGTGATCCTGGGGTCGAGCCGCACCCGGCTGATCGCGCGGCCGCGTGGACCAATCCTTTACACGCCGCGATCGGCGCTGGACCGCCCGGCATGATCCAGCCAGCGCAACACCGCTTCGGGCGCATGCATCTCCGTCCGCACCGGCATGATCGGCCGGTCGATCATCAGAACCGGCAAGCCCAGTTGGCGCGCGGCGATGATCTTCGCCTCCGCCCCCGTGCCGCCCGCATTCTTGCTCACCACCATGTCGATGTCATGCATTTGCATCAGGCGAAGGTCGCCCTCCACCGAAAAAGGCCCGCGATCGACGACCAGGCTGTGATGCGGCAGGGCGGGGGGCATGGCCGGGGCATCGACGAAGCGCAGCAGATAATGATGCTGGGGCTGGGCGGCGAACGCCTCGACATGCATCCGCCCCAGCGCCAGCATGACGCGGCGCGGCGGCCCGGCCAGCGCCGCCACCGCGCCCGCTATATCCGCGACATGCGTCCATCTGTCCCCCGGCTGCGCGCGCCATGCCGGGCGCGTCAGGGCAACATGCGCCACCCCGGCGCGGCGGGCGGCTTCGACTGCATGCATGCTCATGGTCGCGGCGAAGGGATGGGTCGCATCGACCAGATGGGTGATACGCTCGGCACGCAGATAAGCGACCAGCCCCTCGACCCCGCCAAAGCCCCCGATGCGCACCGCGATTGGCTGCGCCAGCGGCGTGTCCGTCCGGCCCGCATAGCTCAGCGTCGCCGCCATGCCCCGTTGCGCCAGCAGACGGGCCAGCGCGCTGGCCTGCGATGTGCCGCCCAGCAGCAGGATGTTCGGCATGGCTGATCCTGTGTCCCAGGCCTGGTTGAAGATCATCGGCGTCGGCGAGGACGGGCGCTGTGGCCTGTCCGCCGACAGCCGCGCGGCGCTTGCGCGGGCGGATCTGGTCATGGGGTCGGCCCGCCACCTGTCGCTGCTCGCCCCGTTTAATCGCCCCACGATCGAATGGCCAGTGCCCTTCGCCGACGGGATCGACCGGCTGCTGGCGCAGCGCGGACGGCGGGTGGTGATGCTGGCGTCGGGCGATCCCTTCTGGTTCGGCGCGGGCGCGGCCGTCACGCGCCATCTGTCGCCGGACGAATGGGTCGCGCATCCCGCGCCATCGACTTTCACCCTGGCTGCGGCGCGCCTCGGCTGGTCGCTCCAGGACACCGCCTGCCTCGGCCTCCACGCCGCGCCGCTGGAGCGGTTGCGGCCTTATCTCGTTCCCGGCCGCTGCGTGCTGGCGCTGCTGCGCGACGGGCAGGCGGCCGAGGCTCTTGCCGGCTACCTTACCCGCACTGGCTTCGGCCCCTCGATCCTGCACATCATGGAGGCGCTGGGCGGCCCGCGCGAACGGTTGCGCAGCGTGACGGCCGACGCCTTCGCCCTCAGCGATGTCGCCCATCCCGTCGCGGTCGGCATCGCCGTCGCGGGCGAGGGCCTTGCCCTCCCGTCCGTCGCCGGGCGGCCCGACGCCCTGTTCGACCATGACGGCCAGATCACCAAGGCGCCGATCCGCGCCCTGACCCTGTCCGCCCTCGCGCCGCGGCCGGGCGAACTGCTATGGGACATTGGCGCAGGATCGGGATCGATCGGCATCGAATGGCTGCTCGCCCATCCGGCCAACCGCGCCTGCGCGATCGAGGCCGATCCGGCGCGCGCCGCGCGAGTGCGGGCCAATGCCGTCGCTCTGGGCGTCGACCGGCTCGACGTGCTGATCGGATCGGCACCTGACGCCTTGCCGACCGGAACCTTGCCCGATGCGGTGTTCATCGGCGGTGGCCTTTCCGACGTTCTGCTCCGCCGCCTGTCGGGACACCTTCCGGCTGGAACGCGATTGGTCGCCAATGCCGTGACGCTGGAATCCGAAGCGCTGCTGACGCGCTGGCATGGCGAACGGGGCGGCAGCCTGCTGCGCATCGAACTAGCGGATTGCGGGCCGCTTGGCGACCGGCGCGGCTGGCGGCCGCGCTTCCCGGTGGTGCAGTGGAGCACGCGGCTATGATCGTCGCAGGCTTCGGCTTTCGCGCCAGTGCGTCGCTGCATACGCAACGCAGCGCCTTCGACCTTGCCCGGCGCGGCCTGCCGCCCGTCACCCACCTCGCCACGCCCGAAGACAAGGCTGCGGCACTCGTGCCGCTGGCCGCCGCGCTGGGATTGCCGCTGCTGGCCATGTCCCCGGACGCGCTTGCCGCGATAACGACACCCACCCGTTCCCCCGCCAGCCTGCAAGCGCGCGGCGTCGGCAGCGTGGCGGAGGCGTGTGCGCTCGCGGCAGCCGGAGTGCAAGGCCGCCTGCTGCGCACCCGCCAGATTTCCCCCGATCGCATGGCCACCTGCGCCATCGCCCAAGGACTCTTCCCATGACCGTACATTTCATCGGCGCCGGCCCCGGCGCGCCCGACCTGCTGACCCTGCGCGGGCGCGATCTGATCGCCGCCAGCCCGGTCTGCCTCTATGCCGGCTCGCTGGTCCCGCCTGAACTGCTGGGCCACTGCCCGCCCGGCGCGCGGATCGTCAACACCGCGCCCCTAGATTTGGACGCCATCATGGCTGAAATCGCCGCCGCCCATGCGCTGGGCCAGGATGTTGCGCGGCTCCATTCGGGCGATCTGTCCATCTGGTCGGCGGTGGGCGAGCAACTGCGCCGGCTGCGGGCGATGGCCATACCCTTCACCATCACGCCGGGCGTCCCCGCCTTCGCTGCCGCCGCCGCGGCGCTGGAGGCGGAACTCACGCTTCCGCAACTGTCTCAGTCGTTGATCCTGACCCGCACGCCGGGCCGCGCCAGCGCCATGCCCACGGCCGAAAGCCTGGCCCATTTCGCCGTCACCCAGGCGACGCTCGCCATTCATCTCTCGATCCACAATCTCGCGCAGGTGGTGGCGGACCTGACGCCCGCTTATGGCGCGGATTGCCCCGTCGCGGTGGTGTGGCGCGCCAGCTGGCCCGACCAACGCATCATACGCGCCACGCTCGCGACGATCGAGGCCGCGGTAGCGGGCGGCTTGGAACGCACCGCCCTGATCCTCGTCGGCCATGTGCTCGAAGCGCAGCATTTCGCGGAGAGCAGCCTCTACGCGCCGGGCTATGACCGACGTTTCCGTCCACAGGACGCGACGTCCTGCTGCGCGGAGCCTGGCGCATGACCACGCCCGGCTTGATGATCGCCGCGCCTGCATCGGGGACAGGCAAGACCACGGTGATGCTGGGGCTGCTCCGCGCGCTGACGCAGGACGGCATGGCGGTGCAGCCGTTCAAGAGCGGGCCGGATTATATCGACCCGGCCTTCCACCGGGCCGCCTCCGGCCGCGCCTCGTTCAATCTCGACAGCTGGGCGATGGACGCCGGGTTGCTCGACGCCATCGCGCATCAGGCGACGGACGCGGACATGGCGATCGCCGAAGGATCGATGGGCCTGTATGACGGCGTCGCAAGTCCAGGGGCGACCGGCAACGGCGCCAGCGCCGACATTGCGCGCCGCATGGGCTGGCCGGTGATCCTGGTGATCGACGTATCCGGTCAGGCCCAGTCGGCGGCCGCCACCGCGCTGGGCTTCGCGCGGCTCGACCCGGACGTGCCCTTCGCCGGCGTCATCCTGAACCGCGTCGCCAGCCCCCGCCACGAACGGCTGGTGCGGCGCGGGTTCGACAGCATCGGCATCCCCGTGCTCGGCGCGCTGCCCCGGCGCGGCGACATGGTGCTGCCCGAACGCCATCTGGGCCTCGTCCAGGCGGCCGAACATCCCGATCTCGATCGCGCGATCGCCGACTATGCCGCCTTCCTGCGCGCCCATGCCGATCTGCCCGCGATCCGCAGCGCCGCCGCCGGGGGGAACGGCCAGGCGGGGCGATTGCCACCGCCACCCGCCCAGCGGATCGCGATCGCGCGCGACGCCGCCTTTTCCTTCCTCTATCCCCATCTGCTGCAAGGCTGGGCGCAGGGCGGGGCGCAGATACTGCCTTTCTCGCCGCTCGCGGACGAAGGCCCGGATGCCGACGCCGATCTCGTCTGGCTGCCCGGCGGCTATCCCGAACTTCATGCCGGCCCCATCGCCGCGGCGCACACCTTCCTGGCGGGCCTGCGCCGCCACGCGCAAACCCGGCCCGTCCACGGCGAGTGCGGCGGCTATATGGTGCTGGGGGAGGCGCTGATCGACACATCGGGCGCGCGGCACCCCATGGCCGGCCTGCTCGGCCTCGTCACCAGCTACGCCCAGCGCCGGATGCATCTGGGCTATCGCCATGCCGAACTGCTGGCCCCGATCGCCGGGCTGGCCGCCGGGACCAGATTGCGCGGCCATGAATTTCATTACTCCACCATAGTGGCCCAAAGCGATGCGCCGCTGGCCCGCGTGACCGATGCGGAGGGTGTGGAGATGCCGGAAACCGGATCGCGTCGCGGTCCTGTCACCGGCAGCTTCTTCCACATGATCGCGCCCGCCGCATGATCGACCTGGCGCTCATCGGCATCGGCACCGGCAATCCCGATCATCTGACCGCGCAGGCGGTGCAGGCGATGAACCAGGCCGACCTCATCCTGCTGCCGCGCAAGGGCGACGCCAAATCCGACCTGATCGACCTGCGCCGCGCGATCTGCGCACAACGGCTGACCGCGCCGGTGCGGGTGGTCGAATTCGACTTGCCGGTTCGCGACGCCACCGATGATTATCTGGGCTCGGTCCATGACTGGCACGCCGCCATCGCCGCCACCTGGCAGGCACAGATCACCGCGCATCTGCCCAACGGCGGCCGGCTAGCGCTGCTGATCTGGGGCGACCCGTCCCTCTATGACAGCACGCTGCGGATCGCCGACCGGCTGATCCAGGCGGGAATGGACGTCGCCGTTCGCGTCATACCCGGCATCACCAGTATCCAGGCGCTGACCGCCGCCCATGCCATTCCGCTCAACCGGCTTGGGGAGCCGGTCACGATCACGACAGGCCGGATGCTGCGCGCACGGGGCTGGCCGCGCGATGCCAGGACGGTGGTCGTCATGCTCGACGGCAACTGCGCCTTCGCCACGCTGCCGCCGGACGGCATCGCCATCTGGTGGGGCGCGTATCTCGGCATGCCCCACGAAGCGCTGATCCATGGTCCGCTCGCCGACGCGGCACCGCGGATCGCGACGGCACGCGCGGCGCTGCGTGCCCGCCATGGCTGGATCATGGACGTCTATCTGATGCGAAAGGAACAAGCCGGTGCAAGCTGAAGACGACACGCAAGCCCGCCACGCCGACAAGATGCGCAAGAAACAGGCCGCCCAGGCGAAGATCATGGCGACCAAGACCCAGGAAAAGGGGCTGCTCATCGTCCACACCGGCAAGGGCAAGGGCAAGACCAGCGCCGCGCTCGGCATGGTCGTGCGCGCGATCGGCCACGGCATGAAGGTCGGCGTGGTCCAGTTCGTCAAGGGCGCGATGACCACCGGCGAAAAGACCGTGTTCGACGCTTTTCCCGAACAGGTGGAATTCAAGCAGATGGGCGAAGGCTTCACCTGGGACACGCAGGACCGGGCGCGGGATGTCGCCGCGGCGCGCACGGCCTGGGACGAAGTGCGGCGCATGGTCGCCGATCCCGCCTATCATATGGTTCTGGCCGACGAGTTGAACATCGTCCTGCGCTACGATTATCTGCCGCTTGACGAGGTGCTGGCGGTGCTGACCGCCCGCGACGCCATGAAGCATGTGATCGTCACCGGCCGCAATGCGCCAGACGCGCTGATCGACGCGGCCGATCTCGTCACCGACATGACGATGGTCAAGCATCCCTTCCGGTCGGGCGTGAAGGCGCAGGCGGGGATCGAGTTTTGAACCCCATCGAATCGTCAAACTAAAGGATGAAGACTCATGCTGACCCCCGTCGATGACGGCCCCGCTGTCGTGGCCTGCAACACCTGTCGCCACAGCGCGACCGATCGCGAGGACGACAGCGGCGCCCGTGGCGGCGCGCAGCTGGCGGCGGCGCTGCGCGACGTGCGCGCTAGCGACGCGCGCTATGCCGGCATCGCCGTGCAGGAAATGCCCTGCCTGTTCGCCTGCGCGGAATTTTGCACCGTGCATCTGCGCGCGCCGGGGAAGGTCGGCTATGTGCTTGGCCGGTTCGCGGCGGACCGGGACGCGGCGACCGCGATCCTTGACTATGCGGTCCATTATGCCGCCAGCGAGCATGGCCGGGTGCCCTTCAAACAATGGCCGCAGGGGGTGAAGGGCCATTTCATCACCCGCACCCCGCCGCCCGGCTTCGTCGCGGAATGATCCGCTTCGAAACCCCCGCCGCCTTCGACGCGGCGCTGGCTGATCTGTCCGCGCCGGATGCCGCCGCGATCGCTGCCGCCCGCGCGCGGCAGGACCAGTTGACCAAGCCTGTCGGTTCGCTGGGTCGGCTGGAGGAGATCGCACTATTCTTCGCCGGCTGGCAGGGCACGCCGCGACCGGCGATCGGGAAGGCGCGCGCCGTGATCTTCGCGGGCAACCACGGCTGCGTCGTCCATGGGGTGAGCGCCTTTCCCGCCAGCGTGACCGCCGCGATGGTCGCCAATTTCGCGGCCGGGGGCGCGGCGATTAACGCGCTCGCGGGCGCGGCCGGGCTGGACCTGAAGGTGACAGCGCTCGATCTCGACCGGCCCACCGCGGATTTCACGCTGGACGCCGCCATGGATCAGGACGACTGTCTCGCCGCCCTGTCCGCCGGGGCCGCTGCCGTCGAACCCGGACTGAACCTGCTGGTCGTGGGCGAAATGGGCATCGGCAACTCGACCGCCGCCGCCGCGCTGTGCGCTCGCGCCTTGGGCGGCCCGGCGGCCGACTGGGTGGGTCCGGGCACCGGCGTCGACGCCGCTGGGGTCGCGCGCAAGATCGCCGTGGTGGAGCGCGCACTGTCCCGCCATGCCGCCGCGCCCCACACCCCGTTCGAAACCCTGCGCCGCCTCGGCGGGCGGGAAATCGTCGCGATCGCAGGCGCAGTGCTGGCGGCCCGCCACCTGCGCATCCCCGTGGTGCTGGACGGTTTCATCAGCGGCGCGGCGCTAGCCCCGCTCGCCGCAGCGACGCCCGCGATCACGGACCATTGCATCGCGGGCCATATGTCTGCCGAACCGGGCCATGCCCGCCTGCTTGATCGGCTGGGCCTCGCGCCCCTGCTGCGGCTCGACATGCGTCTGGGCGAAGGCAGCGGCGCAGCGGTGGCGGTATCGGTCATCCGCGCGGCGCTGGCGGCGCATAATGGCATGGCGACCTTTGCGGAAGCCGACGTGGCCGATACGCTATGAGCGACTTCCTTCTCCACCTGCTGCGTCATGGCGAACCGGAGGGGGCGGGACGGCTGAACGGCCGCACCGACGCTAGCCCGACCGCCGCCGGTATCGCAGCCTGCGCTGTCCGGGCGCGCGACCTGGGGCTAGAGACATTACTCGCCTCCGACCTCTCCCGCGCCCGGCTGGCGGGCGAGGCGATCGGCCGCGCGGTCGATCTGCCGCTCACCCTTGATCCGCGCTGGCGCGAACTGGATTTTGGCGCATGGGACGGCCTGCTCGCTGAAGAGGTGGACGGCCTGGCGCTGTCCCGCTTCCGCGACGATCCCGATCGGCATCCCCCACCCGGTGGCGAGCGCTGGTCTGCCTTGACCGGCCGAATTTCCGCCGCGATCGATACGCTGTCCGCCCGCCCCACCCTGATCGTCACCCATGGCGGCGCGATGCGGGCCGCGGTGGCGATCCTGTGCGGGCTGGACGCGCGGCAGGTCTGGGCGATCGACCTGCCCTATGCCAGCCTGTTGTCGTTGCGCGTCTGGCGAATGCCGGACGCCCCGACAACGGGCCAGATCGTGGGCTTGCGCGCATGAAGGGGCTGGTCATCGCCCTCCAGTTCCTCACCCGTCTGCCGATGCCGCGCGTTCATGCCGACGAGCAGGATTTCGCCCGGTCGATGCGCTGGTTTCCCGCCGCCGGGCTCGTGATCGGCGCGCTGCTCGCCGCCGCAGCCATGATCGGCCTGCTTGCCGACGACTGGACCGCTGCCCTGTGCGTCCTGCTTATGTGGGTCTGGATAACCGGCGGCCTGCATCTCGATGGCCTGTCCGATCTCGCCGATGCGCGCGGCGCCGGGCATAAAGACCGGACGCGCTTCCTCGCCGTCATGGCCGACCCCCATGTCGGCAGTTTCGGCGTCGTGGCGATCGTGCTGCAACTCCTTGCCAAGCTGGTGCTGCTGCACGGCATCGTCGAAACCGGCCCTCTGATGGCGCTGATATGCATCCCCTTCGCCGCCCGGATCGGCCCCTTGGTCTGGACCCTGTGGCTCCCGCCGCTGCACACCGGACTGGGCGCGCGTTTTACGACCGGGATCGCCCCCCGACACGTCATCCTATGGGCAGCCCTGCTCGGCGCGAGCGCGCTCGCCTACCCACCCCTGCTCGCCGGGCCCGCGCTCATCCTGCTCTGGGGCTGGTGGCTCAAACGCCATGTCGGCGGCGTATCGGGCGACTGCCATGGCGCCGGGATCGAACTGGTCGAAACCGGCCTACTGGCGGCCCTGCTGCTCGCCCGCCACCTTTAGATCAGCTGGACGCCGCCCGCGACAAGCCACAGCAGCAGGCACGCCCTTCGATAGACCGCCAAGGCCCGGCGAATGTCGGCCGCATCGGCGGCCTCGCGCCCTGTGCCGATCCACGCCTTGTCATACGCCTCGCCGTCATAGCGGACCGGCCCGGCCAAGCGCAGCCCCAGCGCGCCGGCCATCGCCGCCTCGGTCCAGCCGGCATTGGGCGATGCGTGCCGCCGCGCGTCGCGCAACATGGTGGACCATCCGCCGCCGCCCGCCAGGCAGATCAGCCCGCCGCCCAGCCGCGCCGGGATCAGGTTCGCGCCATCGTCGATCCGCGCCGCCGCCCAGCCAAAGGCGCGCCACCGTGCCTCGCGATGGCCGATCAGGCTGTCGGCGGTATTGATCGCCTTATAGGCCCAGACCCCCGGCAGGCCGAGCGCCAGCAGCCAGAACAGCGGCGCGGCCACACCGTCGCAAAAACTCTCGGACAGGCTCTCGATCGCCGCCCGGCTCACCCCGGCTTCGTCCAGTTCCGCAACGTCCCTGCCCACGATCATCGCCACAGCCTGCCGCGCCGCGGGCAAGTTGCCCCGCTCCAGCGCGTCCGCCACCGGCGCGACATGATCGTGCAGGCTGCGCTGGGCGAGCGCGGGAAAGGCCAGCAGCGCGATGCCGATCCAGGCGAAAGGCCCAAGCGCACAGGACAGGCCGGCTTGCAGCGCCCATCCGCCGCCGCCCGCGATCCCGACCAAAAGCCCCATCGTCGCGACACCCTGCGCCTGCCGCCGCATCGCGCCATGCGCAGGCCGGTTGCCCCACCGCTCGCAGGCATCGATCACCCGCGCGAACAGGCCGACCGGATGTCCGATCCGCCGATACAGCCAGTCCGGCCAGCCCAACGCCGCGTCCAGCGCCAGCGCGACGATCGCTACCGGTTCACTCATCGCCCAGCGCGCGATCAAGCCGGTCCAGATCCGCCGCGCAGCCTGGCACGCCCAGCCGCAGCCAGCGCGGCGCATAAGCGAAGGGGCGGGTCAATATCCCCTGCCGCGCCAGCCGCGCGAACAGGCCGGCGGCGTCGCCATCGACCAGCCGGAACAGCGGCGACGCCCCCTGCGGTTCCAGCCCATGGCGGCGCAGCACCGCATCCATCGCATCGGCTCGCGCGCGCAGCCGCGCGCGGGTCGCGGCGATCCACCCGGCATCGGCATAGGCCGCCACGCCGATCGCGTTCGCGGCGGCCGACACCGGCCAACTGCCGATCGCCGCGCGCCATGGCGCGATGATCCCAGGCGGGGCTACTGCGAAGCCCAGCCGGACGCCCGCCAGCCCGAAAAACTTGCCGAAGGATCGCATGACGATGATCGGCTCGCTCCCGGACAATCGGGGCAGGATGCTGGCGTCGCGATGTGCATCGACAAAGGCCTCATCGATCACCAGCCAGCCACCGGACCGCGCCAGCGTCGCCCCGATCGCTAAGAGGCTATCGACCGCGATCAGCCGACCGTCGGGATTGGCGGGATTGGCGCACAGGATGGTGCCTCCAAGCGCGGCCTCCTCCGCCAGTCGATCGGCCGAGATCGCCCGGCTGCCGGGCAGCGCCTCCCCATGGGTGCCATAGCCCGGCGCGACATGGCGAAACGGCGCGGGCAGGGGCAGGCCACGCAGCCAGCGCAAACCGAACTCCGTGCCGGGCAGCGCCAGCACATTGCTAGCCCGCACGCCGAAATGGCGCGCCGCCGCCGCTTCCAGCGCGCCAATCGCCGCCGCATCGGGCAGACGCTGCCAGTCGATCGCAACCTGCGCCACGCCCGGCCATGGATCGGGATTGATCCCGGTCGACAGGTCCAGCCATGGCGCAGGCGCGTCAGGAAAGGCGATCGCTGCATCCGACAGCCGACCGCCGTGAATGGTCCAGTCGGACAGGTCCGTCATGTCGCGTGCGTCGATCATGGGCTGTCGTTCGCCAATCCCACGCTATAGGACAATAGAAAACTACCGCACCGGACGAAACATGATCCATCCATTCGACCATTCGCAGCTCGTCCTGGGCGGCGCACGCTCAGGCAAGAGCCGCTTCGCCCAGACGCAGGCGGAAGCGCTGCCCGGCGAACTTGTCTATATCGCGACGGCGCAAGCCTTCGACGCGGAGATGGGGGACCGGATCGCCCGCCATCGCGCGGTACGCGGGCCGCGCTGGCGCACGGTCGATGCGCCGCTCGCGCTCGCCGCCGCGATCCTAGCCGAAAGCCGCCCCGGTAATGTCATACTGGTCGATTGCCTGACCCTGTGGGCTTCCAATCTGCTGCTGGGGGAACAGGATGCCGCCGCCGCGCTGTCCGAATTGACAACTGCCATTGCCCAAGCGCCGGGCAAGGTCATTCTGGTCACCAATGAAGTCGGGCTGGGCATCGTGCCCGACAATGCGCTCGCCCGCCGCTTCCGCGACATCGCCGGCGACATCAACCAGGCAATGGCGGCCTGCGTCGACAGCGCGATATTCATCGCGGCCGGACTGCCGATGGTCCTCAAATAGCCTTCAGGCGAAGATATCCGCAAGATCCTGCGACTGCGGCCCATCCTTCCACGCGCGCAGGTCGACATAGAGGCTGGCCTGCACCGTGCTCCAGAAGGCGATGATCAATGTGTTGCTAACCGCCGACACCAGCAGATAGGGCAGCGACAGTGCAGCCGCCCCGATCGCCTGCGGCGTCATGCCGCCCGCCAGTATGACCGCGCCAAACGCCGCGGACACCAGCCAAATCAGCACCAGCAACAGCATTTGCAGCCCAAAGATGCGCCAGCGTGCGCCTTTGGTCAGGAATCGGCTGCGCGAAAAAGCGGCAAACACCCCGCTATCTTCCGCCACCAAAGTCGGCACTGCGACCGACCACATCAGGAACAGGATCACGCCGGGCACGAAGAACAGCGTGAAGCCGGCCATGATCCCCAGGATCAAAAGAATGGTGAGGCCGATCAGCGGCACTGCCTTGACCAGACCTGCCCCTATACATTGGGCAAAACTCGCCCGCTGCCCCTGCGCATGGGCCAGTGTCGCCCGGACGAGCGCGCCCTGCACCAGCATGGACAGCAGCAGGAAGACGACGAAGGAGGCGACCGATACGGCGATCGTCCCGATCGTGCTGGCCCGGTCCGCGCTCGCCAGCGTCGATCCGACGAAATAACCGTAGAGAAATTGCGGGATCGATCCGAACAGAAAGGCGATGCCGAAGGTCGCGAGCGGATTGTCGCCCAGCGTTCCGAAGGCGCGGCTCAACACCCGGCCGACCGAAAAGGCGCGTTCTTCGCTCAAGGCCACCCGCGTCGCCATCTTCCCTATTCCCCCGTTTTGAAGCTCGCACCGGATGCTGTCGCATCCGACCGACTTTGTCATCCTTTGAATGGCTTGCGCGAGCCTCCCCAGCCAACAGAAAGCGCTGCGTTTGACCGGATGCAGTTCGCCCCTCTAGTTTTTTGTTTTCGCATCGCTTTATGCACAAAACCGGTTCCCACTTTTGCGCGCGATGCTCTAGGGTCTGCTGCGACGGGGGTGGGCATCGATGGCCGGACCAGAACAGATGTCGGACGAACAACTGGCTGCGGCGCATCGCGCGCTGCTGGCCGGTCGCGACGTGCAATTCGACATGATGCCCGCACCCGGCCGTCCGCCGCCGCCCGCCTGGCTCAAGGCGCTGGGCGAATGGCTGGAATGGGCGCTGGCCCCGGTCGGCCGCTTCCTGCGCTGGATCGGCGGCTTCATGCCCGAAGCGCCCTATGCCCGCATTGTCCTGTGGACCATCATCGCCGCGCTGGCGCTACTGATCCTCTGGATCGTGGTGGACCGGGTGCGTCACGGCGTGTGGCGCTTGCCGCGCTGGCGGCGGCGTCGTTCGGCTGTTGCGGTGGATGCGGCGGAAGAGGACTGGACGCCCGACGCCGCCCCCGCGCGCGCCTGGCTGGACGAAGCCGATGCGCTCGCCGCGCAGGGCGATTATGCCCAGGCGGTGCATCATCTCCTGCTGCGCAGTGTTGAGGATATGGCGCGTCGCCGTCCGCACATCGTCCGCCCGGCGCTCACCAGCCGCGACCTTGCCCGCGCCGATGGCATTCCGTCCGCGCCGCGCCGCCTGTTCGCGGAAATCGCAGCTGCAGTCGAGCGCAGCCTGTTCGGCGGCCGCCCGATCGACGCGGACGAATGGGGCCGCTGCCGCCATGCCTATGCCGATTTCGCCCAGACACGGAATTGGCCAAGGGAGCGGACGGCATGAGCGACATCGCTATCGCCCCGCAACCGGCAGACGCCGCGCTGTTCCGCGGCCGCACCGTCGCGTTGATGCTGGCGATCGGCATTGCCGGTTTCGTCGCCATGCTGGTGCTGGGCGCCTATGCGCCCGACCTGCGATCGGGCCGCAATGGCGGCGCGCACGCCTTGTCCAACGCCGTGACCGGCTATGCCGGCCTGGTCAAACTCGCCGAAGCGACCGGCCGCAACCCTCGCATCATCCGCAACGTCCATGACTTCGAAACCGAAGACCTGCTGGTGGTTACCCCCGAAACGGGCGCGACCGACATCAGCCAGGCCCTGATCCAGCGCGCCACCCGACCGACCCTGTTCATCCTGCCCAAATGGCGCACCGTGCCGGATGAGGATCATCCCGGCTGGGCCCGCTATCAGGGGCTGATCCCGCTCTACGAGCCGATCGGCGTTCTCGCGCCCGGCGTCCGCTTCACCATGCGCCAATATCGCAGCGGCGGCGGCGTCTTAACCTCCAACGGCATCCCCGGCCGCTTCCGGGAGCCGCGCCCGATCAAGGTCATCACCGGCATCGATCCGACCAACAAGCAGCAGCAGGATCGCTGGCGAAATCTCACCCCGCTGCTCACCGACGCCAAAGGCGGCATCGTGCTGGCGCGGGTGGGGGAAGGGCCGCTTTATGTGCTGGCCGATCCCGACCTGCTCAACAATCGCGGCATGAAGGATCTGGGCCAGGCCCGGTCCGCGCTGGTCCTGCTCGACTGGATGAACAGCACCGATCCCGACGGCATCGCCTTCGACGTATCGATGAATGGCCTCGGCCATTCGCGCAGCCCCTTGAAATTGCTGTTTGAACCGCCTTTCCTGGCGATGACGCTGGCGATCGCCACTGCGCTGTTGCTCGCCGGCCTCCACGCCTTCGGTCGCTTCGGCCCGCCGCGCGCCCGGACCCGCGCCGTCGCCTTCGGCAAGAGTGCGCTGGTCGACAATAGCGCGCTGCTGATCCGCAAGGCGGGGCGCGAAGCCCGCCTCGGTGGCCGCTATGCCGCCGCCATGCGCGACCGCGCGGCGCGGGCCTTCGGCGCGCCCGCCCGTCTGCGGGACGGCGAACTCGACCAATATCTCGATAGTTTTAAGGGCGCGCACCGCTTCACCGACCTCATGCAGGCGGCGCAAGCAGCAAGCGACCGGCACAGCCTGCTCGACGCGGCGCAGGCGCTCCATGATTGGCAAAAGGATAAGAGCAGATGACGGTAGAAGAGGTTCAGGCGCTCGGCCAGGCCATCAAGCAACAGGTCGCCCGTGCGGTCGTGGGGCAGGACTCGACCGTCGACCTGATGCTCGTCGCGCTCTTTTCGGGCGGGCATATCCTGCTGGAAGGACCGCCCGGCACCGCCAAGACGCTGATCGCGCACAGCTTCGCCCGCGCGCTCGGCCTCGATTTCGGCCGTATCCAGTTCACGCCGGACCTGATGCCCGGCGACATCATCGGCGCCAATCTGTTCAACTTCCAGACCAGCCAGTTCAGCCTGACGCGCGGCCCCATCTTCACCGAATTGCTGCTGGCCGACGAAATCAACCGCACCCCGCCCAAGACGCAGGCGGCCCTGCTGGAGGCGATGCAGGAACGCACCGTCACCATTGACGGCGAAAGCCTGGCCTTGAGCGACCGTTTCATGGTCGTCGCCACGCAAAATCCGATCGAGCAGCAGGGCGTCTATCCCCTGCCCGAAGCGCAACTCGACCGTTTCCTCTTCAAGCAGAGCGTCGATTATCCCAGCGCTGCGGAGGAGCGCAAAATCGTCGCCACCCATGGCGCACGCACCAATGCGATGACGCCCGAAGCATGGGGTGTCGCCCCGGTCGCCGACGCCGCCCGCATTGCGGAGGCCATTGCCGTCGTGAACGGCGTGCGGCTGGTCGACGAAGTGATCGACTATATCCTCGCCCTCATCCGCGGCACCCGCGACGTCGCCGATCTCGAAAGCGGCGCATCCCCCCGCGCCGGCGCGATGCTGGCAGGCGCAGCGCGCGCCCGCGCGGCGCTGGACGGCCGCGATTTCGTGATCCCCGACGACGTGAAGGCGCTGGCCCCGGCGCTGCTGCGCCACCGCCTCATTCTGTCACCGGCCGCCGAAATCGACGGCCGCCGGATTGAGGATGTCGTGACCGGCATCATCGACATGATCGAGGCGCCGCGCTGAGCGCCCCGCCATGACCAACCGCCCATGATCTATCCCACCCGCAATGCCATATGGACGGCGGCGGCCGGCGCGCCTGCGACGCTGCTCGTCGCCCTGCTGGTGCCGGGCCGCTGGTATGCCGCGCTCGCCTGGCCGGTCGCGGTGCTGCTCGCGACGCTCGCCGACGCGCTGCTGGGCAGCCGTCCGGCGCAGGCCGCGCTGCGCCTCGACCTGCCCCGCACCGCCAGCGTGGGCGCGCCGGTGGCGGCGACGGTGCATGTGACGATCACGGGCGCACCCCCGGCCCGCGCGCAACTGCTGTTGGAAACCGGACCATTGCTGGAACCGGACGATGAGGACGGCCTCTGGATCGACCTCCAAGCGGGCAAGGCGTCGGCCGCCATCCCGCTGCGCACCGTCCGGCGCGGCACGGCGCGGATCGGGCAGGGCTGGCTGCGCTGGAAAGGGCCGCTCGGCCTCGTCTGGAAGCAACGGATCGTCCCGCTCGACGCAACGATGGCGATCCTGCCCGACATCCGTCCGGTGCGCGATCGCGGCGCACAGATATTCCAGCGCCACGCCTTGCAAGGCCTGATGGCGCAGGTCGATCGCGGCGATGGCGCGGATTTCGACGCGCTGGTCGAATTCCGCTCCGGCATGGACCGGCGCGCGATCGACTGGAAGCAATCCGCCCGCCACAGCAAATTGCACGCCAAGGAATTCCGCTCCGAACGCAACAACCAGATCGTCTTCGCAATCGACGCCGGCCGCCAGATGAGCGAGCCGGTGGCAGGCCTCAGCCGCCTCGACCGCGTTGTGTCGGCCACGCTGCTCACCGCCTGGATCGCGCTGAAACTGGGCGACCGGGTCGCGCTCCACGCCTTCGATTCGCGCCCGCGCATCGCCAGCGGGCTGGTGTCGGGGGCCGCCGCCTTCGGCGATCTCCAGCGCCTGGCTGCGCAGATCGACTATAGCGGGGAGGAGACCAACTACACCCACGCCCTCACGACGCTGGCGACGCGCCTCACCCGCCGTTCGATGATCGTCCTCTTCACCGAATTCACCGACCTCACCTCCGCCGAATTTCTGGTCCGCGCCGCCGGCCGCCTGGTCGAAACCCATCTCCTGTTGATCGTCGTCTTGCGCGACGAGGAACTGGAATCTATTCTCGACCGCCGCCCGCGCAGTGCCGACGACGTCACCCGCGCCGTCACCGCCGCCGCGCTGCTGCGCGATCGGCTGACCGTGCTCACGCGCCTTCGCCATCTGGGCGCCCATGTCATCGAAGCCGAACATGATCGCGTCGCCGACCGGCTGGTCCAGGGCTATGTCGACCTCAAACGGAGGAACCTGCTATGAGCGCGCTCGTCGACGGGCGCGCCGCCGCCCCACTGGTCAACACGACCCGCTTCCGCGTTGCGCATGAAGGCGAATGGGACCGGCTGGACCAGCTCGTCACCCGCATGGAAAAACGCTCGGTCCGCGCCCTGTCGGAAGATGACATCCTCGCCTTGCCGCTGCTGTATCGCTCGGCCCTGTCGTCGCTGTCGGTGGCGCGCGAAACCTCGCTCGACCGGGCGCTCGTCACCTATCTCGAACAGCTTTGCACCCGCGCCTATTTCCAGCTTTACGGCGTGCCGGACACCGCGACGCGCCAACTCGGCCGTTTCTTCGCGCGCGACTGGCCCATGAGCGTCCAGGCGCTCTGGCGCGAAACCCTCATCTGCCTCGTCCTGACGGTGGCAGGCGTCATCGCCGGCTGGTCGCTCGTCGCTACCGATCCCAGCTGGTATTACAGCATCATTCCCGACGCGATGTCGGGCGGGCGCGATCCCTCTGCCAGCGCGGCAACGCTGCGCGCCACCATCTACGGCGCGCAGGAGGGCGGCGGCCTCGCCACCTTCGCCGCCTATCTGTTCACCCACAACAGCCAGGTCGCGATCTTCGCCTTCGCCCTGGGCTTCGCCTTCACCGTGCCGACCGTGCTGCTGCTCCTCTATAACGGCCTCACTCTGGGCGCGATGCTCTGCCTGTTCGCCAGCAAAGGGCTGGGCCTCAATTTCCTGGGCTGGCTCACCATCCATGGTTCGACCGAAATGTTCGCTATCATCCTGGCTGGCGCGGCGGGTATGAAGATCGGCACGGCGGTTGCCTTCCCCGGTCGCGAGGCGCGCACGCAAGCCGCCGTCATCGCCGGGCGCAGCGCCGCCATCGCCATGGCGGGCGTCGTCCTCATGCTGCTGGTCGCAGGCCTGCTCGAAGGGATCGGGCGGCAGACGGTCCAGTCGGACGTGATGCGCTACGGCATCGGCGTCGTGGCGCTGCTCGGCTGGCTCGCTTATTACTATCTCCCTCGTCGCCGGGAGGGTGAAGATGCGCTGGCGGCGTAACCGCGCGCCAAAAGCGCCCGCCTCCCTGCGGCGCAGCTTCGTCACGCCCGAAGGCGTCGACCTGCGCCTCGAACTGGCCAGCGCCGGATCGCGCGCCGGGGCCTTCATCCTCGACATCCTCATCCTCTTCATCAGCCTGATCCTCGCCACGATCGCGATCGGCCTGCTCGGCATCGCCCAGGCGCGGGCTGAAATCTTTATGATCCTCTGGCTGGTCGGCGCCTTCATGCTGCGCAACGGCTGGTTCATCCTGTTCGAAATGGGCGGGCGGGGCGCGACGCCTGGCAAGCGGCTGCTCGGCCTGCGCGTCGTCGCGCGCGACGGCGGGCGGCTGACCGGTGGCGCGGTGATCGCCCGCAACGCCATGCGCGAGATAGAGGTCTTCCTGCCGCTGTCCTTTCTGGGCAAGCAGGCGGCCGATGGCGCGGCCGACGGTTTCCTGACCCTCTTCGCCTTGTGCTGGACCGGCATCTTTCTCTTCTTCCCGCTGTTCAACCGCGACCGGCTGCGGGTGGGGGATCTGCTCGCAGGCACCTGGGTCGTGAACAATGTGCGATCGAAACTAGGCGCGGACCTGGTCGCGGCCCGCGCGGAACAGCCGCGCCGCAGCTTCACCGACGCCGCGCTCGATCTCTACGGCATCTACGAACTCCAGACACTGGAAAATGTGCTGCGCGATGGGCAGGATGATGCAATCGCCACCGTCGCCGCCACGATCCGGCGCAAGGCCGGCCTGCCGGACGACGGCGATGACCATGGCTTCCTCTCCGACTATTATGCCGCGCTCTGCGTCCGCCTCGAACGCGCCATGCTGGTCGGCCGCCGCCGCGAGGACAAGCATGGGACGGTGAGCCGCAAATAGAATATCCGTCATTGCTTCGCTACGCCCGCAATGACGATGTTTGATTATCCCGGCAGCGCGATCATCGAAATCTGCCGCCCATAATCGCTCTCGCTCCGATGGCAGGACCGGCGATAGCTGTAGAATCGGTCCGGCTGGCTATAGGTATCCTCGTCCAGCATCGCGATCCGTCCGACGCCCGCCCCCGCCAGCCGCGCCGCGACATAGGCGGCGATGTCGAACTGGCAATGACCCGCCCTGCCTGGCGTGAAGAAGCGCTCATTGGCCGCGTCCTCCTCGGCGAAGTGGGCCGCGAAATCGTCCGTCACCTCATAGGAGACGCGGCCGATGCACGGCCCGATCGCGCAGGCGATTCGCGCGGGATCGGCCCCCAGCGCCACCATCGCCTCGATCGTCCGGTCGGTCACGCCCCCAATCGCGCCCTTCCACCCCGCATGGGCCGCGCCCACAACACCTGCATCGACATCGGCGAACAGCACCGGCACGCAGTCGGCGGTCAATATCCCCAGCACGAGTCCAGGCCGGTCCGTCACCATCGCATCGGCGCCCGGCCGATCGGCTTCGGCGATCGGCCCGCTCACCGTCACCACATCGGCCGAATGGACCTGATGCACCGTCACCAAAGTTGCGCCGGGCAGCAATGCGTCGCGCGCCAGATCGCGATTGCGCAGAACCGCTGCGCGCTCGTCCGCCGATCCCAGGCCGACATTCAACCCCGCATGTACCCCCCTCGACACGCCGCCACGCCGCCCGGCAAAGCCATGGGGCACGGCGTCCAACCCCGGCGCGCGCAGCAATTCGATCATCCTCAACGGCTCCTTCTATCGCGTCCCACCCTTGGACGCGCATGTCGCACGCACGCAACATACTTGCGCATGGCGGATTAGGCGATAGTCTCCCGTCCATAGCTCAACCGGGGCGGCGTCGCGTCGCCCGAGCAGAACAAATGAGTGTAAAGGGCATCATCCATGATTTTCGGGCGCGTTAAGTCTCTCGACGCCATATTGGCGACGGCCGAGAAGAAATCGCTGCACCGGTCGCTGGGCGCGTTCCAGCTGACCATGTTGGGCATCGGCGCCGTCATCGGCACCGGCATCTTCGTCCTGACGGCGGAGGCCGCGCAAAAGGCGGGGCCGGGCATGATGCTCTCCTTCGTCATCGCCGGCTTCGTCTGCGCGGTCGCCGCGCTCTGCTACGCCGAAATGGCCGCCATGGTGCCGGTATCGGGTTCGGCTTACACCTACAGCTATGCGGTCATGGGCGAACTCATCGCCTGGATGGTCGGCTGGGCCCTGATCCTGGAATATGCGGTCGCGGCCGGCGCGGTGTCGGTCGGCTGGTCTGGCTATGTCGTGGGCCTCATTGAACATACATTCCATATGGACATACCCGATCTGCTGACCCGCGGGCCGTTCGACGGCGGCGTGGTCAATCTGCCCGCCATGCTGATCGCGGGCCTTGTCACCTGGCTGCTGGTCATCGGCACGAAGGAAAGCGCGTCCGTCAACGCCGTGCTGGTGCTGATCAAGGTCGCGGCGCTCACGATGTTCATCGTCCTCGCCCTGCCGGTCATCAATATGGAAAACTTCACCCCCTTCGCCCCGCTCGGCTTTTCGGGCATTTCGGCCGCCGCCGCCTCGATCTTCTTTGCTTATGTGGGCTTCGACGCTGTCTCCACCGCCGCTGAAGAAACCAAGAACCCCCAGCGCAACATGCCGATCGGCCTGATCGGTTCGCTCGGCATCTGCACCATCTTCTACATGCTGGTCGCCGCCGGCGTCATCGGCACCGTCGGCGCGCAGCCGGTCGCAGGCCCGGCGGGCGAAATTCTGGCTCCCGGTTCGACCGCCCTGTCACAGCAATGCGCCGCGCTCGCCGCGGCCGGCACCGAAGCCGTCACCTGCTCGAAGGAAGCGCTGGCCTGGACCCTGCGTGAAATCGGCTGGCCCCAGATCGGCAACCTGCTCGGCCTCGCCGCCGGCCTGGCGCTCCCCTCGGTCATCCTGATGATGATGTTCGGCCAGACCCGCATCTTCTTCGTCATGAGCCGCGATGGCCTGCTGCCTGCGATGTTCTCGAAGGTCCATCCCACCTACAAGACGCCCTATGTCATCACCATCCTGACCGGCATCTTCGTGGCGCTGTTCGCCGCCTTCTTCCCGGTCGGCATCCTGGCGGACATCTCCAACTCCGGCACGCTCTTCGCCTTCGCCGCCGTGTCGATCGCCGTGCTGCAACTGCGCAAGACCGACCCCAGCCGCAAGCGGCCGTTCCGCACGCCTGCAATCATGGTGACCGCGCCGATTGCGATCCTGGGCTGCCTCTATCTCTTCTGGAGCCTGGGCGTCGAAACCAAGCTTATGTTCGTCGGCTGGGCGGCGATCGGCCTGCTGGTCTATTTCGGTTACAGCCGCAGCCGCAGCCATGTCGGACGCGGCGTCGTGGACGTGGCGGAGGATGATGCGAACATCCCGCCCCAGCCGGTGCCGCCGATGCCCGGCGCACCCACGCCAGGCGGCAAGGACGCCTGATCGCAGACGACACAGGACAGAAAAAAGGGGGCGGTTTTTCCGCCCCCTTTTTTCCGCTCACGCCATTGCCCTTTAGGCGAGACGACGACCCACTGCTCGTACTGAGTAGGGGATAAGCCTTTCGAGTGAGCTGCCTATCGCGCGTTGGGAACGCCCTGAATCTTCCAATAGATCAATATCATAGCGTTCGGGCTTTGCGGCAAACGCGTATCGCGAAAACCCCGAACCCCATCAATGAAAGTCGATTTCCACATCGCGCAGCCCGCCATGATGGGGCCGGGTGAACAGCTTGCCGCGTTCGGCCCAGATCACGATCAGGAACGACCCGATGCCAAACACCAGCAATCCGGTGGTGAAGGGCAGGGTGGTGCCGTCGAAGGAGAGTCCAACGACACTGCCCAGCGCACTCGACAGCGCCGTCGTCAGAAACGCCTGGAAGGAGGAGGCGACGCCGGCCCCCTTGTGGAACGGCTCCATCGAAATCGCGCTGAAATTGGACGCTGTGAAGGATACCGTCATCATCGTCATCGCCTGCAGCACCATGAAGGTGACCAGCGTCTCCATGCCCGCGAGTATCACGGTCAGATGGATCGCGGCGATCAGGATGAAGGCGATCAGCGCGCTCTGGCTCATCCGCCGCGCGCCGAATCGCTGCACCAGCCGGCTGTTGATCAGGCTGCCGATGCCCATGCACCCGGCGATCGCGGCAAAGGCGATCGGGAAGATATGCTGGGCCTGGAACACGTCGAAGAATATCTGCTGGACCGACAGGATGAAGCCGATCAGGCCGCCCATCACCACGCCGCTCGCCAGCATATAGCCGATCGAACTGCGCGTGCGCATCACCATGCCCACGGTCTGCATCAGCGATCGCACCGTGATCCGCATCCGGTTTTCCGGCAGCAGCGTTTCGGGCAGGCGAACCGTCATCCAGATCAGAACCATGCTGGCCAGGATCACCAGCGCCCAGAAGATCCAGCGCCACGGCGCGATCCACAATATCGCCTGGCCGAAACTGGGCGCCATCACCGGGATCAGCATGAATACCGCGAAGATCAGCGACATCACCCGCGCCATCGCGTCGCCCTTGAACCGGTCGCGCACGATGCCGACGGTAATCACCCGGCTCGCCCCAGCGAAGAATCCGGCGCTGGCCCGACCCACCAGCATCATGGTGAAACTTTGCGCACTGGCGCAGGCGATGGAGGAAAGGATGAACAGCGCCATCGCCCAGCCCAGCACCCTTTTGCGCCCATAACGGTCCGACAGGACGCCAAAGAGCAACGATCCAAAGCCCAGCCCCAGAAAATAGACGCTGATGATAAGCTGCCGGTCATTGGGATGCGCTATGGCCAGATCACGCCCGATTTCCGGCAGCGCTGGCAACATCGGGTCGATCGACAGCGCGTTCATCGCCATCAGGCAGGCGCATAGCAGCACGAATTCGCGGAACTGGATGTCCTTGCGCGCTGGGGCGGGCGAAGCAGGGGGGACGGGACTCATATGGGGCGCTATGCGGGCATCGGCCCGATGATGCCAGTCCCAATCCGCCACTGATCGCAAGAAGTGCGCTGCGGCATCAACCCTGGACACGCGCCGATTACCTTACCGCCACAGCAACATGGGAAAAATGGCGTTAACCATTTTTTATCGCTTCCCGGTCAAACCTGCTGTTCGTGGAAAAGGGGGTCCAGATCCATTGCATTAGGATAGGAACAGGGGAACATCACATGGGCAACAGCATCAAGAGCGCAGAATTTCTCATGGCGGCCCGCCTGTCGCGGGCGGCTTATGGTTCGGCGGAAGACTGTTTCGACCTGGGCGTAGCCTATAGCTGCGGCACCGGCGACCTGCCGATCGATCTGGTCGAAGCGCATAAATGGTTCAACCTCGCGGCGCTGCGCGGCAACGAGCAGGGCCAGTCGATGCGCGCCGAAATCGCCGAGGAAATGACCGCGCGCGAAATCGCCGAAGCGCAGCGCCAGGCCCGCGCTATGATCGCCGCCAGCCAGTTGCGCGCCGCCTGATCAGGCGCCCTTTCTGAACGGCGTCCGTTCGGCCAGCCACATCCGGTCCTGCTGAACGCCCGCGCGTTCGGCCGTCAGGAAATCGGCGATAGCCCGGCGGAAACCCGCGTTGGGGATATAGTGCGCGGAAAAGGTAGGTTCGGGCGCATAGCCCCGCGCCAACTTGTGCCCACCTTGCGCGCCCGCTTCCACCTTGTGGAGTCCGCGCGCGATCGCCGCGTCGATCGCCTGATAATAGCATAGCTCGAAATGCAGGTTGGGCACGTCTTCGACGCAACCCCAATAGCGCCCGTACAGCGTATCCGCGCCGATCAGGTTGAGCGCGCCCGCGATCGCCCGCCCGTCGCGCAACGCCAGGATCAGCAGCGTCCGCTCGCCCATCGTCTCGCCCAGGATCGAGAAGAAGGCGCGGGTCAGATAGGGCTGCCCCCATTTGCGCGCGCCGGTATCCTGGTAAAATTCCCAGAAAATATCCCAATGCGCCTCTGTCAGGTCGCGGCCGGTCAGATGGACGATCTCCAGCCCCTCGACCGCGCGCGCCCGTTCCTTGCGGATATTCTTGCGCTTCTCGCTCGACAGGTCGGCCAGGAAGTCAGTAAAGCCGCCATAGCCGCGATTGGTCCAGTGAAACTGGCTGTCCTCCCGGATCAGCCAGCCCGCCGCCTCGAACAGCGGCACCTGCTGCGGCGCGACGAACGTCGCATGGGCCGACGACAGGCCGTTGCGCTCCACCAGCGTCTCGATCCCCGCGATCAGGGCGGGGGCCATAGTGTCGTCGCGCAGCAGCAGGCGGGGGCCAGGGACAGGGGAGAAAGGCGCGGCGATCTGGATCTTGGGATAATAACGCCCGCCCGCTCGCTCCCAAGCGTCGGCCCAACTATGGTCGAACACATATTCGCCCTGGCTGTGGCTCTTGCCATAGGCCGGCGCGGCCGCCGCGATGCGGCCGTCCGGTCCGTCCACCACGATCGGCAGCGGTTGCCAGCCAGTGCCTTCGCCGACGCTGCCGGATCGCTCCAGGGCGAAAAGAAAATCCCAAGATATGAATGGGTTATCACATCCTGCGCAAGCATCCCACTGCTCCCGATCAAAATCCGCAACCCCCGATGCGACCCGCGCCACGACTTCAGTCATGGGCATGATCGAAGATGATCTGGTCGGCATGGGCGGCGGCCCGCGCGCGATCGGCGGCGCTGCGCACGGTCCATGTCAGCACGGGCAGTCCTCTTGCGCGAAAGCGGCGGGACAGGCGGGAAGGCAGGTCGCGTATATCACAGGCCAGAAAATCGGGTTTCGACAGCCAAAGCGCAAGGGCGCGTTCGATGCCGCCGCGAATCCGCCCCTTGCCCTGCTGCGTCACGACAAGGCCGTACAACTGTCCAACTCCCTGTCGCACGAACCAGCGTATCGCCCACGGATTGAACGACATGACCGCGACCGCTGCATCGGGCCATGCAGCCAGGTCGCGCGCCACCGCTGCGCAGACGCGCCGGACATGCCGCCCCTCCGCCTTGATCTCGACCAGCAACGGCACTTGGCCCTCGCACCGCGCCAGCAGCGCTGACAGGCGCGGGATCGCGCCGCCATCGGGCAGGGTGAGACGGTCAAGCGCCACGGCATCCAGCGCCGCGACCGCTTCGTCCCGCCCCGCCATCCGCATCAATGTCGCATCGTGAAAGACAAAGGCGACGCCATCCCGGCTCGCCCAGACATCACATTCGATGCCATAGCCTGCGGCGATGGCGGCATCGAACGCTGCCATCCCATTCTCGCTCACGCCGCCGCCATGTAATCCACGATGGGCGAAAGGGCGACCGGTCGGAAAATCAAGCCTGCGCTTTGACAAGCACGACCGCGTCGATCTCGACCACCGCGCCCAGCGGCAGCACTGGCACGCCGACCGCGCTGCGCGCATGTTTGCCCGCTTCGCCGAACACTTCGACCATCAGTTCCGACGCGCCATTGGCGACCTTGGGCTGGTCGGTGAAGGTCGGCGCGCTGGCGATGAACGCGCCCAGCTTCACGATCCGCTCAACCCGGTCGAGCGATCCCAGCGCCGACTTCATCTGGGCGATGAGGTTCAGCCCGCAGACGCGGGCGGCGGCGACGCCATAGTCCAGGTCGCGGTCTTCACCCAGCCGACCGGTCATCAGCCCGTCGGGGGCCAGCGCGATCTGGCCGGAAATATGCAGCAGGCCGCCCGCTTCGACCGCCGCGACATAGGCGGCGACAGGGGCGGCGGCTTGGGGCAGCGTAATCCCCAGTTCGGTCAGGCGGGCGTCTATGCTCATGCGGTAGCTCCTTGGCTTGCGTCTATATCGGCGGGGGCCGGCCCCTCGGCCAGCCTGTCCCTGATCCATTGTTCGGCGGCCACCCAATTGTCGATCCGGGCATGGGCGTGGGTGGCGTCGGCCACGTTTCCGGCGATGGCCGGTTCGCCGACCATATGCAGCCGCCACACGCCCGGCGCATGGATGGCGACGGATTTATGATGTTCGGCCAGATCGTCTATAAACAGGGCGACGCTGGCCTCCCTCTCCGCCACGATCTTGGCCAGCGGCGGCCCTTTGCCGCCCTGGTTCCAATGGACCGGCAGGGTCAAGCCATGGGTCGCCAGTTGCGCGGATCGCGCCTGCTGGTGCCGCTCGGTAATATTGGTCAGCACGACGATGTCGGCGACGTTAGACAGTCGCTGCAACGCCTCCACCGCGCCCGCGATCGGCGTCTGCCGGTGCATTTCCGTCTCGAAAAAGCCCAGCAGCAACTCCCATACCAGTGCCCGCTCGACCACTGCGCCGCTATCCTTGTGCCGCAGCGCTTCGGCAAAGCCGCGGTCATGCATGTCGAAATGCACGTCATGCACCTCATTCAGCCAGGCGCGAAACGGCACGACCATGTGCAACAGCACCTCGTCGCAATCAGTGATGATCAGCGGGCGGGTCATGGGTTCAATCTCTCCTGCGCCGCGATCAGCGCGGCGGGTGTGGTGTCGATCGCCTGCGCGCAGGCGATCAGGTCCGGCTCATGATCGGCCAGAAAGGCCAGCACTGCGCTCAATATGGCGGGATCATCGATGCCGGCGCGCAACGTATCGACGTCGAGGCCCGTCAGCGCCAGCAACCGGTCCGCCCGCTGTCCATCGCCCAGCGTCCACACCAGCGCCATCAGCCCCAAAGTGGCGGAATCGGAACTGCTGTCCGGCTTGCCATTATCTGTATCCGGTCGCATGATTGGCTTTCTGGGCGGGGTGGGTGTAGTGCGCTCCCAATGCATTTTCGGACCGCGGGTGACTGGTGGCAAAGCGCGTGCTCGTTGTCGAGGACAACGAACTCAATCTCAAACTTTTTTGCGACCTGCTGCGCGCGCACGGGCATGAGGTGTTGCCGCTGCGCGACGGCCGCGACGTGCTGGCGCAGGCGCAGGCCTTCCTGCCCGACCTTGTCATCACCGACATCCATCTGCCCCATGTCAGCGGCCTCGACCTGATCGTCTCGCTCAAGGCTGATGATCGCCTGTCCGCCGTCCCGATCATGGCGGTCACCGCCTATGCCGGGCATGGCGACGAAGATCGGATTCGCGCCGCGGGCGCCCAGGCCTATGTGTCGAAGCCGATCTCCGTGTTGCGCTTCGTCGAGCAGGTGAACGCCCTGCTGTAACGCGTCCGACGGCCTCGTCACGGCACTGTCATATCCTTTTCATGCTCACGACTTCGTTTCGAAGCCTTGCCGTCATCCCGCTCTGTCACCTCGCTGCCCTAAGGGCGCGGTGTTCCGCCGACAGCCCTGCGAACACTACAGGGGTAGAATCCATGTCTCATCTGACCGACGAGGCGCGCGCGCCATATCGCGCCGCGCAGCCCACCATCGATATGGGCGACCAGAGCCTGGAGGCGATCATCGCCGCCAATCCGGGCCGCCGCTCCGTGCTGAAGAACGGCCTGCTCGGCCTGTCGATCCTGCCTATGCTCGGCACGCTGGCCGCCTGTGGCGACGACGATGACGATTCGAGCACGCCCACCCCTACGCCGACCCCCCCGCCCACCCCGGCGCCCAGCTACAGCATCAGCTTCGCGCCTGTCGCCGCCAACATGAACGACACCGTGACCGTGCCCAACGGCTATACCGTCGATGTTCTGCTCAAGGCTGGCGACTCGGTCGAAACCGGCACCCCTTATTCGGGCAGCTTCCCGACGGCGGCCGTTGCCGAAAAATGGGCCGGCGGCAACCATGACGGCATGGAATATTATGAACTGTCCGGGACCGACGCGAATGGCGGCGGTCTGCTGGCGATCAATTTCGAACTGCCCGACTTTAACATCCTGTTCGCCAACGGTCAGCCCGATCCTGTCACCGCGACGGCCGAACAGCGTGCCATCGCCCTTTCGGCCGTGGGCGTTGGCGTCGTCGAAATCGCCAAGGGTGCCGACGGCAAGTGGGGCGTCAAGGCCGGTTCTAAATATAACAAGCGCTACACCGGCAACAGCATCTACCGCGCCAGCGGCCGCGCCGCCGGCCTGCTCTCGACGTCGATCAAGGGCACGCTGAACAATTGCTCGTCGGGCCGGACCCCCTGGGGCACCTATCTGACCTGTGAGGAATCGACCGAAAACTATCTCGATCCGTCGCAGCCTGAAGAAAATTACGGCTGGGTGGTCGAAATCGACCCCTATCAGGAACTGGACGCTGCGACCAAGCGCACCGAGCTTGGCCGTTTCGACCATGAAAACACCGCCTATATGGCTGACAGCAACAGCCGCGTCGCTTTCTACATGGGCCATGACGGTACGCCGGGCTGCATATACAAATTCGTCTGCGACCGTGCTTTCAGCAGTAGCAACCGCGCCCAGAACCGCGACATGCTCGACCATGGCACCCTCTATGTCGCGCGCTTCAACGCGGATGGCACCGGGGAATGGCGCGCTCTGGTGCAGGGTCAGAACGGCCTTGTCGTCGGTGCGACCGATCCCGGCAATGTCAGCCAGAGCGTGACCCCGCCCGCCCCCGTAAAGGTCGACTTCAACAACCAGGCGGACGTATTGATCAACACCATCTCGGCCGCCCGCGTCGCTGGCGGCACGGTCATGGACCGTCCAGAATGGATCACGGTCGCGCCTGATAACAGCGCCGTCTTCGTGACGCTGACCAACAACAGCAGCCGCCGCGTTACAGACGCCGCCAACCCGCGCACGGTCAACCGCCACGGCCACATCATCAAGTTCAAGGAAGAGGGCAATTCGCCGCTCGCCATGAAGTTCAGCTGGGAAATCTTCCTGCTGGCGGGTGATCCGAAACTGGCCGGCTTTGGCGACAAGCTGGAAGGCAATATCAACGGCGACACCTTCTCCAGCCCAGACGGCATCCGCATCGACCCCAAGGGCCGTCTATGGGTCCAGACCGATCACAGCGTTCCCGGTTCGTCCGGCGATCCGGCGCGCACGATCGAGGATATCTTTGGCCAGAACGCGATGTTCTACATCGACCAGACCACCAAGAAGTCGTCGCGCTTCCTGGTCGGGCCAAAGGGCTGCGAGATCACCGGCCTTGCCTATACGCCGGACCTCAAGACCTTCTTCGTGAATATCCAGCATCCCACCGGCAACTGGCCGGTGTCGGGTCAGCAGCCGCGCTCCTCGACCATCGTCGTGCGCCGCACCGACAGCCAGCCCGTGGGCAACTAATCACGACCAAATTCCCCTCCCGCTCGCGGGCGGGGGGGGGGTAGGGGAGGGCCTGTCATGGTCCTCCCTTTTTCGTCTAACGCAGCAACAGGAAAAGGCCCGCTCCCACAAGGGGACGGGCCTTTTCCTGTTTCGAAAACCGAAAGATCAAGCGCGCGGGCAGGAAGCCCGCAGCGGCTTACTTGATCTTGGCTTCCTTGAATTCGACATGCTTGCGCACGACCGGGTCGTACTTGCGGAAGCTGAACTTCTCGGTCTTGGTGCGCGGGTTCTTCTTCGTGACGTAGAAGAAGCCAGTGTCAGCCGTGCTGACGAGACGAATCTTGACGGTTGCCGGCTTGGCCATGGCCCTATTCCCTGGTCGTAATTGCGTAAAAAGATAGAGCGGCCCCTGCGGACCGCCCCGTTTCAGCCGTGGCCCTTGGGGCAGATTCGGCTCCATGTCAAGGCTGGGCATCCTATCGGGTGCCCCGACCTGCGCCCTTTACACGCCTTTAACCAATCCGGCGCATGATCGCTTGCGGGGCGATAAGACGGGGGTTCCCATGCGACATGATCCGATGCTGGCCATATTGGCGGACCTGATGCGCAGGGTCGACGGGCTGGCGAACCAGCGCGGCCATCTGTCGGTGCCGCGCCTGCACGACGAACTCGACCAGATTCGCCATATCGCGCGCGCCTTTCGTCTCGACACCGTTGAAGGATTGGCCAGCACGCTCGAATCGGCGCTGTCGCTCCATGGCCTTGGTCCGATCGTCCTTTCCTATCTCGACCTGATGCGTGATGCCATCGCCCAGGATATGCCGGTGACGGATATCGTGTCGATGCTCCCGCAGGCGATACCGTCCGCCACCGTCCACGCCCTGCGCGCCTGATTCGCGCCGCCGATGGACGCCCTGCTGATCGCCCTGCTCGGCTGCCTGCTCGGCGAAATCGGCGACAAGAGCCAATTGCTCGTCCTTGCGCTCGCCACCCGCTACAATCGCAACGGCGCGGTCATCGCCGGCATCGTCGTCGCGGCTGCCGCCAACGCCGTCATCTCCGCGTTTGCCGGCGCCTGGATCGGGCCGATGCTCGGCGCGGACGCCCGGCTGCTCTTCATGGCGCTGTCCGTCGTCTTTCTGGGCGCAGGCCTGTTCTGGTCGCCCTCCGCGCCTGATCCGCTCGCCGGCTGGCCGACCGGCGCGTTCCTGACCACCGCGCTCGGCCTCTTCATCCTGGGCTTTGGTGACGGCCCGCAATTCCTGATCCTGGGGGTCGCCACCCGGACCGCCGATCCGATGCTGGCCGGCATCGGCGGCACGATCGGCGTCATTGCCGCGCTGGTCCCGGTCGTGCTGCTGCGCGACCGCATCCTGGCGGTGCTGCCATTGCGGGCGATCCGCTGGACTGGCGGCGCGCTGCTGCTGCTGGCGGGCGGCGTGATGGCGCTGGTTGCGACCGGTCTGGTCTGATCGACCCGCTCCATCAGGCTGATCGGATATTCCGCCCGTAAAAAATTGGCACCATCTGCGCGCCCGATCATTATATATCCGAAATCATTTTTCGAACAGGAGCACAGTGCATGACCGCGCCCGATCTGAAGACCCCGACCGACCTTAAAAGCAATGCGACCAAGTCCGTGGCCGACGCGCTCAACGGCGCGCTGGCGGACAGCTATGCGCTGTATCTCAAGACCAAGAATTTCCACTGGCATGTCTCCGGCCCGCACTTCCGCGACTATCATCTGATGTTCGATGAGCAGGCGACGGAAATCCTGGGCACGACCGACCTGATCGCCGAACGCGTGCGCAAGACCGGCAACACCAGCCTGCGTTCGATCGGCGACATTTCCCGCCACCAGACGATCAAGGACAATGACGCGGAATTTGTCAGCCCCGCCGACATGCTTAAGGAATTGCGCGACGACAATCTGTCGCTGGTCGAAACCTTCCGCGCGGTAAAGGCCGCCGCCACCGAAGCCGGTGACAACGCGACCGAAGGCATTGTCGATGACTGGACCGACCAGGCCGAACAGCGCGCCTGGTTCCTATTCGAAGCGGCCCGCGGCGCCTAAGCCGCCACGGAAACGCCATACAAAAAGCCCGCCGGTGCGAACCGGCGGGCTTTTTATTACAACGAACGGAAACGGGTCGAGTGAATGTCAGTCCTCGCCGACCGCCGCGATAGCCATGATCTCCACCGCCTCGCTCTTGCCCGCAAAGTCAACCGTCTCACCTACCTCCGCATCCATGATCGCGCGGGCAAGGGGAGAGGAAAAGCTGATCCGCCCCGCATTGGGATCGGCCTCATCGTCGCCGACCAGCGCCACCGTTTTTTCCTGCCGGTTCAGCCGATAGGTCACGCGCGTCCCGAATGCGACCGCATCACCCTCGGCCACAGGCTGCAACTGCGCCGTCGCCAGCCGCGTGCGCCAATAACGCAGCTCCCGCTTATGCTTTTTGGCCGCCTCTTCTTCCATCCCGCCAGTCTCGACGCCCTCCAGCGCCGCCACCTGCTCGCGCACCAGTCGCAGCCCGCGCGCCGTCACCCAATTGGGACCGGGCGGGATCGGCAGCTCGAACTTCGGCTCCATATGCTCGTCGTCGCTCTCGCGACGAAAGGCGACGCTCATGCAAACTCTCCAAACACATATAGGCCTACGAAGGCAGAAGTCCGGTCCCAACGCATGAGACTGGGCTTCTGCCTTCGTAGGCCTGTGATTTTCTCGTTAATCCTCGTCGAACAACCCGGCCAGTTGCTCGACCATCGTCCCGCCCAGTTGCTCGGCATCCATGATCGTCACTGCCCGCTTGTAATAGCGCGTCACGTCATGGCCGATGCCGATCGCCACCAGCTGCACCGGCGACCTGTTCTCGATCCAGTCGATCACCTGTCGCAAATGCCGCTCCAGATAGGTGCCGCTGTTCACCGACAGGGTGGAATCGTCCACCGGTGCACCGTCGGAAATCACCATCAATATGCGGCGTTCCTCATGCCGCGCGATCAGTCGACTATGCGCCCAGAGCAGCGCCTCGCCGTCGATATTTTCCTTGAGCAGCCCTTCGCGCATCATCAGGCCCAGATTCTTGCGCGCCCGCCGCCACGGATCGTCGGCCTTCTTGTAGACGATGTGGCGCAGGTCATTGAGACGCCCTGGCATCGGCGGCCTTCCGGCGGCCAGCCATTCCTCGCGGCTCTGCCCACCCTTCCACGCCCGCGTGGTGAAGCCCAATATCTCGGTCTTCACCCCGCACCGCTCCAGCGTGCGCGCCATGATGTCGGCGCTGATCGCCGCGATGCTGATCGGCCGGCCACGCATCGATCCGCTATTGTCGATCAGCAGCGTGACGACGGTATCGCGAAACTCGGTGTCGCGCTCGATCTTGTAGGACAGCGAATGGGTCGGATCGATCACGATCCGCGCCAGCCGCGCCGCATCCAGCATCCCCTCTTCCTGATCGAAGTCCCACGACCGCGACTGCTGCGCCATCAAACGGCGCTGCAAGCGGTTGGCGAGCTTCGTCACCGCGCCCTGCAAACTCACCAGCTGCTGGTCCAGGAACCCGCGCAACCGCACCAGCTCATCCTCGTCGCACAGCTCTTCGGGGCTGACGACCTCGTCGAACTTCAGCGTATAGGCCTTATAGTCGAACCCTGGCGGCAGGTCGGACAGCGGCCGGTTGGGCCGGACCGGCATCATGCCTTCCTCGCCCATATCGTCCGCTCCCGCGTCGCTGTCGGCGTCGAACTCGTCGCTATAGTCGGTGTCACCCTCTTCGGTGTCGCCGCCCTGGTCCTCGGCGCGGGCTTCAGCGTTCATGTCGCTGTCGCCGGACTCGTCCTCGCCGCTGTCGCCTTCGTCCTGCTGGTCTTCCTCGTCCTCGCTTTCGTCCTGCGATTCGGGCTCATCCGTATCCGGCGGCACATCCGCGTCGATCAGCTGCAAATGCTCCAGCATCGCCGTCGTCAGCCGCTGAAAGGCGCGCTGGTCGTCGATCGCCAGGCCCAGAGCGTCAAGGTCGCTACCGGCCTTGTCCTCGATCCACTGGTCGACCATGGCGACGCCCGCTGCCACATCCTTGGGGATCGCCTGGCCCGTCAGCCGCTCGCGCACCTTGAGCGCCAGCGCGGTCGACAGCGGCACCTCATCGGCGGATCGCGCCCGGCGGATCGCGTCGGATTTCAGCCGCAAGTCGAGCGCATGGTTGAGGTTGGCGCGCACGCCCTCCATCGACCGCGAACCGATCGCCTCGACCCGCGCCTGCTCGACCGCGTCGAACACCGCGCGCGCGACGGCTTCTCCGGGCGCGGAATTGGCATGCACCTTGGCGTTATGATGGCGCAGCTTCAATGCGGACGCATCGGCGAAACCGCGCGCCAGCGCCACCTGATCGGCGGGCAGGGCGCGGCTGGGCGTCGGCACCTTGATCGCCTTGCCTGCGGCATGGGGCGTGTCAGCGGTGAAGCCGACATCCACTTCGGCGTCGCGCGTCATCGCCCGAGCCGCGCCGGACAGCACATCCTTGAATGCGTCGAGGGGAGAGCGTTCGGTCATGCTTCCAGCAAAGCCTCGCACAAGGCCGCGCGCGCCGCTGCATCGACGCCCAGCAGATCGCGCAAATAGCCGTGGATGCCGCCATGCGCGGCGTCGAACTGCGCGAACAACGCCTCCAGATAGGCCGCGTCGGCGATCAGCAGCGGCTCCACCACATCGGCCCTGGCCTGTTGCAGCTTGCTCAGATGGCTCTCGCCCTGCGCCAGCCGCCACGCCCAGTCGGCATGGCTGTTGGTCAGCAGATAATCCTCGACGATGACCTCGCGCGACACGCCCAGCGCCGCCAGGATCATGGCCGCGCCCGCGCCGGTACGGTCCTTGCCGGCCGAACAGTTGATGAGGATAGGCAGCCGCCCGTCCAGCATCTGCGCGAACATAGCGCGATAGGCTTCGGCATGGTCGGTCGCGATTTCATGATAGACGTTCAGCATCGCCGCCCGCATGTCCGCCGCGGTCGTCCGGTCTTCGCGCACCAGGTCCATCAGCACGCCGGTCGCGCCGCTATAGTCGCGGCAATAATAATCGACGTCTGCGTCATGCCAGCTGGTCGGTTCGGACCTGCGTTCGCCGGGGCGGCGGAAATCGCATATCGCCTTGATGCCCAGCGACTGCAATTGCGCGCTGTCCTCCGGCGTCAGCAGCGCCATCGTGCCGGATCGGTACAACATGCCGCGGCGCACCCGTCGGCCGTCCATCGTAGGATAGCCACCGAAATCGCGCAGGTTGAACGCGCTAGCCAGCGGCAATCCGCGCCGCTCCATCATCGCCCCGCCGCTCATGGCCGCTCCGCCTCACCGACGCGGGGCACGGCGATGGTCTCGATCTGCGTCTCCACCTCGGCCATCAGCTTGTGGATGGGACATTTGGCCGCGACCGCGATCAGCTTGTCATGCTGCTCGTCGCTCAATGGCCCGGACAGCGCGATACGCGTCGTCAGCTTGTAGATGCCCTTGCGCTCCTGGCTCGCGTCGCGGACCACGCCGACATGGATGTCCTCCACCGGAATGGCGTTGCGCTGCGCATACCACAGCATCGTCATCGCCTTGCACGCGCCCAGCGCGGCGTCATACAGGTCATGCGGGTCCGGCCCGGCGTCATCGCCGTCGGGCGCGGACATGTCGGCAACGATCTCATGCCCCCGGATGCTGATCCGGTGCGCGGTCCCGTCCGCATCAATCCGTTCGACGACGATCATGGCAAACTCCCGCCTAAAGGCCGGCGCGAACGATCAGTTCGCCCGGCTCGCCACGCTCTCCGGCAGATCCTTGCCGAACACGCGCTGATAATATTCCGCGACCAGCGCTCGTTCCGCCTCGTCGCATTTGTTGAGGAAGCTCAGGCGGAAGGCGAAGCCGACATTCTTGAATATCAGCGCATTCTGCGCCCAGCTGATCACCGTACGCGGCGACATGACGGTCGAAATATCGCCGTTGATGAAGCCCTGCCGCGTCAGTTCGGCGACCTTGATCATATTCTCGACTTCCTTGCGGCCGCCTTCATGATCATATTCGCCCGACTTGGCCAACACCACCTGCGCCTCTGTCGCGGCGGGCAGATAGTTCAGCGCCACAACCAGATTCCAACGGTCCATCTGGCCCTGGTTGATCTGCTGCGTGCCATGATAGAGGCCCGTCGTGTCGCCCAGGCCCACCGTGTTGGCGGTCGCGAACAGGCGGAAATGGGGGTTCGGGCGGATCACGCGATTCTGGTCGAGCAGCGTCATCTTGCCATCCGTCTCCAGCACGCGCTGGATCACGAACATCACGTCGGGGCGACCGGCATCATATTCGTCGAACACCAGAGCGACCGGGCGCTGCAACGCCCAAGGCAGCAAGCCTTCCTTGAACTGCGTCACCTGCTGCCCGTCCTGCAGCACGATGGCGTCGCGCCCAACCAGGTCGATACGGCTGATATGCGCGTCCAGGTTGATGCGGATGCACGGCCATTTCAGGCGCGCGGCGATCTGCTCGATATGGCTCGACTTGCCGGTGCCGTGATAGCCCTGCACCATGACGCGGCGGTTGAACGCAAAACCGGCCAGGATCGCCAGCGTGGTGTCGGGATCGAACACATAGGCGGGGTCGAGGTCCGGCACGCGCTCGTCGGCCTGGCTGAACGCCGGGATCTTCATGTCGACGTCGATGCCGAACATGTCGCGGGCATCGACTTCGCGGTCGGGCGCTTCCAGCAGCGTTTCGGCGCGGGTGTCGGGCTGGACGTTGGAAATATCGGTCATCGGGTCATCATCTTCCTGCGAGTCATCTCCGCCCTAAACGATCCATGAAGGCGATGTCGAGAGAGTGGGGGCGAGGCGCGCCCGGATCAAGCTGCCCATTCCGCCAAATTGGCTTCGTCGCCGATCAGCGCAAGCCCATGGGCGATGGAGGTCAGTTCGCCCCCGGTCGCCAGCCGATCCTGCCCGAAGCGCCTGCGGAAAATGTCGCGGATCGCGGGGATCAGAGACGATCCGCCGGTCAGGAACACCCGGTCGATGGCATCAGGCGCGACATTGGCCTTGGCCAGCGCCTTGTCCACGGTCTCCTCGATCCTTGCGATGTCGGGCGCGATCCAGCGTTCGAAATCGGCGCGCGTGACGGCTTGCTCGATCTCCAGCCCGCCGCCCGAAAAGCGGAAGGTGGCGCTTTCGCTCTCCGACAGCGCCCGTTTCAGCGCACCGACCGCATCATAAAGCGGATAGCCCAGTTCCTTTTCGATCACGGTTATCATCCGCCCGATCGCGGCTGGCTCCTTCGCATTCTTCTGCAACCGCGCCAATTCGTCCATCGTCCGCCGGTTGCGCATCAGGGCAAGGCGCGACCAGTCGGCGAAATCGGCGAAATAGCTGCGCGGTATCTCCAATTCCTTGCCGAAACTCTGATAACTGCCGCCCTTGCCCAGCATCGGCAGCACCAGATGATCGAGGATGCGATAGTCGAACCGGTCGCCCGCCAGCCCGATACCGGTCGATCCCAGCGGCACGCAGCGCCGTGCCGCGCCCGGCGCCTCGACCCGGACTAGCGAAAAATCGCTGGTGCCGCCGCCGAAATCCGCGACCAGGATGGTCGCCGCCGCAGTCAGCCTGCTGGCATAGCTGAACGCCGCGCCCAGCGGCTCATAGACATAATGAACCTGCGTGCCGAACCCGGCGAACATCGCGTCGTATCGTTTGCGCGCCAGCGCTTCGTCCGGCCGCGACCCGGCATATTCCACCGGCCGCCCGACCACGATCCGGTCGGGCCGCCTGTCCAGCGCACCGCCCGCATGGCCGACCATCCGATTGAGGAACATCTGTCCCAACTCCTCGAAACGAAACCGCTTCTCGAACACATTGGCCGTCTCGAAGATCGGACTTGCCGCCACCGACTTGAAGGATTGCAGGAACCGGCTGTCTTCGGGATACTCCATATATTCCGCGATTGCCCATGGCCCGGCCTCATGCGCCATGCCGCCCTTCACTGCTTCGTCATGCCAGAAGCACAGCGCGGACCGAAACACCGCGCCGGTCGCCTCTTTCCCGGCAAATTCGACCAGCCGCGACTCCCCTCCGCCAGCCAATGCAGCCACGCTGTTGGTCGTGCCAAAATCGAGACCCAGCGCGCGGGGCACCTGCTGCATGAACATCTCCAGGGGAATTTGACGGCCGCGCGCTATGACAGCCCCGTCCTGTCGGGGCAAGGGCAGGCCTGTCCTACATTGCGCCAATCTGTCATCATCAAATCTGTTCGCGGGCATTTCCCGCCATCGCGATCAGGCAACGCAACAAAACATCCTACCGCTGCACATAAATGTCGAAACAGGCGGGAAAAGTGCGAAGTTAAGCCGGGCTCAGGCGAACACCGCTGCCTTCTTCAAATGCGCATAGGCTTCGATCACGGCCTGCAGCGCGCCTTCATGGCTGCGATCGCCGCCATTATGGTCGGGATGATAGCGGCGCAGCAACGCGGTATAGCGGGTGCGCAGCGCCTTGCGGTCGGCATCGATCTCCAGCCCCATCACCGACAGCGCCTTGCGATCTTCGCCGGACAGGAATTTGCCGTCCTGCCGCACTTGCGCGTCGGCCCGCGCCTTTGCCATCCGCTCCCTGAATTTCGCCCCGATCGCATCGAGCGGATCGACGAAATCCGCCCATTTGGGCGAGGGGCTATGCGCATTGGCGGAAAAAGCGCGCGTCTCCCGTTCCCACCCGGCATAGGGGCGCTGCGCCGCGGCGATCTCGTCCGGGGTCATGCCGGTGAAGAAATTATAGCCCTGGTTGAACGCCTTGACATGCTCCAGGCAGAACCAGCGCCAACGCGGCCCTTCGTCGCCCGGCCGGGCGCTGCCTTCGGCGGGTGGCGCGCGGAACTCGCCCGGTTCCGGGCATCCGGGCGCGGCGCAGGGGCGGTCGCCTTCCACCCGGCCATGGAAGCGGTTGAAACGACGGGTCGAGAAAGGATCGGTAGACAAGCAAGTCCTGATGCAAGTGGCGGCAAAGCAGCCTATATAGGGGACATGACCACAGACCTCAAAGGCCCCGTTGCCTCAGAAATCGAAGCACGGCTGCGCGCCGCCCTGTCACCCGACCATCTCGCCGTCATCGACGACAGCGAAACACATCGCGGCCATGCCGGTCACGACGGATCGGGCGAAAGCCATTTCACGGTGGAGGTCGTCTCGCCCCTCTTCACCGGCCAGACCCGCGTCGCCCGCCAGCGGCTGGTGAACGCCGCGCTCGCTGACCTGCTGGCGGAAAAGGTCCATGCCCTCGCCATCAAAGCGCGTGCGCCAGGCGAAGGGTGAGACTTTAGGCTTCGGCCGGACGTTCCCCTTGCGTCGCGCAGCAAGGAGTATCAATCCATGGCCTATGATTTCTGGTATTGGCCTACCGTCGCTGGGCGCGGCGAATTTGTCCGGCTGACGCTGGAGGCGTGCGGCATTGCCTATCGCGACCGCGCGCGGGAGGACGGCGCGGACGCGCTGATGGCCGACATAGCGGATCATGCGCGCGGCCCGGCCTTCGCGCCGCCCTATCTGGGCATGGATGGCATCACCGTCGCCCAGACAGCGAACATTCTGTTCTACCTTTCCGAACGGCATGATTGCGGTCCGTCCGGCATGAAGAACCGTTATTGGCTCGCGCAACTCCAACTCACCATCATGGACCTGGTGGCGGAGGCGCATGACGTCCATCATCCGATCGGCGTCGATCTCTATTATGAGGACCAGAAGCCCGAATCGCTGCGCTGCGCACATGGCTTCCGCGGCCAGCGCATTCCCAAATTTCTCGACTATTTCGAATATGCCCTCAAATCCCAAGCCGGCGACTGGCTGGCGGGCGGGCGCTGGAGCTATGCCGACCTGTCGCTGTTCCATCTGGTCGCCGGCCTGCGCTACGCCTTTCCCCTGCGCATGGCGACGTTGATGCCTGCTTATCCCCAACTGGACGCCTTGCACGACAGGGTTGTGGCCTTGCCCGAATTGCAGGACTATCTATCCAGTGACCGGCGGCTCCCCTTCAGTCAGGAGGATGTGTTCCGCCATTATCCCGAACTGGACGCCCCATGACCGCAGACGACCTCATCCTCCAGACGATCACCCCCACCAGCCACAATCTGGGCGACTTCCGGGTGCATCGCTCCCTTCCGGTCAAAGGCCGCACCATGGTCGGCCCCTTCATCTTCTTCGACCAGGCGGGACCGGCGAAGATCGGCGCGGGCCATGGCGTGGATGTCCGCCCGCATCCGCACATCAACCTCGCGACCGTCACCTACATGTATGAAGGCGCCTTCCTCCACCGCGACTCGCTCGGCACTGAACAGTTGATCGAGGCGGGCGCGGTCAACCTGATGACGGCGGGGAAGGGCATCGTTCATTCGGAACGTTCGCCCGATGCGGACCGCGTCAAGGAATCGAAACTGTCCGCGATCCAGACCTGGCTCGCCTTGCCCGACCGGGTCGAGGAGATGGACCCGGCGTTCGAGCATGTGGGCGAAGGCGGGATGCCCGTCATCGACGACGGCAATGTCCGCGCGCGCGTCATCATGGGATCGCTCTGGGGCGAAACCTCGCCGGTCACCACCTACGCCCAGACTATCTACGCCGATATCCAGCTGTCGCCGGGCGGCCGCATCGCCATCGACCCGTCCGCCGACGAGCGCGCCCTTTATGTCTCTGGCGGCGACGCCATGCTCGACGGTCTGATGCTCATACCCCAGACGCTTTACGTCCTGCGGCCAGGCACCTCCGCTACCCTGATGAGCGTCGATGGTGGTCGGGTGGTGCTGTGCGGCGGCGAAGCCTTCACCTCGCCCCGCCATGTCTGGTGGAATTTCGTGTCCTCGCGGCCTGACCGGCTGATGCAGGCGCGCGAGGATTGGGAAGCGATGCGCTTCCCGCTTATCCTCGGCGATGATCAGGAGTTCATCCCCATCCCGCAGGGCCGCCCGAAGACGGTTAGCTATCCTTGAATGAAGGGGCGGCGGGCGACGCTCGCCGCCTGTCCTACTGCACGAAGGTCAGCGACAGATTCTCGGCATTTTTGGGAATGTCGATCCGGCTTTCGTTGATCGACGCCTCTTCGCCGGGCTTCAGTCGGCTCTTGTCCGCCTTGGTGGTCCAGCTGAACACCAACCGGTTCTGCCGGTCCCGCAACTGCACCAGCACCGGCGGCACCGGCAGCGCCTGCGCGCCGCTATTCACGATCCGCGCGCCGAAGGCGAAATATTCCTCTCCGGTCGGCAGCTTGCGCCGCTCGGCGGGCTTGGACAGGTAGAAGAGCAGGTCCGGGTCGCCCTCTTCGCCGACCAGCCCCATCGACACCATCCAGGCCGGGGGTCCGAAATAGAAGAACGCGCCGCCCGCCGCCGCGACGATCAGGCAGAAGCCGATGGCGGCATAGGTCCACAGCTTGAGCGGATTGCGCCGTGGCTTGAACGGCGGCGCGGGCGCAAAGCAGTTGTCCTCGACCGCTTCGGCCGGCGCGCCGGCATAGATGTCATCGAACCGGTTATCCGCCGGGGCCGCGATCGGCGGCGCTTCGGCAGCAGACGCTTCCTCCAAAGCAGCGGGCGCAACCGCGGCCATGTCAGGATCGACGATTGGGGCAGTTGGCGGCGGGGGAGGCGGCGACGCAACGACGGGTGCTGGCGGAGGGGACGGAACCGGCACGGGTGCGGCGACCGGGGCTGGCGCCGTTTCGCGCTCCGGCAGGATCGGCGCTTCCTGAAACCAGCTATGTTTGCAGGCGGCGCACCGGACCTGGCGGCCGCTGGTGCCAACCGCACTGTCGGGCACGACATAGCGCGTCGCGCAATTGGGGCACACCAGGATCATGATGCTTCATAGGCATGGCAGGGACTCGCACGCAAGCGGTCAACGACAGCCGGTGCAAATCGACCGCGACTCGCGGCGATATGCGGCGTGGGCTTTACGGCGGGCCGCCCGCTGTGCCATGGCTGATGCTTCGAACCGCAGGGAGCGCGACGGCGCGAATTTTCAAGACATGTCGGCCATCGTCCAGTTCGAAAATGTCGGCCTGCGCTATGGTCTGGACAGCGAGACGCTCTCCGACGTCAGCTTCTCGCTCGCGGGCGGCGGCTTCTATTTTTTGACCGGCGCATCGGGCGCGGGCAAGACCTCCCTGCTCAAACTTCTCTACCTTGCCCAGCGGCCCAGCCGCGGCGTCATCCGCCTGTTTGGGGAGGATGTGGTCACATTGCCCCGCAAGCGCCTGCCCGGCTTTCGCCGCCGCATCGGCGTGGTGTTCCAGGATTTCCGGCTCGTCCCCCATCTGTCCGCCTATGACAATATCGCCCTGCCGCTGCGGGTGTCGGGGATGGAAGAGGGGGAGATCGACGCGCCGGTGGTCGAAATGCTCAGCTGGGTAGGGTTGGGCGATCGCGGCCAGGCGCGTCCCGCTACGCTGTCGGGCGGGGAGCAGCAGCGCGTCGCCATTGCCCGCGCGGTCATCGGACGCCCGGAAATATTGGTTGCAGACGAACCGACCGGCAACGTCGACGCCGACATGGCCCGTCGCCTGATGACCCTCTTCGAGGCGCTTAATCACCTGGGCACCACCATCGTCGTCGCCACCCACGACCTGCCGTTAATCGCGCAGGTGTCGGGCGCGCAGATGATGCGGCTGGACAAGGGGCGGCTCGCAGACCCGACCGGATCGCTGCGCTATCCACCCCGTCCGCCGCAGGACAAGCCATAATGGCGACCCGCGTCGATCGCAGGGCCGCCGCGGCCGCGCGCCACCGCCTGCTACCCGGCGGACGTCTGGCGGGGCCGATGCCCTGGATCATCGCGATCATGATGTTCCTGACCGTGCTCGCGGCTGCCGCCGCCCTTGGCCTGGGCGCCGCCGTCCGGTCGATGAGCGCTGATCTGGCCGGCCGCGCCAGCGTGCAGGTGGTGGAGGCTGACGGCCAGGCGCGCGGCCAACTCGCCGCGCGCACCTTGCAGGCGTTGCGCCGGGCCGATGGCGTTCTCGCCGCCGATCCGGTTGATCCGGCGAAGCTCGCCGATCAGTTACGCCCCTGGCTCGGCGATGCGGCCACCAGTGGCGACCTGCCGGTCCCGGCGCTGATCGATGTCATGCTGACGCCCGGCGAGGCCGACGCCAAGGTCGATCACCTGCGTATGCTGCTCGGCGGCCTGTCGCCCAAATTGCGGATCGAACCCCATGCCGCTTTCCTCCTGCCGCTCGCCGGGCTGCTGACGGCGCTCGGCTGGCTGGCCGCCGGGGTCGTGCTGCTGATGATCCTGGCGACCGGCGCGGTCGTGGTGTTGGCGGCGCGCGGCGCGCATGACAGCCATCGCGGCACTATCGACGTGCTGCACCTTATGGGATCTACCGATGTGCAGATCGCCCGCCTGTTCCAGCGCCGCATCGGCATCGATGCGCTGATGGGCGGGGCGCTGGGATTTTCCTTTGCGGCTCTGGTCATCCTATTGATTGGCCTGCGGCTGTCGGCGACCGGATCGGACGTCGTTGGCGCGGTCAACCTTGATGCGCGCGGCTGGCTGCTGCTGGTGGCGCTGCCGATCTTCGGCGTCGCGCTGGCGACCCTGACGGCGCGCTGGACTGTATTGCGCGCGCTGGGTCGGGCGCTGTGATCGTCCGTTTTCTGGCGATCACGCTGCTGACCTGGATGCTGGGCTTCGTGTGGTTCGCCATCTTCCTGCCCCAGCCGCTCGACGGTCGCCGGACCGACGCGATCGTCGTGCTGACCGGCGGCGCGGGCCGCATCGATCGCGGCATCGCGCTGCTGCAAAGCGGCGCGGCCAAGCGAATGCTGATCTCCGGCGTCGACCGATCGGTGCGTCCAGTCGAACTGGCGGCAGAATATAAGACGCCCGAAGCGCTGCTGAGCTGCTGCATCACGCTGGGTCGGGAGGCGATCGACACACGCTCCAACGGTCTGGAAACCGCGCGCTGGCTGGAACGGCGCGATTACAAGACCGTGCGCCTCATTACCACCGACTGGCATATGCGCCGCGCCGCGCTGGAACTGCGTCAGGCGCTGCCGGACGGCAAGGTTTCGATAGTCTATGACGCGGTGCCCAGCCGCCCCAGCCTCACCATATTGGCGCGGGAATATAATAAATATCTGCTTCGTCGCATCGCCGCGCTGATCGGCATCTGAAGGATATCCATGCTGACCGCGCTGCGCTCTCTCCTTTTCACGCTCGTCTTCTATGTCGGCAGCCTGTTCATCGTGCTGTCCGCGCTGCTCGCGAGCTGGTTCATGCTATCTTCGGTGCTGCCGATCGCAACTGTGTGGAGCCGCTATCATCGCTGGTGCGCCCATTGGCTGCTGGGGCAGCGGGTGCGGGTGGACGGTGAACTGCCGATTGGTCCCTATCTCTATATCATCAAACATGAATCGATGTTCGAGACGATCGACATATTATGCCTGTTCAAAAGTCCGGCGGTCGGGGCCAAGCGGGAATTGTTCGATATTCCCATCTGGGGCCGAGTCGCGCAGGTCTATGGACTGATCCCCATAGAACGCACCGCCGGGGCGAGCGCCTTGCGCACGTTGCGGGCGGCGGCGAAGGATCGCATTGCGCAGGGGCGGCCGATCTGCCTCTTCCCCGAAGGCACCCGCGTCCCCCATGGCGAGGCGCCCCCGTTGCGAGCCGGCTTTGCAGGGCTTTACAGCCTGCTTGGCCTGCCGGTCGTGCCGATCGCCATTGACAGCGGACGGGTGTCGCCGCGCGGCAAATTCCTCAAGCGGTCGGGCGTCATCACCTATAAGGTCGGCCAGATCGTGCCCGTTGGCCTCGACCGCCGGGAGGCCGAGCGGCAGGTCCATGCCGCGATCAACGCCCTGAACCCGCCATCGGCCCTGGATCAGTGAGAACGGCCGAAGTCGGGCTTGGCGTCGTCCTGGCCCTGTTCGATGATCGACCGGCGGATCGCGCGGGTGCGGGTGAAAAGGTCGAACAGGGCGTCGCCGTCATTCCAGCGGATCGCCCGCTGCAAGGCTGACAGATCCTCCGAAAAGCGCTGGAGCATTTCCAGCACCGCATCCTTGTTCGCCAGGAACACGTCGCGCCACATGGTCGGGTCGGATGCCGCGATCCGGGTGAAGTCGCGGAACCCGCCGGCCGAATATTTGATGACTTCGGACTGGGTGACATTCTCCAGGTCGCTGGCGGTGCCGACGATGGTGTAGGCGATCAGATGGGGCAGATGGCTGGTCACCGCCAGCACCAGATCATGATGCGCCGGGTCCATCGTCTCGACGTCCGCGCCGACCCGCCGCCATAGCTCCGACACGCGCTCCACCGCGGCGGGATCGGCATCGGCGGGCGGGGTGACGATGCACCAGCGGCCCTTGAACAGGGTGGCGAAGCCTGCTTCAGGCCCGCTATTTTCCGTGCCCGCGACCGGATGCGCCGGGATGATGGTCCGCCCCGGCAGGGCGGCGTTCAGTTGCGCCAGCACATCCGCCTTGCAGGAACCCACGTCGCTGACGATCGCATCGACGGGCATATCGTCGGCGATCTCCGCCGCCGCCGCGCCCATCGCGCGGACTGGCACGCACAATATGACCAGATCGGCGTCCGTCACCGAAGCGCCCGCCGTATCCGTCACATCGTCGCACAGGTCGATCCGCCGGGCGGTTTCGCGCACCGCCGGGTCGGCGTCATGGCCGGTGACGCGCACCGTCGGCATGTCCGCCCGGATCGCGCGGGCGAGCGAGGCGCCGATCAGCCCCAGGCCGATGATAGTGACGCGGGCGAATGGCAGCATCGCGTCAGGCCGATTCGGCCATGGCGCGCAGCTTGGTCGCGACCGCGCGGGTCTGCGCCTTTGTGCCGATGGTGATGCGCAGACCGTTGGGCAGGCCCTGTCCAGGCAGCCAGCGGGTAGCATAGCCTTCGTCCCACAGCCCCTTCATCGCCGCTTCCGCCGTCAGCTTGCCATCGAACAGGATCAGCAGGAAATTGGTCTTGCTGGGCACGACGCGCAGGCCGTGGTTGGACAGGGACGCGACCTCGCCCGCCAGCCATTCGCGCCACCGGGCCGTGTGCGTCCGGCTGAACGCCACCCATTCGTGATCGCCGATCGCTGCGACGGCGGCAGCCTGGCCGGCGGTCGTCACGTTGAACGGTGCTCGGATACGGTGGAGGATGTCGATCACCTCCGCGCTGGCATAGCCCCAGCCGATCCGTTCGGCCGCCAAGCCGTGAATCTTGGAGAAGGTGCGGGTGACGAAGACGTTGGATGCGTTTTTCGCCAGTTCCAGCCCGCCATCATCCTCATCCGCGTCCAGATATTCGGCATAGGCCTGGTCGAGCACGAACAGGATGTCGGGGCGCAGCCCGGCATGGAGACGGGCGATCTCTGCGCGGCTGGTCATCGTGCCGGTCGGATTATTGGGATTGGCGAGGAAGACGACCTTGGTCTTGTCCGTCACGGCAGCGAGCAGCGCATCGACGTCGGTCGCATAGTCCCTGTCCGGGGCGATCACCGGGGTCGCGCCGACGCGCCGCGCAGCGATATCGTACACGGCAAAGCCATAGCGGACATAGAGGATTTCATCGCCCGGCCCGGCATAGGCGGACGCGGCGATGTGCAGCAGTTCGTCCGATCCGGTGCCGTAGATGATCCGGTCGGGATCGAGGCCGTGGACCGCGCCGATCGCCTCGCGCAGCTTTGTCGCGCCCGGATCGGGATAGGTGGCGAGGTCCGCGGTGGCGGCGACGAGCGCCGCCCGCGCGGCGGCGCCAGTGCCCAGCGGATTTTCATTGGCCGACAGCTTGATGAGCGGGCGGCCGTCATCGGTGGCGGACTTGCCCGGCACATAAGCGGAGATGCCGAGAATCCAGTCCTTGGGCGCAGGTTTTGTAGCGGTCTGTGTCATGGAGCGCGGCTTTAGCGCCTTCCGCGCCAAAGGCAAAGTGGCAGGCGATATCGCGGTTTCGGCGCGATGACCGAAGTTCACACCGTCGCCGGGCTTTTCGGGCGAAAAGCTATCGCGAAGCCTCTGCGAAGCCTCGCATGAGCCTCGCCCAGGTAACAGATGGGTCACACCGGCGCGCCTGTTGCGCGCCTGTGATGCGACAGTGGTGCGCCTTAGGAGTAAGGGCGCGGCGGCAGGGTGTGCGTCGGGGCGGACAGACGGCTCCATCTATCAGGATAGATCAGAGATTATCCTACATTGGAAGCCTGTTGGATGAGTGTAATGGGGCTATAAGCGGCTGGCCTGGAGTCGACCGAAGTCGGTCCTTCGTTCGGCATAATTAGCGCAGCCCTTCCGCATCACGCCCGGTCCTGTTAAATTCGCGTTGATGGGCTTAGGTATGATCATCTTCGCAATATGGGGCATGGTTGTTTTCTGGCTCGTCTTGAGACAGCGAATGGTGATTTGGACGGCAGCGTCGGTGCTACCGACCCTCGCTGTTGCCGCAGGATATTATTTCGACATTCACGGCGGGAGGGATGATGAATTTGGAACTCGTCCTCTCACGCAAATTCTATTTCTCGGAATGTGCTTTGTGATCGCGAGCAGCGGAATATTGAGCATGGTGCTTCCACGCCGAGCTTAAGGTCGGCCAACGACCATTTGTGGCCTTCAGAATAGGCTGTGCCAATGCTTGGAAGCAGTGATTTCTTTTTTCGTCACCCCAGCGAAGGCTGGGGTCTCAGGCGGTCAAAGGATGGCGCCTGACATATCGCGCCAATTGGGATTGCTCTCTTCCACAAGCCGGATTTTCCATTCGCGCTTCCAGGCTTTGAGTGCCTTCTCGCGGGCAATGGCGAGCGTGATGTCATCATGTGGCTCCACCAGAACAAGGCGGTTCAGCCCGAACTTCTTGCAAAAAGCAGAGCCAGTGCCGTTGCGATGTTGTTCGGCGCGCGCTGCGATGTCCGCTGTGACGCCGATATAGAGAACGCCCCTGGGTTTGTTGGTCATGATATAGGTGTAGCCGCCTCGCGCCATGTCTTACCGTAGCGCACCACCACCTGAGACCCCAGCCTGCGCTGGGGTGACGGTGGATTTTATGTCCGCTCTACGGCATCTGCGCCCGTAACCGGACTGTCCCCTAACCACCCCTTTTCGCCATCCAAAGATGAGCCGACATTTCTTATTCCTCCGCCTTCTCTGCGCCTCTGCGCGAGAAATTTAATCGCGCGAAGCCGCAGAGAGCGCGGAGAAGAAGTGGAAACCTGGCCTTCGGCGGCGCTTCGAAGGACAAAGGGGCTGGCGCGAGCGTGGGTGATCCGCTTCTCCCCCATCCCCGCCGCGCCGGTTTGAGGACGCCGATCCACGGCTCCGATTGACAGCGCCCGGTCGCGGTCCTAGCGCCGCTTGTGTCATGGCCAGCGTTCCCATCAGCGAAGACAGCCGGTTCGGCCTGCGTCGTCAGGCCCGCCTGACCACCCCCCTGAACCTGTCCAGCGGCGCGCGGCTGGGGCCGGTCGATATCGCCTATGAAACCTATGGCGCGATGAATGCGGACAAGTCCAACGTCATCCTGATCTGCCATGCGCTGACCGGCGACCAATATGTGGCGTCCGACCATCCGGTCACCGGCAAGCCGGGCTGGTGGTGGCGATTGGTGGGGGCGGGCAAGCCGGTCGATCCGGCGCGCCATTTCATCGTGTGCGCCAATGTCATCGGCAGTTGCATGGGCTCATCCGGCCCGGCCAGCATTGATCCCGCCACTGGCGACGCCTATGCCATGCGCTTTCCGGTGCTGACCATCGCCGACATGGTGCGGGCGCAGGCCGCCTTGCTCGACCATCTGGGGGTGGAGCGGCTGAGCGCGGTGATCGGCGGGTCGATGGGGGGGATGCAGGCGCTGACCTGGCCCACGCTCTTCCCCGACCGGGTCGAAAGCTGCATCGTCATCGCCTCGACCGCGCGGCACAGTGCGCAGAATATCGCGTTCCACGAAGTCGGGCGGCAGGCGATCATGGCCGATCCGCAGTGGCGTGGCGGCGATTACTATGCCGACGGGCAGGTACCGAGCGCTGGCCTCGCGGTGGCGCGCATGGCGGCGCACATCACCTATCTGTCCGAAGCGGGCCTGACCGAGAAATTCGGGCGGCGGTTGCAGGGACGTGACGCCAAGACTTTCGGCTTCGACGCCGATTTCCAGGTGGAAAGCTATTTGCGCCATCAGGGGCTGAGCTTTGTCGAGCGGTTCGACGCCAACTCCTATCTCTACATCACCCGCGCCATGGACTATTACGACATTGCCGACGATCATGGCGGATCGCTGGCCAAGGCGTTCACCGCCACCAAGGCGCGCTTCTGCCTCGTCAGCTTCGATACCGACTGGCTTTATCCCACCACCGAATCGCGGATCATCGTCCATGCGCTCAACGCATCGGGCGCGCAGGCGAGCTTCGTGGAACTGTCCAGCCCGTTCGGCCATGACGCCTTCCTGCTGGAATGTCCCGAACTCAACCGGGTGGTGGACGGCTTCCTGAAGGGCGGCCGGGCATGAGCGAGACGTTGCGGCCGGACCTGGCGCTGATCGCGCGGACGGTGCGGCAGGGCGCGCGGGTGCTGGATGTGGGCTGCGGCGATGGCGCGCTGATGGCGGCATTGCGGGACAACAGCCAGGTGGATGCGCGCGGGCTGGAGATTGACGGGTCGAACGTCGCGGCCGCCGTGGGGCGTGGGCTATCGGTGGTGCAGGGGGATGCGGACACCGACCTTGGCTATTATCCCGACGCCAGTTTCGACTATGCGATCTTGAGCCAGACGTTGCAGACGACGCGGCGGCCCGACCTGGTGGTGGAGGCGTTGCTGCGCATCGCCGCCCAAGCCTTCGTGTCCTTCCCCAATTTCGCCCATTGGCGCGGCCGGATTTCGCTGCTGTGGGGCGGGCGGATGCCGGTGACGCGGCTGTTGCCCGACACCTGGTACGATACGCTCAACATCCATCATGTGACGGTCGACGATTTTCGCGCGCTGGTGAAGGAACGGGGCTGGACCATCGATGGCCAATGGTTCCTGAAGGGCGACCGGGAAACCACCCACGCGAACGCAAACCTGTTCGCCGAACATGCGGTGTTCCTGCTGCGGAAATAGCCCGCCGGACGTCAGTTGCGGCCGAACCAGCCCTTCATCCGACGGAACAGGCCGCGTTCGCTGACCGCTTCGAACATCTCCTCCGGGCCTTCCGGGTCCAGCACCTCATGGTCGGCCAACCACGCCTGCACATCGTTCAGGTCCGGGGTCACATAGGGGCGCAGCGTCCGGCCCGGCTTCTGGCGCAATTCCTCGATCCCCGCGACCAGCCCGCGTTCGGCGATCACCGCCGATACGCGCTGCGCCGGCAGGTCGAGATGCTCGGCGATCAGGTCGTCACGGATCGCCAGGATCGTCGCCTGCCGGCCGTCATTGCCGGGCAGTTGCGTGTCGATACAGATGTCGCATTCGGTGTCCAGCCGCATCGACCGGTTGTTCATGTTGGACGATCCCACGCGGATCAGCCGATCATCAACGATCAGCACCTTGGCATGGACATAGATGGGCGCGCCGCGCTGGGTGAAGGGGTGATAGATACGGAACCGGCCATGCGGGTCGCGACCCTTGAGCGCTTCGTACAGCCGCGCGCGCGCCGTATCCATCGCCTGCTGTTCCAGCCAGCCGTCGGCCTGCTCTGGATTGACGATGACGATGTCCGGCCCGTCCGCCTCGGCCAGCCGTTTGACGATCGCCTCGGCGATCCGGCGCGACGCGAAATACTGGCTTTCGGCATAGATATGCCGTTTCGCCGCGGCGATCTGGTTCAGGTAGAGCCGTTCGATCTCGATCAGTTCGTCCTGGTCGTCCATCTTCGGCGCGCTGCGGGCGATGGCGATATCGACGCCTTCGAACTGCACGGGCAGCTTGTCGGGCCAGCAATCCTGCGCGCCCTCGATCGGCTCCAGCGGATCGCCCCCTGCACCCGTCCAGCGATTGCGCGCATGGTCGCCCAGCGCCGCGGCGATCGGGCCGCTGAGCGCCGTGGTCGCATCATGCCAGGGACCATAGGGCGACCCGTCGGGATGATGTCGGCCCGGTTCCTCGTCGCGATGATGGCGCGTGTCCCACCGGTCGCCGGTCATGTCGATGCCGCCGCAAAAGGCGAAGCAATCGTCGATCACCACGATCTTTTGATGGTGCGAGGCGGCGGGCGGATGATGGCCGTCCAGCTTCACGGTGACGCGCGGATGCGCCATCCATTTCAGCGTCGTGAACAGGTTGGTCGGCCGCACCATCGACTTCATCGCGCCGACGTCCCATCGCAGCAGGAAAATTTCAAGCGTCGGCGTGCGGTCCACCAGCCAGCTGATGAAATCGCCGATCACGGCCGGTGCGCCGTCGTCCACCTCATCCTCGCGGATCAGGCTGATCGCCGCGTCGAAATCCCAGCCGATCAGCATGATGCGGCGCTGGGCCTTCATCATCGCGGCGCGTGCGTTGCGGAAATAATTGTCGGCGTCGATGATGACGCTCGCTCGCTCCGCCCGCGCGATGCGCCAGCAATCGTCCCCCGGTTGCGGCGTCATACAGCGCTGCTCCCGACTACCAGGCATCCTAGAAACATCAGCAACCCCGAAAAACGATTGGACCGGAATTTGGCGAGCGGATCGACGCCATCTTGCTTGAGCGTGGCCACTTGCCATAACAGATGCGCCGCCATCGGCAGCAGCGCGGCCAACGCCAGCAGTTGGCCCTGCACCTGCCAGATCGCGCAGGCCCATAATATCAGCGCCAGCGCGTAGCAGAGCGTTACGCCGCCCCGCACACGCCGACCCATCGACAAGGCGCTTGATCCGATGCCGATCAGCGCGTCATCCTCCCGATCCTGCAGCGCGTAGATGGTGTCATAGCCCACCACCCAGAAAATCGTTCCCGCATAAAGCAGAAGGCCGGGCAGGGTGAGGGCGCCTGTGACTTCGCTCCACCCGACCAGCACCGCCCAGGAAAAGACCAGCCCCAGCCAGACCTGCGGCCAGCCGGTGATCCGCTTCATGAAGGGATAGGCGGCCACCAGCGCCAGGCTGCCGAGCGCCACGACTTGCGCATAACGATCAAGTTGCAACAGCACGATCAGGCCGATGAGGCACAGCGCCAGCAGCCAGGCCCAGGCGACCTTTAGCGACATCGCCCCGCTCGCCAGCGGCCGGGCGGCGGTGCGCGCCACTTTACGGTCGAGGTCGCGATCGACAATGTCGTTGAACACGCAGCCCGCGCCGCGCATCGCGATGCTGCCCAGCAGCAGCCAGGCGATCAGCGGCCAGCGGGCCAGGCCGCCGCCCGCCAGCGCCACGGCCCAGGCGCCCGGCCAGAAGAGCAGCCACCAGCCGATTGGCCGGTCGAACCGCGCCAGTTGCGCCAATATGCGCGGCGTTTCCGGCAGGCGCGCCAGCAGGCCGCGCGCTTCGCTGTCGGGGACGATCGCCTGTTTAACCGTCGTCTGATTCACCGTGGCTCCGTTCGGATGAGCTTGTGGAAGCCCGCATCTTCTCTTTAGGGAAGAACGGGCCGACCACAAGCGCGGCCGAACCGGAAGAGACAAAATGACCGCAATGCCCGCCTGGCCGCCGCAAAGCGCGCCGCGACTCTATGTCGAAACCCAGTTGGGGGAGGGGGTCGTGGTGCCGATCGACGGCAATCCGGCCCATTATCTGATCAGCGTGATGCGGGTGAAGCCCGATGATATCGTCCTGCTGTTTGATGGCCGGTCGGGCGAATGGGCGGCGCGCGCCCGCAATATCCGTAAGCGCGATCTGGTGCTGGACTGCGTGGCGCAGACCAAGCCGCCCGAACATGTGCCCGATTTCTGGCTCTGCTGTGCCCCGATCAAGAAGGGGCGGATCGACCTGATCGCCGAAAAAGCGTGTGAGCTGGGCGTCGCCCGGCTCCAGCCGGTGCTCACCCGCCGCGCGGTGGTGGACAAGCTGAACCTCGATCGGCTGCACAGCCATCTGGTCGAGGCGGCCGAACAATGCGGCCGGACCGCGCTGCCCGATCTTGCCGACATGGTGAAGCTCGACGCCTTGCTCAAAAGCTGGCCGGCCGATCGCCACCTGTTTTTCGCCGACGAAACCGGCGGCAGTCCGCTGGACGCCACGCTGCGCGCGCATCCCGGTCCCGCCGCCTTTCTAGTCGGGCCGGAAGGCGGCTTTGACCCGGCCGAGCGCGATGCGATCCGCGCCACGCCGGGCGCGGTGCCGGTGTCGCTGGGTCCGCGCATCCTGCGCGCGGAAACCGCGGCGATCGCGGCCACCGCGGCCTGGATGACGATCAATGGCGACTGGAATTAGTTTCATTCCGCTATTGGATTGCCGCCATCATAGGCAGGCCCTATGTGGTGATCGCCCGTCTTTGTTTGACGGGCCAAGGGGAAGCAGTAAGGGCGGGGCATGAGCACTAGAACCGACTCCGGGGATCATGATCCCGTCATCGAAAACCGCGACCAGTTGATCGCGGCCTTTTCCAAGGGCGAAAAGCCCAAGGACCGTTGGCGGATCGGGACCGAGCACGAGAAATTCGTTTATAATCGCCGCGATCACCATGCCCCGTCCTATGAGGAAAAGGGTGGCATCCACACGCTGCTGATCGGCCTGACCCGCTATGGCTGGAACCCGGTGTTCGAGGGCGACAATATCATCGCCCTGTCCGGCGCCGACGGCACGATCAGCCTGGAACCGGCGGGCCAGCTGGAACTGTCGGGCGCGCCACTGGAAAACCTGCACCAGACCTGCGCCGAAACCGGGCGGCATCTGGAGCAGGTGAAATATGTCGGCGATATGCTGGGCCTGGGCTTTCTGGGCCTGGGCATGTGGCCGGACAAGACCCGCGCCGAATTGCCGATCATGCCCAAGGGCCGTTACGAGATCATGCTGCGGCACATGCCGCGCGTAGGGTCGATGGGTCTGGACATGATGCTGCGCACCTGCACCATCCAGACCAATCTGGACTATGGCAGCGAAGCCGACATGGCGCAGAAATTCCGCACCTCGCTGGCGCTGCAACCGCTGGCGACCGCGCTGTTCGCCAATTCGCCCTTCACCGAAGGCAAGCCCAACGGCTTCCTGTCCTATCGCAGCCATATCTGGTCGGACACCGATCCCAAGCGCACCGGGATGCTGCCCTTCGTGTTCGAAGATGGCTTTGGCTATGAACGCTATGCCGACTATGCGCTCGATGTGCCGATGTATTTCGTCTATCGCGACGGCAAATATATCGATGCGTCGGGCCACAGCTTCCGCGACTTCCTGGACGGTAAACTCTCCGTCCTGCCCGGCGAAAAGCCCACGGAGAAGGATTGGGAGGATCACCTCTCCACCGCCTTCCCCGAAGTGCGAATGAAGAGCTTCCTGGAAATGCGCGGCGCCGATGGCGGGCCGTGGAACCGCATCTGCGCGCTACCCGCGCTATGGGTGGGCCTGCTTTACGATCAGGGCGCGCTCGACGCGGCGTGGGACGTGGTGAAGGACTGGACCATGGAGGAGCGGCAGATATTGCGCGATTCCGTGCCGAAGCTCGGCCTCAACGCGCCGATCGGCGGCGGGCGCAAGCTGCGCGACATTGCCGGGCAGGTGGTCGATATCGCCCGGTCCGGCCTGGCATCGCGCGCGCGCCTCAACGGCGTGGGCGACAATGAGACGGGTTACCTGTCCTTCCTGGACGAAGTGGTCGCGTCCGGCAAGACCAACGCCGAACGGCTGCTCGAGCGCTATCATGGCGAATGGCAGGGCGACCTCAGCAAGGTCTATGGCGAAGAGAGCTTCTGATTTAACTATTGACCAATCCGTCAATAGTCGATATAGTGCACATGGCGTTTTTTGTTTGCGTTTAATTATGAGTCGCGGTATCTGAGTTTTCAGAGGCCGAAAGTGGTTTGCTTTCGGTTCGCGAGTCCGACACTTGGATGCATACAAGTGTCGGGCGCTAGTTATTCCGCCGCCTGTGCTGTCATCGCCGTCTCACGCTTCTTCCCCGTCACCCAGGCGAAGAAGCGCGGCACTGGCGCGTTGCGCTCCATCCAGTCGCTATAGGTGCGATAGTCGGGGTCGGCCGACAGATGCTGTTCTTCGGTCTTAGCGCGCCAATAATAGACCGCATTGGTCAGCCCCAGCATCGCGCAATTGCGCACCATGTCCACCAGCGATCCGCTGACCGACAGGAAGGGCAGGGCGGAAAACCACCAGAACAGGTTTTTCGACAGATAGGCCGGGTGCCGCGTCCAGCGATAGGGGCCGTGGGTCAATATGCCGCGATGGGTGAGGTTGGAAAAGCGCAGGCCGAACGCCACCGTCGCCCAGGCATACAGGGCAGTCAGCAGCACCAGCCAGCCGCCCAGCAGCCATTGCAGCGGGACCGACCCCTGCGTCCAAACATCCCATTCCGCGCCGCCGGCATGATAATCCAGCGGCCCGCCGCCGCCCATCAGCACGAAGGGCGGGTAGCAGATTAGCGCGGCCAGCCAGCCGCTCAAGAGCGGATTGGCGGTGCGGATGTGCGAATCCAGTGGCTTGAAGGTCAGGATATAGCCCACCGTCGCCAGGCAGACGTCGATCATGAACATGACGGCGATCAGGAAGCCGGCCAACGCGATCGGATTGTCCAGCGCATCCTCGATCCGCCATTCGACCACGCTGGAAAAATTGCCGGGCACGATCGATACCATGAAGGCGAGGAAAAACCCCTTCACCGCCCAGGCGCGGGCATGGTGACCGACCTGCACCATGTCGGCCTGCCCCGCCACGCCACCGATGACCCATTGGCCGAAACTGAAACAGGCGTCCTTCGGTTCGACCAGCCGTCGGTCGATCCAGATGATATAGGGCACGGACAGGGCCAGCAGCCAGGGGGCAGCCGCCATGAACAGGTCCATCGAAAAGCGGTAATTGCCGCTCCAATACCAGCGGGCAATGCAATAGAAGATGGCGATGGCGAGCCAGGTCGCCCACAGCCCGGCGATCTTGACGATGCTGATGTCCAGCACGTCGCGCACGCTCCGCGCCGGCCCGCGCCAGTCGATCCCGGTCGATGCGTTGCGATGCACCTTATCCACGATCAGCGACCACAGCACCATCGGCAGACCGCAGGCGACCACGGCGGCAAGGCCCGCATTGGGACCGTTCATCCCATAATGACGCGCCACCAGCGTCCAGAGGCCAAGGCCCACCAGGCCGGCGATGCCGACACCATGGCTGACGGCGGATTTCGGACAGGGATCGGCATTGTTCATGCCAGTGGCTTTAGCGCAAAATGGTAAGCAAGGGGTGAACCAGCGCCTGTCGCTGATCGATCGATGGTGGGGAATGTGGTGCCCGGGGACGGAGACTGCGGCTCGGTCTGATCGGGATTTTCGGGATCGCCGTTGTTTTCCATAAAGTTGCTCCTGTCGGCGGTATGAAGACCGGGGACGGCACCGAACCACCGACATATCCGGGCTGATGATGAAGTGAGGGTGGACCGGCAGCGTCATCCCCGATCGTGGTCGCCGATGGTCAGGCGGTGATCGGTTCGGCCATCGAGACCTTGATACGATGGACCGTCGCGACGCCGACCTTGAGCTTCTTCGCGGTGGCATTGATGCTGGTGCCGCGCGAGAGTTCGCGTCGAATGCGATCGGTCTTCGCTGGATCGAGCGATGGGCGACCGCTCTTCTTGGTGCTGCGCGCGAGACCGGCCAAAATTCTCTGGCGCAAAATCGACCGTTCAAATTCGGCGAAGACCGATAGCATCGAGAACATCGCGCGCCCGGCGGGCGTCGACGTATCGAGACCTTGCGTGTGCAAATAGAGGTCGACGCCTCGATCGTTGATCTCCGCCAAGAACGCGACCAGATGCTGGAGTGATCGACCCAGACGATCCACCGACCAGCACGCGATAAGGTCGATTTCGCGGCGCGTAACCATCTTCATGAGACGATCATAGCCGGGACGCTGATCCCGCCCCTTGGCACCCGAGATGCCTTCATCGGCCAGTTCGGCGATGATGGTCCAGCCCAGTCGGTCAGCGACAGCCATGAGTTCGCGGCGCTGGTTGTCCACCGTCTGGCTGTCGGTCGAGACCCGGAGATAGAGAGCGACGCGTTTCATGACCGCTGACTCTCATATCTGGAGAATGGACTCAAGCACTTCAAATACTTCGATAATCTGCCTATCCTATGATATGGCAAGCTATGAGTTTATATCGTCTCCGTGTTGGCGATCTCGTGGTTCGCGAGACCGATATAGGCGATTGAACCAAGCGGCATGTCGGCGAGGTGATCTCGGTCCGGGCACGGATCAGATATTTCCATCCGACGCAGGATTGGCGCGACTTGTGGAACCTCCACCATGCGACGCCATATCCCTATGCGCCATTTCGGGAGGATCGTCGCTGCCGGTTGATCCGCGCAGAGGTCGACCAGTTGGATCGTCTCAGGCTGCGGTGATGGCGATCAGGCCGCAGCGGCCCGTTCCCTTTCCGCGCGCAGTTCCTTCGACGCGCGAGCGCACGTTTCGTCGATCAGTTCGGCATTGAAGTGCTTGCGACGTTTGCCATGCCACACCACCGATCCGACATCTGACTCGTCATCATATTCTATGAAGTCAGGCCAATCAGGATGAGGACGCCGACGACTACGGCTTTGCCCATCAGCCTTCCACCACCGATTGAGCAAAACAATCGAGTCTTTTGGGCGGGAGCATCGTTTGTCAGAGTTCAACGGGAGTTGGAGGAAGAATGCCAATGCCGATTCTGCCAGATAGACAGGCACAGTGAATCGCTTGTGGTGATGACCTGCCTTGCGACCAGATACCGCTTGTGATGACACCTCGCCGAGATAAATCGACAGCCCCTCTTCAGCGATTGTGGTGCGGACTTTGTGCTCCGGCCTCATGCGGCCCTCGAAGCCCTTGGTTATTCCAACATACTGAAGCTTGGGTATCGTCTGTCGATCAACCGTTCCGGCCGCCATGTATAGGACCTCACCCATATCCCATTCACGGATTACGGCTTTCGCAGCTTTGACGCTATCATACGGCCCATACCAATCGACAACCACAGCATAGGTCATATTTCTCTCCCCCAGAACAGGGCCCAATAAACGGCAACGGGATGAGCAAGGCAAGTGTCCCGCTCCCAAATCAACTGAATGCGGAACAGGAAAATCGCGATCTGTGAAGTGACGGAAATGCTCGACTTCATGGCCGCAAAAACAGGCGGGTTTATGGAATGGCTTTCAAGGGCATCCGTCAGCACGGCATCACCATGCCCACCATGATCTCCGACATCGTCCCGGCCAAATCGCCGATGCCATCATCGCTCAAGATCGTCAGGCGCAGATGTCGATAAAGTCTGGCCGTATCATCAGGCCGGGATCGTTCGCCTGTCATCGTGAACAACATCGTCAGATCGGTCCGCACAAGGCACAAATATAGAAGTGTCGGCCGCTCCCTGATCGATCAGAAAGGCGAACATCGGATGACGCCCTTTCTGACAGGGAGAAGGTGCCGGATCGACCAGCCCGGACGATAGCGCTGATCAGGCCATCATCGGCCGCCCATGGTCAAAATGGACCTGCCGAAGGTCTCAACCCCTACACCCACTACACCGATTTCAGCCTACCCCTACACTCGATATGGGCGCGAAAGCCGCAGAAAACCGTGCCTTATTCACCGAGGCGTAGGGGGTGTAGGGGATGTAGACTTACTTTCATTCAACCAGATCATCATTAGCATACGCGCCCATGGGGGAATGCAAAACCACCCTACATCCCCGTCACCCCTACACCCGATGCGCGGGAACAAGACGATGGGAAATTATGATGAAGTCGTGCGCAACTTCATAGACCGGGGATTGTCTATGAAGTCACGGTCTACGGTCAAACCGGTTGAAGAGAAAACGGCGGAAATCTTGAGGTTCTGCACCCGATTATCGTCTCGATCGCCTTTCGTCATCCGGCACTCATTTCAATTTTGACTTCGATGGGGGTGATACAGCTAAATAATAACAGAAGACGGGTCGCACCGATCTCAAAAGAATTCGATAAATACCTCTGACGATGATATAATCATTGTTGTCATAGAGAGGTTGGGGTTCTGAGGCGGTGCGACACGCTTCAGAACCCTTTTTCTATGAGGTTATTTTGAGCTGTGTCGTATCTTGAAATTGTAAATCAACATAAAGCGGAGATCATCCGCTGCAAGTCTGCCGGGGAAGAGATTGATCAGGAAATGATCTTCGCTCCTGTTGATTGGGCGGACGAAGAAATCAGCAATGGATATTTCAAATGGCTGGTTGCCAACAAGGTGGCCACGCGCGCCGAAATCAACATTGCACGCACCCGCCAAATGGTAGCGTCCGTGCTGGGAAGCTATCCGTCAACCTGCTGCGCCTATGTCGGTGCATACGCAGGCATGCGGCAAGCACTGGTGACCTACGATGGCCAAATCTCGCTCGTGGACGCCAAGGGCGCTCGTAGTCATTCGATCATCACGGACTATCAGACCGAAGCAAGGGTCTTTGCAGTCGAACACCGACTGCCATTTGCTCGCGAAGCAATCAATGACGCGATCAACGTCTGGCACGAGGACAAACGTAAGAGCCGGTTGGATGTCATTCGGCAAAATCTTGCCCCTACGGCCACGTTTGATTGGGTCGAACTAGCCCGCCGATGTTTCGATTGCTCTGCAACGTCGCCAGAATTCGTCGCGGCGGCGCTCATGAAGTTTGTCCACCAGACCAAGCGCAAGCTGCACAATCAACCGGTCCAAGATCATCTGATGCCAGTTTTGCTCGGCCCGCAGGTGTGGATCGGCGTGCAAAAAGGACCCCGTTAGCGGGGTGATCGGCGTCTAAAAGGGACCCCTCATTTCGATGGTTTAAGCAGCCGGCTGGATTTTCAGGCGGCGAGATCGGGATGTTGGTTTTGGAGACAGTTTTACGGATCCGGCGCGAGTATGCCGGAGGCAAGGCGATCAAGGCGATCGCACGGGATCTGCATGTGTCGCGGAAGGTCATCCGCAAAGCGGTCCGAGCGCCGGAGGGCGCCTTTGATTATCAGCGCAAGGTTCAGCCGCTGCCCAGGATCGGTCCGTTCCAGGAGCGCCTGAACACGCTGCTGGAAGAGAACGAGCTGCGCGGCAGGCGTGACCGGCTGCGGATGACGCGGATCCATGACCTGCTGGTGCGAGAAGGCTTTGAGGGTTCTTACGATGCGGTGCGGCGCTATGCGACGCGCTGGAAGATCGAGCGGCGCAAGGATGCTGGCGATGGCGTCACCGCCTTCATCCCGCTGATGTTCAGGCCAGGCGAGGCCTACCAGTTCGACTGGAGCCATGAGGATGTCGAGATCGCAGGAGCGCCGATGCGGGTGAAGGTCGCGCATATGCGCCTGTGCGCGTCACGTGGGGTCTATGTCCGGGCCTATCCTCGCGAGAGCCAGGAGATGCTGTTCGACGCGCATGCGCGCGGCTTTGCCTTCTTCGGCGGCGTGCCAGGGCGCGGCATCTACGATAATATGAAGACGGCTGTGACGAGCGTGTTCACCGGCAAGGAACGCGTCTTCAACCGGCGGTTCCTGATCATGACCGACCATTATATGGTCGAGCCCACGGCCTGCTCGCCTGCGGCGGGATGGGAGAAGGGTCAGGTCGAGAACCAGGTGCAGACGATCCGGGGTCGCTTCTTCCAGCCCCGGTTGCGGTTCGCCAGTCTCGAAGAGCTCAATGGCTGGCTGGAGGCAGAGTGTCGGCGCTGGGCGGAACGGCAGCCCCATCCTGAACAGGGAGATCTGACCGTGGCGCAGATGCTGGAGATCGAACGATCTGCGCTGCAGCCGATGCTGGGACCGTTCGACGGCTTCAATGAGAGCGAGCATGCCGTGACCGGCACCTGCCTGATCAGCTTCGACCGCAACCGCTACTCAGTCCTCTCGACGGTGTCGCGACGCACCGTGCAGGTCCGCGCCTATGCCGACCGCATCGTCGTTCGCTGCGGCGAAGAGGTTGTCGCTGAACATCCTCGCTACTTTGGGCGCAACCGCACGATCTATGACCCCTGGCATTATCTGCCAGTGCTGGCCCGCAAGCCTGGCGCGTTGCGGAACGGTGCCCCCTTCCAGGACTGGGATCTGCCACCGGCGCTGGCCCGCCTGCGCCGCAAGCTGGGTAATGGCGACGATGCCGATCGCCGGTTCGTCCGTGTACTGTCGGCCGTACTGACCGATGGCCTGGAGCCTGTCGAAACCGCTGTGCGTGAGGCACTGGCGACGGGCACGGCGAGCGACGACCTGATCCTCAACATCCTGGCACGACGCCGGGAGCCTCCGCGTCCGCTGACGATCATCACCTCCGAGGATAGCGCCTTGCGCCATCCCCCGATCGCCGACTGTGCCCGTTACGACCAGCTGAGGACCTTCGATGCAGCGGCATGATATGATCGAGGCCATGCGCGGGCTTGGACTCAAGGGCATGGCGGGCGCGTTCGACGATGCCGTCACCACCGGCCTTCAGCGCCAGCGCACCACCATGGAGATACTGACCGATCTCCTGCGAGCGGAGGCGACGCATCGTCATGCCGCGTCGATCCGATACCGGATGGCCGCTGCCAAGCTGCCAGTCGTGAAGGACATCGATGCCTTCCGGTTCGAGGGTACCCCGATCAACGAGGGGCTTGTGCGTTCATTGCACAGCGGCGCGTTCCTGCCCGCACGGCGCAATATCGTCCTGGTCGGCGGCACAGGCACAGGAAAGACCCATCTGGCCATCGCCATCACCGCCAATGTAGTGCGCTCCGGCGCCCGAGGCCGCTACTTCAACACGGTCGATCTGGTGACCCGCCTCGAAGAGGAGGCCAGGATCGGCAAGAGTGGCGCTCTCGCCGCCCAGCTATCCCGCCTCGATCTCATCGTGCTCGATGAACTGGGGTATCTGCCGTTCGCTCGATCGGGCGGCCAGTTGCTGTTCCACCTGATCAGCAAACTCTATGAGCAGACCAGTGTCATCATCACCACCAACCTCGCCTTTGGCGAGTGGCCCACCGTGTTCGGCGATCCCAAGATGACAACCGCGCTCCTCGATCGCGTCACCCATCATTGCGACATTGTCGAGACCGGCAATGACAGCTGGCGCTTCAAAAACCGCAGCTGATCCGCCCCAGCAGCGATCAATTAGAAGATGTTTTGCGCTGCGCGCGCCTCCGGTCGGGCTACGCCCTCCCTACGCCGCGCGCAGCGCAAGGAAGCGCGTCACATCAACCGTGCGCAATCCTGACAGGGGGTCCCTTTTGCGCGCCGATAAGGGGTCCCGTTTGGACGCCGATTGACAGGTATGGCCCGTTGCGAAAGCCGACGTATGGTCAATACGCCAATTTTAGGTGTCTCAAATCAACATCAGCGAATTGCAGCTGCATAATGGCTTCGTGGAGAACTTTCACACCGTGACCTCGGCCATAATTTTCTGAAACATTATTTCTCGTCGATCCGCCGGTTGTCCAACCGCCAATTGCTAAAGCGATATCGTGATCAATCCGGGCAACGCGGAGTTCGTCGCGGAAATTGTGCCTAAAACTATGAAAGCAGGTCCGGTCCAATGCCGCCCCCGCCTTTCGCGTAAACTGAGTGAACCACTTCGAAAAAGCGACAGCACGGATACCGCGCGGCCCCGGCGCTATTTCTCCGAACAGCTTTGTTTCACCCGCCCGGCGTCGCTCATCGATAAACTGCAACAGGCCAAAGCTGATAAGGTTGGGGTGAAGCGGGATCAGGCGTTCGCTGGAACCCGTCTTCAGCTTCTTATCTGTGCTCCCCACCAAGGATTCCTCACTGACCACGAAGCACTGGATACCATCAATCGCGCGCACATCCGTCACGTCGAGCGCAGTCGCTTCCCCTAAACGCATTCCAGAATGCAGTGCTATTACAGGAAGCCAAAATCGCGCATTCCTCGGGCGTTCGGTTCCCGGTAGAAAATAATTGCGCTCTCCATCAAGGCACCCTCGATAGAGAGGCGCGTCAAAAATTTTCTTTAACTGGTCTGTGGAAAACGGGAAGCGCTTGTTTTTTCTCGCCACTTCATCGGGCAGTCGAAGCCCTCGGGCCGGATTTCGGACCAAATACTCCTCCTGAACCGCCCAGTTTAAAAAACTCGACAGGTCAGTGAGATATGCATTCACGTTGGCAGAACTGATGAGATTGTCCCACTTGCCCTCCCGCGCTTGCTCCGCCGCCTGTCGAGGCGAAAGATACGGGAAGCGCTTGCTTGCATTCTTTGGTAGAAACCTCAGCGTTTCAATAAAATCCCGACAATGGGTGCGAGCAAAATCGAGAATCGGCAAATCAGCACCGATGATGTCGGTGGCGAGCTTTCGGCAGGTTTCATAGGAATCGCGCGTTCGCGTTGACCAGCCACGGGTAGGATCGTTGATATATCGGTCGTAGACCTCGCCGAACGTCAAGGCCGATTCCCGAGCGGGGGAGATCGTTGATGCTGGTGATAGGGCCGATACGGTCACGGCAGGCTTTGGCTTTTGCGGCCCGACCATAACAGATCGATTTCCACCTTCGAGCAACAACAGATCGACAGACATGCCCACCCGAAGCCTCACCTTTTCGATTTCGACTTCGACTTGGTAGGCGATCAACGGGAAGCGTCGAACAGCGCATTTTAGGCTGTCGGTTCGCAATGACCGCCATATCTCCCGACGCCCCATCTGCTCTTGGACATCGCGTGGAACACGGCGTCGAAAGTAAAACCGGCCACCCCGTAGGCACATGCCTGAAGGCCATTTGTGTAGCAGCTTTGTGTAGCACTTCTTGGAACCCAAACCCTTGGTTTTCCGAGGGTTTTGAACGGTTTCGCTTGCTGGACTGTGTAGCAGCACTGTGGGGAAGTGAAGGTCAGAAGACCGTCTCGTGGACGATTTTCTAATGTTTTCAATGTGATGAGAACAAATGGTGCCCGGGGACGGATTCGAACCGCCGACACTGCGATTTTCAATCGCATGCTCTACCAACTGAGCTACCCGGGCACGGGTCTTCGGTGGGAGGCTCCCGCCGGATGGAGGCGTGCCTATAAGCGTCAATCCGGCTCGCTGTCCAGCCCATAATTGCCGTTTTTTTGATGGCTTTCGTCGACGGGCTGACCCGGCACGCGATAGCCTTCGCCCAGCCATTGCAGCAGGTCGCGGTCGCGGCAGGCGGCGCTGCAAAAGGGCTTCGTCGCGGGCTGGGCGGGCTGGCGACAGACCGGGCAGAGGGCGGGCTTAGGCGACATGGCCGCCCGCCAGGTCAAGAACCGCATCCGCCTGCAGGGTGATCGCGCCGCCGCGGCGCTTGGCCAGCTGCTCGATCCAGTCCTGCCGCTTGTGCAGCAGGTCGATGATCGCGGGCGTGGCGGTGATGGTGGCAGCGCCCCCCTGCCCATGGCGCTCGGCCCGGCGCAGCAGCGCCAGCGCGGCGGTCAGCACCGGGTCTTCGCGCACGATCTCCATCAGGTTGGCGCGCTCGCGGCGGCGAATGATCTGCAGGAAGCCGAAGCCATTGACGGCGGTACGCTCGAACGGAAGCGGCAGAAATTTGTCGATCTGCGCCGCGGCGACCATCCGCTCGTCCTTGTTGTTCATCGTCGGCAGGTCGATCCCGATCGATCCCGACAACCCCATGCGCCGCACCGTCTGGGCGGCCAGCTTCGCGCCCTTGGGGCCAAGCTGCGCCGGAGGCAGCGATCCGTCAACGTCGATCAGCAGCATGGCGGGCGTCAGGAACAGGCGCAGCGCGGCGTCTTGCGCCCCGACCTCGCCCGTCATCGCCTCTTCCATCAATTCGCTCCAGCCATGCGCCTCCAGCCGATCTTCCTCATGCGCGGGGCAGGGGACGACGGGCGTACCGGTGGCGCGGATGCGCTGCAACAGGCTGGGTCCGGCATGGGGCTTGGCGCCGGGCTGGGGCATACGGCCCTTGGCGCGCTTGGGACGGCCTTCCTCGGCGATCGCCTCGCGGATGATCTCCACCAGGACGTTGGCGCCTTCGGCCAGCCGGGGTGGGATCGGCTCCAGCAGCACTTCCTCGCCCGATATCAGCCGCACGATGCCGCGCTTCTTGGGGATGATGGTGGCGACCAGCCGACCCTGCGCCACCGCGCCCGGACGCACGGCGTCGCCCTCGCGTTCGATCAACGCCTCGACCAGCTTGCCCTTTTCGATCAACGCGGCCCGCGCCTCGCCAATGCCTTCTTCATAGAGCCACTCGGCCATGTCTTAGTCCAATGGATAGCCCGCTGCCTTGAGCAGCGTGCGGGTTTCGTAAAGCGGCAGGCCCATGATCGCGCTGTGGCTGCCCATGATGGTGCGGATAAGGCCAGCGGCGCCGCCCTGTATGGCGTAGCCGCCCGCCTTGCCCCGCCATTCGTCGCTCGCGATATAGGCGTCGATCTCGGCCTGCTCCAGCCGCTTGAAGATCACGATATTGTCCGACAGCCGATGCCGCGCCCGGCCATCGCCATCGATCAGCGTGATCGCGCTCAACACCCGGTGCCGCCGCCCGGATAGCAGCGCCAGGCAGGCACGCGCTTCCGCCTCGCTTTCCGCCTTGGGCAGGATGCGGCGTCCGACGGCCACGACCGTATCGCCGGACAGGACCAGCGCGCCCGGATGCCGCGTCGCGACGGCCACGCCCTTCTCCGCTGCGACGCGCGCGGCGTAGGTGGCGGGCAGTTCGGCCTTGCGGGGTGTTTCGTCGATATCAGCGGGATCGACGGCATCGGGGACGACGCCGATCTGGCCCAGAAGGTCACGCCGTCTGGGAGAAGCCGAAGCAAGAATGAGCCGCATATATGGCGCGGCTTATTTGAAGCGGTACGTGATCCGACCCTTGGTCAGGTCGTAGGGGGTCAGCTCGACAAGCACTTCGTCGCCCACCAGCACGCGGATGCGGTTCTTGCGCATCTTGCCGGCGGTGTGGCCGAGAATCTCGTGGTCATTTTCAAGCCGGACGCGGAACATGGCGTTGGGGAGAAGCTCCACAACCTGTCCGCGCATTTCAAGCAGTTCTTCTTTAGCCATAGTATCCCGAATTCACAAAATCGCGCCGCCATAGCGCCAAATTGCGGGAAATGGAAGCCAAGGGTTTATACGCCGAAATGATCGCCTGCTGCGGCGAGCGCCATGAAGAGCTGATTGAGCTGATCGTCATCAAGGCAGTAGGGCGGCATCAGGTAGATGGTGTTGCCGAGCGGCCTTAGCAAGAGGCCGCACGCCAGGAAGAAAGCGCGCAGGCGCGGTGCCAGATCGGACAGATAGCCTGCGTCGGCGGCGACAAGGTCGATTGCGGCGATCGTGCCCAACTGTCGCGGGTTGGCGAAGGCGGGGTGGCGGGCGAGCCGTTCGAGTCGCGTCGCGATCCCTTGCGCCAACGCGGCGATGCGGCCCAGCACATCCTCCTCACGCCAGATCGCCAGATTGGCGACCGCGGCGGCGCACGCGATCGCATTGGCGGTGTAGCTGGACGAATGATAGAATAGCCGAGCGCGGTCGGTCGATCGGTGCGCGTCGAAGATCGGCGCGGTCGCCAGCGTCGCGGCCAGCGGGATCGCGCCGCCGGTGATCCCCTTGGCCACGGCCATGATGTCCGGCACGACGCCTGCCTGTTCGCAGGCGAAGAGCGTGCCGGTGCGGCCCCAGCCGGTCATGACTTCGTCGGCGATGAACAGCACGCCATGGCGGCGACAGATCGCGGCCATCGCGCGCAGCACATCTGCGGAGTAGATCAGCATCCCGCCCGCGCCCAATATCAGCGGCTCGACGATGAAGGCGGCGGGCTTGGCGGCGCAGGCGGCGTCGAGCGCATCGAGGCAGGCCTGCTCATGGCCGGGCGCCGGAAAGGGGATGGTGCCGACATCGAACAGCAAGGGTTGCCAGGCGGCGTTATAGACGCCCCGTTCGCCGATCGACATCGCGCCGATCGTGTCGCCATGATAGCTATGCTCCAGCACCAGGATGCGGCTGCGCGGCTCCGCCAGACCATCCAAAGCCAGATTATGCCAATAGCCCAGCGCCATTTTGATCGCGACCTCGACTGCGGTCGATCCGCTGTCGGAATAGAAGACATGGGCCAGGTCCGGCTGCCCCCCGAAGCGCGGCGCCAGGTCGATCAGGCCGCGCGCCACCGCTTCGGCCGGATCATGGGTATAGCCCGCGAAGATCAGTTGATCGAGCTGCCCCGCCTGCGCGGCGATGGCGGCGGCGATGCGCGGATCGCAATGGCCATGGGTGGTCACCCACCAGCTGGAAATCGCGTCGATCAGCGTGCCGCCGTCGGCCAGATGCAGCAGCGCGCCCTGCGCCCGCACGACATGGGGGATCGGCTCATTGAGGCCATGCTGGGTGAAGGGGTGCCAGACGGGGGATGTCATGACGGTCCTTTAAGCCAGCATAGCGGCCAAATCTATGGCTTTGCCGCCTTGGCCGCGTTCGGCGCAACCGGTGGCGGCACGATGATGGCGGGCGGCGCGACCGTCAACTCGACCCGGCGATTTTTCGCCCGGCCGTCGGGATCGTCGCTGCCATCCTCTTTCGCATTGGGGGCGATCGGGCGGGCCTCGCCCAGCGCGACCAATGTGATGCGCCCCTTGTCCACGCCCTTGGCGACCAGATAGTCGCGGACCTTTTCGGCGCGGATGCGGGACGCGACCTTGTTGTCGCCGTCGGCCCCATGCGAATCGCTATGGCCGCGCAGCACTATCGGCCCGCCCGCCTGCATCGCCGGGCTGGCGAGCAGCGTTTCAACTGTCGCCTTCGCTGTCTCGTCCAGGGCCATGGGCGACGCGCCAAAGCCGATCACCGCTTCTGCCGGCTCGATTTTCGGGGTGTCGGATTCGGGCACGACTTCGGGGCGCAGAATCGACCGTTGCGGCTCGGCCTCATTGGCCGCGACGCTATTATCCGCCTCGTTCATCGCATTGGCGGCAGGCGTCTGCTGAGGCGGCTGGCAGGCGGCAAGGGTGGCGCACAAGATAATGGGCGCGGGCGCGAATCTTCTCATTCTTCCTCTCCTTGTCGCCGGGGCTGGGCGGGCGGCACATAGGACAGGATCGTGTCGCCGGGTTGGGGCGTGGGGCGCGATGCGTGGGTGAAGAAGCGCAGCGCACCGGTCTTGCGCAGCAACAGCAGCATGTCGCCCTCCGGCGGCAGCGCGGCGCGCGCGGCATCATAATCGAACTGCTCGCTGATCCGCGTCTTGCGAAAGGTCCAGCCCTGCTCCTCGCGCTGCATGATATCCTCCACGCCGTGGCCGGACGCGAACAACGCCCGCCCGCGCAGCGATTCGGGCAGGCTGCGCGGATCATGATCGTCGCTGGCGTCGCCCAATTGATGCACATTGTCGCGCCCGATTTCCGGCGCGAACTCGTTGCAGACCAGCGCATTATAGGCTTCGTTGTCGGTCGCGGCCGCCAATATCTGGAACTGGGTCAGGTCCAGCTTCTCCTCGGTCGCTTCCGACAAAATCTCGCCATGATAGGTGGGGATGCCCTGATGCCGGGCCGGGGCCAGCCGCTGCCAACTGGTATCGGCGATCGTCACCGGCACCGCCAGCTGACGCAGCTGCGCGGCCAGACCCAGGGTGAAGGGCGTGGCGCCCACGATCAGCAGCCCCTGTTCCGACGCGCCGGTCACTTTGAGCCAGCGAGCGACCGGCTTGATCGAAAATCCATGGAAGACGATGGTCGCCACCACCACGGCGAAGGACAGGGTGACCAGGATCGACCCATCGCTATAGCCCAGCCGGTCGAGCCGCAGCGCGAACAGCCCCGAAATCGCGACCGCGACGATGCCGCGGGGCGCGATCCAGGCGACCAGCAGCCGCTCGTTCCAGGGGACGGGCGAGAAAGCGAGGCTCAGCAATACCGTGGCCGGGCGAACGAGGAACAGCAGCGCTAGCAGGAAGGCCAGGAAGCGCCATTCGAACTGGCGCAACACTTCCAAGTTGAGCGAGGCGGAGAGGATCACGAAAACGCCTGAAATCAGCAGGACGGTGACATTCTCCTTGAAAGGCTGGATATCGCGCAACGAATCGAGCCGCATATTGGCGAGCGCCACGCCCATCACCGTCACCGCCAGCAGCCCGGTTTCCTGCTGGATCATGTTCGATCCGACGAACACGCCGATCACCGCGACCAACAGCACCGGGGCCTTGAGATATTCGGGCACATGTCCGCGCGGGAAGGCCCAGCCGACGGCGCGGGCGGCAAGCCAGCCGATCAGACCGGCGATGACCGCAGCGGCCAGCAGCGACAGGATGACCGACGCCAGCGTGCCGCCTTCGCCCGCGCGCCGCAGATATTCATAGGTGACGACGCCCAGCAGCGCGCCGACCGGATCGTTGACGATCGCTTCCCATTTCAGGATCGCGCGGGGCCGCGCTGCGACATTGGACTGGCGCAGCAGCGGCAGCACCACGGTCGGGCCGGTGACGACCAATATGCCCGCAAACAGGATCGCGACCGGCCACACCAGCCCAGCGACATAATAGCAGGCCAGCGATCCGAGCACCCACCCAATCGGCGATCCCAGCAGCACCAGCCGGGTGACGGCCCCGTCGGTCTTGCGCAGTTCGCGGAAATTGAGGCTAAGGCCCCCTTCGAACAAGATCAGTGCGACCGCGACCGAAACCATCGGCTCCAGCAATTCGCCAAACACATGCTCAGGGTTGATGAGGTGAAAGACCGGACCGCCGATCACGCCTGCCGCCAGCATCAATGCGATGGCGGGCCAGCCTGTGCGCCAGGCGATCCATTGCGCGCCAATCCCCAAGATGCCGATCAGCGCGATGGATAGAGCCAGTTCCTGCATAGGGCGCAGGATAGACGGGCGGACAAGGAGCCGTCACCCCCCGATATTTTTCGATTTTATGGGAACAATCCCGGCGGAATGTGCCCGCCACAAAAAAGGGCCGGTCATCGACCGGCCCTTCTTATCGGATGTTATCCTGTTACTGCGGCGGCTGGCTCGGCTGCGCCGGTGCGGCCGGTGTCGAAGGGGCGGCTGGCGCAGCCGGGGCTGCGGGCGCTGGCGGTGCAGCGGCCTGAATTCGCTGTTGGAGCGCAGGATCGGCGGCCGCAGCCTGGCCGATCTGATTGAACTTTTCGGGCGGGAGGCCAGACGCCTGTACTACCGCCAACATCTTTGGCTGCTTGTCGGCGTCGGAAATGGAGGTGTCCGACTGAATTTTGGTCACTTCGACCGCAGCGGCGGCGAACTGCTTGATGTCGCTGTCGCTAAAATTGCTGGCGCCTGCTGCGGGCGCGGCCGACGTCGCGGGCGCCGCCGGGGCGGCTGCATCCTGCGCCAGTGCGGGGTAGGCGGCGAACAAAGCGATTGAGGCGATGCCCGCTTTCAGAAATTTCGTGGTGTTGAGACCCGTCAACTTTCTTCTCCTCTTAATCGAAATAGTGATGAACAGACGATCAAGCTGATCAAAGCGTTCCGGGCGCAACCGAGATGGAACGGCGAATCGTGCGATTCAAAAGATAACGGGACTCCCGCAAACGGCTTATCGCGCAGGCGGCTCGACTGGTCGCGCCTTGTTTTAATCTCCGAAGGAAGGACTGGCCCGCACCGCTAGAGCAGCCGGGCCAGTTATTTTAGATCACCAGATTTTGACGCGATCCTTGGGTGCCAGATAGATTTTGCCGCCCGGCGCGGGCTTGAACGCATCATACCAAGCGTCGAAATTGCGCACGATGTCGGTGCGATATTGCGACGGCGCGTGCGGATCGGTCACCAGCCGCTGGCGCAGATTGGCCTCGCGATAATTGCGCCGCCACACCTGCGCCCAGCCCAGGAAGAAGCGCTGGTCGCCAGTCATGCCGTCGATCACCGGCGCGGGCTTGCCGCCCAGCGAGGCGTGATAGGCGTCGAGCGCGACCGCCAGGCCGCCCAGGTCGCCAATATTCTCGCCCATGGTGAAGGCGCCCTTCACATGCGCGCCGGGGAAGGGTTCATAGGCGTCATATTGCGTGCCGAGCTTCGTCGTCAGCGCCTTGAAATTGGCGACGTCCCGATCGGTCCACCACTGGTTGAGCTTGCCTGTCTCGTCATATTTCGCGCCCTGATCGTCGAAATGATGGCTCAGCTCATGGCCGATCACCGCGCCGATGCCGCCATAATTGACCGCCGGATCGGCGTGCGGATCGAAGAAGGGCGGCTGCAGGATCGCGGCGGGGAAGACGATTTCGACCATGCCGAAATTGGCATAGGCGTTGATTTCCATAGGGGTCATGCCCCATTCCCAGCGATAGATGGGCTTGCCGAGCTTACCGATATTATAGTCGAACGCGAACTGGTTCGACCGCTGCGCATTGCCCAGCAAGTCGTCGCGCCTGATTTCCAGCCCGTCATAATCGCGCCACTTGTCGGGATAGCCGATCTTGGGCGTGAAGGCGGCCAGCTTTTTGTGCGCGCGCGCCTTGGCCGTGTCGCTCATCCAAGGCAGGCCGTCGATGCGGCGGCCCATGGCGGACAGGACATTCTTGACCAGCACATCCATCGCCGCCTTGGTTTCGGGCGGGAAATATTTCGCGACATAGACTTTGCCGACTTCCTCGCCGAGCGATTCCTTGAGGAAGGTGACGCCGCGCTTCCACCGTTCCTCGCGCTCCGGCGTACCCGACAGGGTGGTGCCGTAAAAGGCGAAGTCGGCATTGGCGACGCTGTCGGGCAGATAGTCGGCATAGGCGTGCAGGCTGGCGAGCAGCAGCGCGTCCTTGAGCACGCCGACCGGCGTTTTCGCGATCAGCGCGGCTTCACCGGTCACGGCGCTGGGCTGGGCGACCAGCAGGGTGGCGGGAGTCAGTCCGTTCGCCTTGTAATAAGCGGCGAAGTCGAAACCGGGCGCGGCCTTCTGCAAGTCGGCAAGCGTCATCTTATTATAAGTCTTGTCGGCGTCGCGGCTTTCCACCTGACTCCAATGGACCTTGGCGATGGCCGTTTCGAACGCCATCAGAGCGGCGGCGCGCGCCTTGGCGTCGCTTTCGCCGGCCAGCGTCAGCATCTTTTCCAGATGCGCGACATAGGCGGTGCGGATCGCCGCCATCTTCTCGCCCTGATCCAGATAATAGTCGCGGTCCGGCAGGCCGAGGCCGCCTTGGCTCATGGCCAGGATATAGGTTTCCGGCTCCTTGTCGTCCTGCCCCACATAAAAGCGGAACGGGCCGGGCACGCCGGCGCGCGCGCCCTTGGCCGCGACCTTGGCATAGCTGCTCAGGTCGGTGACACCCTTGATCTCGTCCAGCCAAGGCTTGATCGGGGCCAGCCCCTTCGCTTCGACCGTCGAGCCGTCCATATAGGCGGCATAGGCGTTGCCGATCTTACTGCCGCTATCCTTCTGCGCGTTTTCCAAAATCGCTCTGGTCCGCGTGCGTGACAGGTCGTCGAGCGTGTTGAACGCGCCATAGTTGGACTTGTCGGCGGGGATCGGCGTGTTCTTCGCCCATGTGCCATTAGCATAGTCGTAGAAATCGTCGCCCGGCTTGACCGACGGGTCCATGCCTGCGGCGTCGAAGCCGTAGCTGCCATAGGTCGGCTTGGCGGCGGTGGCCGGAGCGGTGGCCGGGGCTGCTGACGGCGTCATCGGCTGGTCGGCCTGCGCCATGGTGGCGGCGAGCGCCAGCGCCGTGGCTGCCGCGCCGAGGAGGAGGGTTTTCATGGGCTACATCCCTTGCATCATATAGGGCGAACGACCTTGGGCCGTTCCTTCTGATGCGGACTTGAACGCCCGTCCAACAACGAAGTCCATGTCGTTGGTCGAAAATTATCGACCGTTGAAATATTCGGGAAGTCGGATGTGCGCGGCGAAGGCGGTCGCCAGCGCGGCGGGATCGAGCCGATCCAGATGCGGCAATCGGCCGATCGACGGCACGCCTGCCAGTTCCGGGATGATCCGCTCATTCTCCTCATGCGGCTCGCCGACGAACGCGATGCCCGCCACAGCCACGCCGCGAGACCGCAGCGCCTCGATGCTGAGCAGGCTATGGTTGATCGTACCAAGTGCGGTGCGGGCGCACAGGATCACCGGCTGACCCCAATGCGCGAACAGGTCTGCCATCAGCAGCGTTTCCGAAATCGGCACCAGCACGCCGCCCGCGCCCTCGACCACCAACGGCCCGCCCACCTGCGGCAGCGCCAGTTGATCCAGCCCGATCGTCACGCCATCAATCCGTGCGGCGAGATGGGGGGAGGCGGGGGTGGTCAGGCGAAAGGCCTCGGGCAGGATATGCGCCGCGGGCAGGCCGGACAGGGCGGCGACGGTTTCCTTGTCGCCTTCGGGATCGACCCCGGCCTGGATCGGCTTCCAATAATAGGCGCCCAATGCCCCGGCGAGGCCCGCGGCGAACACGGTCTTGCCGATGCCGGTGTCGGTCCCGGTGACGACCAGCACGCTCATTGCATCGCCCGCAGCAATTCCCGTCCCAATGCGGCGACATCCGCGCGGCCGACGTTCAGCGTCAGCGATATGCGCAGGCGACTGGTCCCCGGCGGCACCGTTGGCGGGCGGATGCCGCGCACGTCGAAGCCCGCCTGCTGCAAGGCCGCCGCCACCGCCATGGTGCGCATGTCGTCGCCCAGGATGACCGGCACGATCTGGCTGCGCGGCGATGGCAGGCCCAGGGGCGCGCAGATCGCTTCAGCCGCATCCTGCCGCAACGTCTTCAGCCGGTCGCGCAGGTCGCTCGCCTGTTCGATCCGGTCGAGCGCCGCCGACGCCGCCACCGCCATCAGCGGGGATGGCGCGGTCGAAAAAATGAAGGCGCGGGCGCGGTTGATGAGATAGTCGATATGGATGCGCGGGCCGCAAATCAGCGCGCCCTCCGTCCCCATCGCCTTGCCGCAGGTGTGCAGCGTGATGACATTGTGCAAGCCGTCCAATCCGGCAGAAAGCCCGCGCCCGCCCGGCCCGAAGACGCCGGTGCCATGCGCCTCGTCCAGCAGCAGCATCGCGCCATGGGTCGCGGCCAGCTTGGCGAGGTCGGCGAGCGGGGCGACATCGCCATCCATCGAATAGAGCGTCTCGACCGCGATCCAGATGCGGCCAGTGCCGCCCTCCTTGCGCCACGCCGCGATCAGGTCGGCGAAGCTCTGCACCTCATTATGCCGCGCAAACACCGCCGCCGCCTTGCTCATGCGGATGCCGTCATGAGCGCTGGCATGGATCAGTTCGTCCGCGACGATCAGGTCGCCGCGCTGGGGCAGGGTCGAAAACAGCGCCAGATTGCCGATATAGCCATTGGCAACGAACAAGGCGGATTGGGTACGGAAGAAATCGGCCGCCTTCGCCTCCAACCCTTCATGTTCCGGCGCATTGCCGCGCAGCAACCGCGACCCGCCAGAGCCGACCGGCACGCCCCGGCCGATCGCATCGACCACCGCCTGCGCGATGATCGGATCGCCGGCGAGGCCGAGATAGTCGTTGGAGGCGAAATCGCGGCCGGAACGGGGGATGAGGCGGCGCAACCGTCCGCGCGACTCCAGCGCGGCGAGTTGCTTGGCGAAGGGTTCGGCGATCATGGCGCGCCTATAGGCCCGGCCGGGGGAGGCGGCAAGCGTGCGCCGTCTTCGTAACCCAGGCGCTCAGGCGATCAGCGCGAAAGCGGTCACATGCCATTTGGATAGCCAATCTCGTTCCTTCGCTGTGTCGCCCAAGATCACGCGGGATTATGCGCTTTCAGGAAGGCGTCGAGCTGCTCCAGAAATTCTACCCTGTCGGCTTCGCGCGAAAAGAAATGGTCGGCCAAAGGCTGTTCGACGTAGATATAGTCGCGCCCCGCCACCTTGCCGGCAGCCTTGAGTTTTTCGGCCATTTCACGGGACTGATTGACCTGGACCCGGCGGTCCTTCTTGCCATGCATCAGCAGGATGGGCGTTGAAAATTGCGCGGCGAAATTCACCGGGGAAACGGCGACGAAATCGGGCGCCTGCTCCTTCATCCAGTCCTTGCGCGTGCCGTGGTAGAGAAATCGGCTGTCATAGCGCATCATCGCCGCCAGATCCGACACGCCGGCATAGGACACCGCGCAACGATAGCGCGCGCCGTCGCGATGGGCAGCGCGCATGGCCGCATAGCCGCCATAGGATGCGCCCACCATGCAGACACGCTTGGCGTCGGCGATTCCCTGTTTAACGGCCCAATCGACCGCGTCGTTGAGGTCGTCCTGCATGGCCAGGCCCCATTGCCCCTCGCCCTTTTCCGCAAAGGCGGTGCCATAGCCTGCCGATCCGCGATAATTGGGTTGCAACACGGCGTAGCCACGCCAGGCCAGAAACTGCACCCACCAGTCCCATTCCTCGCTGTCGCGGGCGAAGGGGCCGCCATGGGGCATCAGGATCAGGGGCAAATCCTTGGCCTCTCGCCCCGCCGGTAGGGTCAATACCGCTGCGATCTCCAGTCCGTCGCGCGCCTTGTAACGGATCGTCTTGACCGGGGAGAGGCGGGTTTTGCCGGGGAACTGATCGCTGACGCGCGACAGCACGCTCATCGCACCAGCGGCCGTGTCATAATAATAATAGGCGCCCGGCTGATCGGGGGTGCCGACATGCACGATCATCTTCTGGTTGTCGCGGCTGGTGGAAATGATGCGCGCCCGTCGTTCTCCCACCGCCTTATCGATATCGGCCTGGATCTTTGCCAGACTGGGGTCGAACCAGTGCACCGCCGGCGCATCGGCGATGTAGCGGACCCCGGCCAGCCCGGTTCCGGCCGCATCCTCCTCGATCCCGCCCAGATCGAAACCGGGCGCGGCAAATATCTTGCGGCCCAGTTCCAGCTTGCCGAGGTCATATTCGTACAGCGCGTCCACGCCTTCATTATCGTCGCTGGCGATCGCCTTGCCCGGATCGGCGGTGAAGAGCAGCGGCACCACCAGCGACTCGTCGCGGCGCCGGTTGGCGCGATCGACGACGCGAAAGTTGGATTTCGCGTCCGCGCGATAGAGCAGCGTCGATGTGCGGCTGGCGTCATTATAGCCCACGCCCATCCGCACCGTACCGCCCGCATCGGCATACCAGCCGCGCACGTGCGGCCGGGGCGAGACGATGGTGCGCATCCGTCCGGTGCTGATGTCGATTTCGTCTACCTTGGGCCAGAAGCCAAGCTCTGAATAAAAGATGGAGGTCTGATAGGACAGCAGGATGCGCGGGCTGCCGTCGCGTGCGATCCAGATGACGTCATCGGCGCTTTGCGCGGCGGCATTCTTGGCGAGCAGCGTCATCTTGCTGCCGTCCCGCTTTATGCTGACGACGCGGCTTAGATACCAAGGCATGCCCTGGACGTTCGCTTCATTGCCGACCCCGGCGATCAGCCAGTCGTCATTAACCCATTTCCACCAGTTGAGGTCATTTTCGCCCAGCCCCAGCGATCGAATGCGATTGGGGCCTTCATAGACGTCGGCGATCACCAGTCGCAATTCGCCATTGACTGCGACGCGGCTGGCAACGTGCAGGCCGTCGGGCGAAAGGCTCGGCCGATCCATCAGCGGCAACTCGGCGAAATCCCGCACCGTCCATTGCTGCGCCGGGGCGGGCACCGGAGGCTGAGGGGCGGGCGGCGGCGTTTGTGCCAGCGCGCTCCCCCACATGGTTGCACCGGCCAACAGCATGATTTTGCGCGACATCTATCCCCCGACACATGATCGACCCTAGGGGCGATATACGGTCGGAGAGAAGGGGCGTCACCTGAAATTCGCTGTTAATCGTCCATGGCGGGAGAGGCGCAGGCTGAGATCGTCAGGCTGCGCACACCGCCTCCATCGGCGCCAGCACCGCCCGGTTGCGACCGCTGCGCTTGGCGGCGTAGAGCGCGGCGTCGGCGGCGGTAAGCCAGTCCTGGCTGGTCATGCGGCCAGGGCCGATCGCAGCGACGCCAAAGCTGGCGGTGACGCGCAGAGGCGGATCATGCGGGATATCCAGCGCCTCGATCGCCGCGCAGAAACGGCGCGTTGCAGCCAGCGCTTCCGTCTCGCTGGTTTCGGGCAGCAGTAGTCCGAACTCCTCGCCGCCGATCCGGCCGATCGAATCGCTGGGGCGCGACAGGTCGGCACAACATCGCGCCACCGCCTCGATCACCCGGTCGCCGACGGGGTGGCCATGGCTGTCGTTGATCCGCTTGAAATGGTCGATGTCGAGCAGGACCAGCGCGGCGGGCCGCTGATGCCGGACGAACAAAGCGATCCGCTTGTCGATCTCGGCGACGAAGGCGCGGCGGGTCATCGCGCCGCTCAGATGATCGCGCTCCGCCAGCATCCGCAATTCCATCTGTTCGACGACGATGGCGGCCAGCCCCTTCATGATTTCCATCTGTTCGGGCGGGAAATCCCTGGCGCGGGTGTCGATGGCGCAGAGCGATCCGATATTATAGCCGTCGGGCGTGCGCAGCGGCACCCCGGCATAGCTGCGGATGCCCGGATCGCCGGTCACCAGCGGATTGTCGCGGAAACGGGGATCGTCCTGGGCATCGGGAATGATGAGCGGATCATCCTGGCGGATCGCATGATCGCAAAAGGCCAGGTCGCGCGGCGTTTCGGACACGTCCAGACCGGGGTGGGACTTGAGCCATTGCCGGTTCGTGTCGATCAGCGACACGGCAGATATCGGCACGCCGAACAGCGTCCGCACCAGATTGGTGACCTTGTCGAACGCGCCTTCGGTCGGCGTATCGAGTATCTCGTAACGCTGCAGCGCCGCGATGCGGCCTGGCTCATCGTTGGTAATGGCGTACAGCATCATCATGGCATCCGGTGGCTGGCTGGGGTCATGCGCGTCAGCCATGACAGAAAATCCGGTGCGGCATGGCCCGCCCCCGTCAGGCCGACCACGTCATCAGATTGCGCGTCTGCCCTGAACAAAGGGTTAAAAAACGGATTGGCAACAGTGCTGCGCGACCAGCCGGGGCGCAGGCAAGGGGAGGAGAGGCGTACGGCCTCTCCTCCCCTGTCAGGATCGATCCGGGCTTGTCAGGCCCCATGCGCCAGCGCCGCCAGCAGCAGCAGCGCGACGATGTTGGTGATCTTGATCATTGGATTGACGGCCGGGCCGGCCGTGTCCTTATACGGATCGCCCACCGTATCACCCGTCACCGCGGCCTTATGGGCTTCGCTGCCCTTGCCGCCATGATGGCCATCCTCGATATATTTCTTGGCATTGTCCCACGCGCCGCCCCCTGACGTCATCGACAGGGCGACGAACAGGCCCGATACGATGACGCCCAGCAGCAAGGCGCCCAGCGCAGCAAAGCCATTGTCGCTGCCCGCCACCGCCGCGATCGCGAAATAGACGATGATGGGCGCCAGCACCGGAAGCAGCGACGGCACGATCATTTCCTTGATCGCCGCCTTGGTCACCAGATCGACCGTGCGCGCATAGTCGGGCTTGCTGGTGCCGTCCATAATGCCCTTATTTTCCGCAAATTGCGCGCGCACGTCCTTCACCACGTCGCCCGCCGCGCGGCCCACGGCTGTCATGCCCATCGCGCCGAACAGATAGGGCAGCAGGGCGCCGAGCAGCAGGCCGACGATGACATAGGGGTTCTTCAGGCTGAAATCGACCGGCTCGGTCAGCCCCAGCGCCGCGCCATAATAATCGAGATCCTGGGTGAAGGTGCCGAACAGCACCAGCGCCGCCAGGCCCGCGCTGCCGATGGCATAGCCCTTCGTCACCGCCTTGGTCGTGTTGCCCACGGCGTCGAGCGCGTCGGTCTTCACCCGCACGCTATCGTCCAGATGCGCCATTTCCGCGATCCCGCCCGCATTGTCGGTGACAGGGCCGTAGGCGTCCAGCGCCACCACCATCCCGGCCAGCGCCAGCATCGCGGTCGCGGCGAAGGCGATGCCCATCAGGCCCGCCTGCTGGTATGCGACGATGATGCCGACGACGATGACCAGCGTCGGCAAAGCGGTGGATTCCAGGCTGATCGCCAGACCTTGGATGACATTGGTGCCATGGCCGGTTTCGGATGCCTTGGCGATCGACCGCACCGGGCGGTAGTTGGTGCTGGTATAATATTCGGTGATGACCACCAGCAGGCCGGTTACGGCCAGGCCCACCAGCATCGACCAGAACAGCGCCATGCCGGTGTAGCCGCCCACGCCGTCCAGATCCGCGCCGAAAACGGTGTTAAGATCGCCCAGCGTATATTGGGTGGCGAAGTAGATGGCCGGGATCGACAGGATCGCCGTCGTCCAGAACCCCTTGTAGAGCGCGCCCATGATCGACTGGCTGCTGCCCAGACGGACGAAATAGGTGCCGATGATCGACGTCACGATGCACACGCCGCCGACGATCAGCGGCAGCGCCATCAGCTGCATCAGAAACGCGTTATCGACCCCGGTGACCAGCAAAGCGGTGAGCACCATGGTTGCGCCGACGGTGACGACATAGGTTTCGAACAGATCGGCCGCCATGCCCGCGCAGTCGCCGACATTGTCGCCGACATTGTCCGCGATGACGGCAGGGTTGCGGGGGTCATCCTCCGGGATGCCGGCTTCAACCTTGCCGACGAGGTCCGCGCCGACATCGGCCGCCTTGGTGAAGATGCCGCCGCCCAGCCGCGCAAAGATGGAGATGAGCGACGCTCCGAAGGCGAGCGCGACGAGGCTGTCGATGACCAGCCGGTCGTCTGGGGCATGGCCGGCCGGGCCGGTCAGATACCAGAAGAAGACGCTGATCGCGAGCAGGGCCAGGCCAGCCACCAACATGCCGGTGATCGCGCCAGCCCTGAAGGCGACGGTAAGGCCGCTTTGCAGCGTGCCCCGGCAGGCTTCGGCGGTGCGGACATTGGCGCGCACGGATATGTTCATGCCGATGAACCCTGCCGCCCCCGACAGGATCGCGCCGATCAAAAATCCGACCGCGGACGTGACGCCCAGAAAATAAAGAACCAGCACGGCCACGACCGCGCCAACGATGGCGATCGTCGTATATTGGCGGCCGAGATAGGCTTTCGCTCCCTCCTGGATCGCGCCGGCGATCGCTTGCATGGCGTCATTGCCGGGTGACTGGCTCAACACCTGTCGACTGGTGATCAGGCCATAGATGATGGCCAGCAGGCCACACCCTATGGCGATATAGACAATCTGCATGGACGTTCCTCTCCCCCTGTTATGACTATCATCGGCCGCTCCGCAGGGAATGACGGGCGGACGAAGAGCATGACAGCGGGCGGCCGGACGGGGAGTGTCCGGCGTCAGGCGCCGCGTCAATCAGCAACATGGTAGCGCGCATAAGCGGTCCAACCGGGCTGAGAATAGGGTGAAAAGAAGCTACAGCCCCGGCGGCCCGCGTCAAGATAGGTTGAGGATGAAGCGTGCGGGAAGAGCCCGCCATCCGCTCGCCGCGGCGCCGGCTTTTGCCGGGGCGTGCAGGTCGACCGGCAGGGCGTTGTGGACCGGTCGCATTTGTCCTAGTCTGCGCCGCATGGACGACCAGCACACCGGCCAGCTTAAGAGCATCGCCGATCTGGCGCGTCTGGCCGGCGTGTCGATATCCACCGTTTCGCGGGCGCTGACGGGCAAGGGCGCGCTCAGCAAGCGCACGCGCGATCATATTCAGGCGCTGGCCGACCGGCATGGCTTCAGGCTCAATGTCGCCGCGCAGAATCTGCGCCTTGGCCGCACCGGGGCGATCGCGGTGCTGATGCCGCTGGGCCATGCGCGCGGCCAGCAATTGTCCGATCCTTTTTTCATGGCGATGCTGGGATTCCTGGCCGATGCGCTGACGGCGCGCGGCTATGACCTGCTGCTCTCGCGTGTGCTGCCGGACCGGGACGATTGGCTGGACGCCTTCATCCGGGCCGGGCGCGCCGATGGGATCATCATCATCGGCCAGTCGGACCAGAGCGTCGTGCTGGACAGGACGGCCGCCCATTACCGGCCGCTGGTTGTGTGGGGCGAACGGGCGCCGGGCAATGTCCATATCACGGTCGGCGCCGACAATGAAGCCGGCGGGCGGTTGGCGGCGCAGCATCTGGTCGATCGCGGCCGACATCGACTGGCCTTTTTCGGCGATGTCGGAGTGCCCGAATTTGCAGCGCGTCATGCCGGTTTCATGGCGGCCTTGCCCGATGGGCTGCGCCGCGACGTGGAACTGGTGCGTATCCCGGTCACCTCGGACGACAGCTATGCCATGGCAGCTGCCTGGTTCGCCGCCGGCAACCGGCCCGACGGCATTTTCACAGCGTCCGACGTGGCGGCCATGAGCCTGATGGCGGCCGCGGCCGAACATGGCCTGCGCATCCCCCACGACCTGTCGATCGTGGGTTTCGACGATATTCCGCTCGCCCGCCTGGCCAACCCGCCGATGACCACCATCCGGCAGGATATAGAGGCGGGCGCGCACCATCTGGTCGACCTGCTGTTTCGGCGCATCGGCGGGGAAGAGGCCGGATCGGTCCAGATCGCCCCCGAACTGGTCGTCCGCCAGACCAGTTAGAGCCGGGCGATGATCGCCCTGGCCGCGCGGGTCACATCGTCCCAGGTCAGGTCGAACCCGGCATCGTCGCCATAATAGGGATCGACCACGCCCGTCCCCTCGCGCCCCGGCACCAGATCCATCAGCAGGCGCAGGTCCGCGCCGCCGTCCGACGGGCGGATGCGGCGCAGATTTTTGAGATTGTCGGCGTCGAGCGCGAAGATGTGGGTGAAGCGGCGGAAGTCCGCCGCACTGACCTGACGGCCCACATAGCCGCTGATGTCGATGCCATGGCGCAGCGCCACCGCCTGCGCCCGCCTGTCGGGCGGGTGGCCGACATGCCAGTCGCCCGTTCCGGCCGAATCGACGGTCATGTCGATCCCGGCTTCTTGCGCCTCTGCCCGCAGCGCGGCTTCGGCCAGCGGCGAGCGGCAGATATTGCCCAGGCAGACGAAGAGGACCGACGGTGCCGTCATCCGTCCGCCGCCGTGGAGAGGCCCAAGCCCGGCACGCCGATCGAGCGCTTGCCGGAAAAATCGGTGCGGGCGACGATGACGCCCAGTTTTTCCATATAGTCGATCAGCCGCCGCACACGCCCCGGCGAACTGGTGCCATAGGCGCGCGCCAGATGCGCGTCGTCCGGGCAGGGCAGGCCCGCCATCGCGGCACGGGCGATCAGCAGGAAGGGGGCGAGCATATCTTCGGGCAGAGGCTCCGCCGCCTTCATCGCGGCAGCCCAGCGCGGATCATGCGCATCGGCCATCCCAGCCTGCGCCATGGCGAAGCGCTTGCGGAAGGCGGGCAGGTCCAACGGCGGGGTGCGCAGCCCCTTCATCCTGCAGCGAACGCCAAAATCCTGATAGAGGGTCGACACGCTGAGGGCGGCATCGCCCAGATCGGCGACGATTTCCTCCAGCACGGCGACGACCACCGGCTCATTCTGGCCGAAATCCAGTTCCGGCGCGGCGGGCCGGGCCGACGGCGTATCGGCGAGCGCGCGGATGATCTCCTCGGCCGGGCGGGGCGGGGGATCGGCGCGGGGGGCGGGGGTGGGCAACGTGTCGTCCGCGTGGTTGGCGAACAATAATTCCTGCAAATCCTCGCCACTGGTGGTGGGCGGGGCGATCAGCTTGTGCGCGCCGCCGCGCGTGCCAGTCTTGACCGCGCCGATCTTCACATTGACCGGCCGCCGCGCGATCGCCGGGCCAAGGCCCAGAAAGCGCCCACGCTCCAGGTCGCGAATCTGCTCCGCCTGCCGCCGCTCCATGCCCAGAAGATCGGCGGCGCGGGCCATGTCGATGTCCAGGAAGGTGCGGCCCATCAGGAAATTGGACGCTTCGGCCGCGACATTCTTGGCCAGTTTCGCCAGCCGCTGGGTCGCGATCACGCCGGCAAGGCCCCGCTTGCGCCCCCGGCACATCAGGTTGGTCATGGCGGCCAGCGACAGGCGGCGCGCCTCGTCCGACACGTCGCCGGCCGAAACGGGGGCGAACATCTGCGCTTCGTCCACCACCACCAGTGCGGGATACCAATGGTCGCGCGGCGCATCGAACAGGGTGGACAGGAAGGTCGCGGCGCATTTCATCTGCGCCTCCAGCTCCAGCGATTCCAGGCTGAGCACCACCGACGCGCGATGTTCGCGGATGCGCATCGCCATCTTGACAATCTCGCGCTCATTATAGTCGCCCGCGTCGATCACGATATGGCCATAGGCGTCGGCCAAGGTGACGAAATCCCCCTCCGGGTCGATCACCACCTGCTGCACCATCGGCGCGGATTCTTCGAGCAGACGGCGCAGCAGATGCGACTTGCCCGACCCCGAATTGCCCTGAACGAGCAGCCGGGTGGCGAGCAATTCCTCGACATCGACCAGCACGTCCTTGCCGTGGCTGTCGGTCCCTATGCTGATGCTGGCGGTCACGATCGCGTCTTTGGCGCAGGGGGTAGGGGAGCGCAAGGGGGACGGCGATGATGCCAGCTATGGCGTACCTTGTCCCCCATCCGCAACCACCGCTTGACCATCGCCATGCCGCAATGCAGCATCGCTGCCATGGCGACTCTATCCTCCGCAGATGCACCTGCGATCACGCAAAATCCCGACATCCGCTATTTGGGGCGGCTGCTGGGGGATGTCATTCGCGCCTATGGCGGGGACAAGCTCTACAAGCAGACCGAATATATCCGCTCCGCTTCGGTCGATCGGGCGCGGGGGTTGCAGGGGGCGGACCTGACGGACACCGGGCTGGACGCGCTCGATCTGGACGACACGCTCAATTTCACCCGTGGCTTCATGCTGTTTTCGATGCTCGCCAACTTGGCGGAGGATCGGCAGGGGGTGGCGGCCGAGCCTGGGGCCGATGTCGCGTCGGCCGTCGCGCGGCTGGACTCGCATGGCATCGGCAAAGACGCGGTGCTGGGCCTGCTGGCGCACAGCCTGATGGTCCCGGTCCTGACCGCCCACCCGACCGAGGTGCGGCGCAAGAGCATGATCGACCATAAAAACCGCATCGCCGACCTGATGCTGCTGAAGGATGCGGGCCGCGAAGAGACGGCCGAGGGTGAAAATCTGGACGAGGCGATATTCCGCCAGATCGCTTTGCTGTGGCAGACGCGCCCCCTGCGGCGCGAGAAATTGTTCGTCGCCGATGAGATCGACAATGTGCTGGCCTATTTCCGCGACACTTTCCTGCCGGTCCTGCCTGCGCTCTATGCGCGGTGGGAGCGGGTGCTGGGCGCGCGGCCGCCAAGCTTCCTGCGGGTCGGGTCGTGGATCGGCGGCGATCGCGACGGCAATCCCTTCGTCCAGGCGCCGCAGCTCGAATTCGCGCTGAAACGTGGATGTCAGGCGGCGATCGCTTATTATCTCGACGCGCTGCATGCGCTGGGGGCGGAACTGTCGCTCTCGACCGAGCTTGCCCATGTGCCCCAGGCGGTGCTGGACTTGGCGGAGGCGAGCGGCGACGCATCGCCCAGCCGCAAGGACGAGCCCTATCGCCGCGCGCTGTCCGGCATTTATGCGCGGCTGGCGGCGACCTGCACCACGCTGACCGGCGGACAGCCGGCGCGGCCGTCGAGCCTGAAGGGCGAGGCCTATGCGACGCCGCAGGATTTCCGCCGCGACTTGGTGACGGTAGCGCAGGGGTTGGCGAGCGAAGGCGACGGGGCGCTGTCGACCGGCGGGGCGCTGGGGCGGCTGATCCGCGCAGTGGAGACGTTCGGCTTCCACCTCGCCACGCTCGACATGCGGCAGAATAGCGCCGTGCATGAGCGGGTAGTGGCGGAACTGCTCAAGGCTGCGGGGGTCGAGGCGGACTATCTGGCGCTCGACGAATATGCGCGGATCGCGCTGCTGCGCCGGGAACTGGCCAGCAATCGCCCGCTGGGATCGCGCTTTTCGGCCTATGGCGAGGAGACGACGTCGGAACTGGCGATCGTCCATGCCGCCGCGACCGCGCACCAGCTCTATGGGCCGGCCTGCATCACCCATTATATCATTTCCAAGGCCGAAAGCGTGTCGGACCTGCTGGAGGTCAATATCCTGCTGAAGGAAGCCGGGCTGTGGCAGGCGGGCGTTGACGGCGCGCCGCCGCAGACTGCGATCATGGCGATCCCGCTGTTCGAGACGATCGCCGATCTGGAGGCCGCGCCTGCCATCATGACCGCCTATTTCGGCCTGCCCGAAATCGCCGGCGTGGTGAAGGCGCGGGGTCATCAGGAAGTGATGATCGGCTATTCCGACAGCAACAAGGATGGCGGCTACATCACATCGACCTGGAGCCTGTACAAGGCGAGCCAGGCGCTGGAGCCGGTGTTCGCCGATGCCGGCGCGGCGATGCAGCTGTTCCACGGCCGCGGCGGCGCGGTGGGGCGCGGGGGCGGATCGGCCTTTGCGGCGATTCAGGCGCAACCAAGGGGGAGCGTGCAGGGGCGCATCCGCATCACCGAACAGGGGGAGATGATCGCCGCCAAATTCGGGTCGCGCGACGTCGCCATGACCAATTTGGAGGCGATGACCAGCGCCACCCTGCTCGCCAGCCTGGAACCGGAGGGAATATCGGATCGCGACGCGGCGCGTTTTTCCGCAGCGATGGACGAGCTATCGAAAAACGCCTTCGCCGCCTATCGCGACCTGGTTTACGGCACGGAGGGGTTCAAGGAATTTTTCCGCCAGTTGACCCCGATCCAGGAGATTTCGGGCCTCAAGATCGGGTCGCGCCCGGCCAGCCGGACCAAGAGCAACGCGATCGAGGATCTGCGCGCCATCCCCTGGGTGTTCAGCTGGGCGCAGGCGCGGGTGATGCTGCCGGGCTGGTATGGCGTAGGGCAAGCGCTGGAGCAGTTTGAAGACAAGGCGTTGCTGGCCGACATGGGGCAGCATTGGTCGTTCCTCAAATCCGCGCTCGCCAATTTAGAGATGGTGCTGGCCAAGTCCGACCTGGGCATCGCCGCGCGCTACCTGCCGCTGGTGGAGGATCAGGCCGCGGGCGCGGCGATGTTCGGGCGCATCCGCGAGGGGTGGCAACAGGCGCATGACGGGCTGCTCGCGGCCACCGGCCAGTCGCGGCTGCTGGAAAAGAATCCGGCGCTGGACGCCTCCATCCGGCTGCGCCTGCCCTATATCGAGCCGCTGAACCTGCTTCAGGTCGAATTGCTCAAGCGCCACCGCGCGGGCGAGGATGATCCGCGGATCAAGGAAGGGATCGAACTGTCGATCAATGCGATCGCGACCGCGCTCAGGAATAGCGGGTAGGGTCAAGCCGGGCGAACAACCTCCGTTCGTTTCGAGCGAAGTCGAGAAACGAGGCAGAGCCGAGGTCTGCGAAGCTAAACGCTGGCGTGGCTCTATCCGCTTCTCCATTTCGCTCGAAGCAGTCGGAGATGTGGTGGTATTTCGATCTACACCAACCCCAGCTTGCTGAGTTCCCCCAGCAGCGCCGCCGGCATCGCGTCCAGATCATCCGCCTCGCCGCCCTCCAGGTCGGGCGGGGCATCCGCATCCTCCAGATAGCGCCAACCCTGATGCGCGCGCTTGGGGCTCCCGCGCACCGGAATCAGGCGCGGTTCCAGCCTGATCCAATGGCGACCCTGACCGGTTTCCTCAAAGCCCAGGATCGGGCTGCGGCCGACCAGCATATGGCCGTGAATCCAGTAGAGCGAACCGCCCGCCATCTCCTCTACCCGCTTGGGCAGGTAGCGGGTGGTGATCCGCGCTTCGCCCGCGTGGCTTTCCAGCCAGGCGCGCAAGGATGCGGGGCTTTCGCTGCGGAAGGCGATCTTGGTCATGTGGAGCGGCATGGGGCAGCAGATGGGCAGCAGCGCCGCGCAGGTCAATGCGCCATCAGGTCAGGAAAATCGTCGCCAGCCCCAAAAAGGTGAAGAAGCCCAGCGAATCGGTCATCATCGTCACGAACACAGCGGACGATACGGCCGGGTCGATGTTGCGCCGGTCGAGCGTCACCGGGATCAGCACGCCCGCCAGCCCTGCCACCATATTGTTGATGAGGATTGCGGTGGCGAACACCAGCGACAGGCCCAGTTGCCCGTAGATCATATAAGAGCCGATGCCGATCAGCACGCCAAGCACCGATCCGTTGGTCGCGGCGATGCGAAATTCCCGCACGATCATGCGCAGCGTGTTGGAACTGGTGACCTGATTGGTGGCGATGGCGCGCACCATGACCGCCAGCGTCTGGGTTCCCGCATTGCCGCCCATGCCCGACACGATGCCCATCAGCGCGGCCAGCATCGCCAGATGTTCGATCGTCTTTTCGAACAGGCCCACCACCGACGCGGCGACCATCGCCGTGCCCAGATTGACGACCAGCCAGACCAGGCGCGTGCGCACCGTCATCAGGATCGGCTGGTTGATGTCGCCTTCGCCCGCACCCGACAGGCGCAGGATATCCTCACCCGCTTCCTCGGCAATGATGTGGACGACGTCATCCACCGTAATCATGCCGACCAGTCGGCCCGCGCTGTCGACCACGGCGGCGGAGATCAGCGCATATTTCTGGAAGCGCAGCGCGACTTCTTCCTGATCCATGTCCACCGGAATCAGCGTCTGTTCGCGCTTCATCAGGTCGGTCATGGCGATGCCGCGAGGGCAGGTCAGTATCCAGCTGAGCTGGCAATAGCCGATCGGCCGATGGGCCGCATCGACCACATAGATTTCCCAGAAATCCTGCGTCAGGTCGGCATTGTCGCGCAGATAGTCGATCACCTGGCCGACCGTCATATGGGCGGGCACCGCGACCAGATCGCGCTGCATCAGGCGCCCGGCGGACTCCTCCGGGTAGGATAGTGCGCTTTCGATCGCGGCGCGGTCTTCGGGGTCGAGCGCGTCGAGGACGGCCTGCTGGTCGGCCTCCTCCATATCCTCGATCATCGCGACGGCGTCGTCGGTGTCGAGTTCGGCGGCAAATTCCGCCACCTGTTCGGGCGCGAGCGCGCCGATCAGATCGTCGCGGACATAGTCGTTGAGTTCCGACAGCACTTCCGCGCCGACCAGGTCGCCCAGCGAGGCGGCGACATCGGCGCGCCGTTCCGACGGCGTGAGTTCCAGAAGGTCGGCAATGTCGGCCGGGTGGAGCGGCGACACCAGGTCGCGCGCCCTTTCGCTGTCGCCATCCTCCACCGCGTCGAGCACGGAGGACAGGAATGCAGGCTTCAGCCGATCATCCTCGTCCAGGCCCGTTTCGGCCTGTTCGAGGATCGCTTCATCGCCCGTGTCGTCCCCACGCAATAGGGGTTCGGCTGGATCGCCGCGCTCGCTCATGGCGCCCCCTACTGTCCGGTTCCTGTAACATTTGGCTGCTTTCGCCCATGCAGCATGGAATTGCAATGGGGTGACGGGCAGGGCACCCCTTCTCCACAAGAAACTTCCATCCCCTTTTGAAGCCTCTATATGGGGGCATCACCCCTTCCCATATTGAGAGGATGCTTCATGGCCGACGAAACCCTTACCCTTACCCTCGATAGCGGCGGCGACGTCGTGATCAAGCTGCGCCCCGATCTGGCTCCCGGCCATGTCGAGCGCATCACCACCCTGGCCAAGGACGGCTTTTATGACGGCGTGGTGTTCCACCGCGTCATCCCCGGCTTCATGGCGCAGGGCGGCGATCCGACCGGCACCGGCATGGGCGGATCGAAGCTGCCCGACATCAAGGCCGAGTTCAGCCGTGAAAAGCATGTCCGCGGCGTGTGCTCGATGGCCCGGTCGTCCAACCCGAACAGCGCCAACAGCCAGTTCTTCATCTGCTTTGACGACGCCACCTTCCTGGACGGCCAATATACCGTCTGGGGCGAAGTGACGTCGGGCATGGAGCATGTCGACGCCCTGCCCAAGGGCGAGCCGCCGCGCACGCCCGGCAAGATCGTCACCGCGACCGTCGCCTGAGCACGACCTGATATGATATAGAAAAAGGCGTCCGGTCGCTAAGGCCGGGCGCTTTTTTTCTGCTCGTCAGCGTCATTGCGAGCGTAGCGAAGCAATCCACGGACGCGCGCTTGGATTGCTTCGCTACGCTCGCAATGACGACATAAAGAGATTCATCAGTCCTACGGCCGTTTCGCCATCCCGTCCGTCATCGAAATGGGTTGCGCCGCTTCCGCGCCATTAGCCGCATCGGGCATAGCCGCCGGCGGCTGATAGGGGCCGATCGCATCGATATGCCAGCGCCGCTGTTCCGGTGTCGATCCAGGAACGTCATCGGCCCGGCGTAGCACCACTTGCCGCAGCACATGCCAGGGCCGGCCATTGGCGGCGATGCGGCCATAGACCTGCACGGGCACCGTCACATAGGTCGATCCCACTGCGTCTTCCGGTTCGGACGGCGCTCCGACATTGGCGTGGATTTCGCCAAAACCGCGGAAGCGCGCGGCGAAATGGGCGTCGTCCTGCGATCCGATCGCGCCTGTGGGATTCCACAGATCCTGCGCATCCTCGAACCGCTTTTCCTCCAGCAGGCCATAATAGCCCTGCACGACCTGCGCAGCGCCCTGCGCGCTGTCGGGATCGATCGATCCTTCGGCGATTGGGGCCGGATCGACGGGCAGGCCGCCCGGCGTGCCGGGGGCGGGCGGGTTGAGCGGCTCCATCACCGCCATCGCCTCGCTGCGGACATTATTTTCCACCTGCGCCGCATTGGCGCCATTGGCGATATTGTCGATCGCGCTTTCCTCCCGCCCGTCGCAGGCCGCGACGAGCAGGAGGGCAAGCAGGGCGGCGGCCTTCGTCGATGGCCGCATCAGTCCGGGCGAACCCGTGCCGCCGGTTCACGCCCGCGCGTCTGGCGGCCTGCGCCGCCCCAATCGCGCTGCGGGCGCGGCTGGTTCATCTGCGGCCGGGATTGGGGCCGGTTCTGGGGCTGGGCCTGCGGCTGACGCAAACCCGGCTGCGGCGTGGGCCGCGCGCCGTCGGGCCGGTTGCCGCGCCACCCGTTACGGTCGCGGCCCTGGCCGTCATTCTGGCCCCGTCCCGAATTGCGATCCCCCCAGTTGCGATCGCCCCAGTTGCGACCATCATTGGCGCCCTGGGGCGGGCGGGGCGGGCGGGTGGCGTTGCCATTACCCGGCCGACCATCGCGGTCGCGCCAATTGCCATCGCGGTCCCGGCCATCCCAGTTTCCGTCCCGACCGTCCCGATCCCGGCCGCGCCAGCGACCATCGTTGCCGCGTTCAGCCCGGCGACTTTCCCAATAGCGGCGCTGACCGTCATTCCAGCGATGACGGCGTCCACCACGGTCGTAGATATAATAGCCGCTGCCGGGATAATAATAATTGTCGTACCAGCCGCCATAGGCGCCGGGCTGGTAAAAGCCGGGCGACCCGTAAAGGCCGTCGTCATAATAGCCGCCATTGCCATAATAGCCGCTACCCACGCTTACGCCGCCATAGCCATAGCCGTCATCATAGGCACAACCACCCAAGGTCATTGCGCCTGCTAGCCCGATTATCGCCAGGAACCGATGTCGGATGCCCGTCATCGCCTTTCTCCTCATCTCCATCTGATACTGGGCGTAACGCGGCCCGGTTGAATTGGTGGTGAATGGATTATCCTTTCTGCACCAGCGCTACCCCCATGTTTATCGGACGTTCAGAAAAGTCGTATTTCGTTCATCGGGCCGACAGAAAGCGTGTTCTTTCCGTCACATAATCGTTCTTTATCCGGTTTTTGTGGATTATTCAGGAAACCTTCGGGCGGGTCCGGTCATTCTTCCCATGTCGATCGCAGCCGCTTTGAGCGCCGCATCGGCCCGGCGGGTCCACACCGCCGCTCAACAAATCCACAATAGACAAAGGGTCACTCCCATGAAGACACTGCTTTTTTCGGCAGCCGCCGCTGCGTTCCTGTTGCCTGCCGCCGCCATGGCGCAGGACGATGCCGGTTCGTCCACCCGTCGCGTCGAGCCTTATGTCGGCGTGATGGGCGGCATCCATAATTATGACAGCGAAACCAGCAAGGAAGGCATCCCGCCGGTCGGCTATAAGGGCCGCATGGTCGAGGGCGTCGCCGGCGTGAACGTCAATGTCGCAGGGCCGCTTGTCCTGGGCGTCGAGGGCACCGCGTCCAAGGGCGTGTCGGGCGACATCGACTGGGAATATGGCGCAGCGGGCCGTGTCGGCGTGAAAGCGGGCAAGGACAGCATGATCTTCACCAAGGTCGGCTATCAGTGGACCAATTTCGACGCGCTGGGCAAGGATAGCCGCGATTATCATGGCATGACCTATGGCGCCGGCGTCGAGCTGTCGCCCGCCGACATGGGCGGCTCGGCCCAAAGCAGCAACATCCGCCTGCGCGTGCAGGCCGACACGACCGGCGATTTCCACTCGATCCGTCCGATGGCGGGTGTGGTTGCGAAATTCTGATCGCTGTTAATGGTTAGGCGGGGCGGGCCTTAACGGCCCGTCCCGTCTGTTCAGTCAGCTTCCGAACGGAAGTTGGGGTGTGGAACGGCTTCTTTGGACTGTAGCCGTTCCGCATTCCCGTTTCAGGCCAGCGCCTTCAGCCGCGCGCCGATGCCGCGCAGGTCTTCGATGAAGCGGGCCTGTTCCTCCGCCCGGCGATCCTCGTCCGGCAGCCGCAGCAAATAGCTGGGATGCACCGTGACCCAGCCTTCCGCACCGCCATCGAGCGCGATCGCCTGACCCCGCGTCCGGCTGATCGTCACCGCTTTACCCAGCATCGCGCGGGCGGCCGACGCCCCCAGCGCGACGATGATGCGTGGGCGGATCAGGTCGATCTCCTGTTTCAGCCACCAGCGGCACGCCTCGATCTCCCCCGCGTCGGGCGACTGGTGCAGGCGGCGCTTGCCGCGCCTCTCGAACTTGAAATGCTTGACCGCGTTGGTGACATAGGCGCGGGAGCGGTCCACGCCTGCTTCCACCAGCGCCCGGTCGAACAATTGCCCCGCCGGGCCGACGAACGGCCGCCCCGCCAGATCCTCCTGATCGCCCGGCTGTTCGCCGATGAAGAGCAGGGGTGCGTCGAGCGGGCCTTCGCCAAAGACCGTCTGCGTGGCGTCCCGGTGCAACGGGCAGCGGGTGCAGCTCATCGCCTCGTCGCGTATGGACGCCCAGACTGTGGCGGCATTGCCCTGGCGTTTCGGCGGCGCTTTTTCTGGCAGGGGGGCGGTCGCGATCATCGCCGCCTCGCGCGCCTGCGCCCCGGCGATCAGATCGGGAATAAGCGCGGCCTCGGGCAGGTTACGCCAATATTTTTTCGGCATCTCGGACAGCATGGCCCCGGTCTTGAGCCGGGCCGGATTGAAGATCGCGGCATAATAGCCCTTCCACACATCCTCGACCGGGTCGTCCGCCGGCGCATCGCCGCGACTGGCCCCCGGTCCTTCGGTCAACACGTCGCCGTCCCAGTGGATGCTGACCTCCGGCGTCAGGATCGACCAGCGCATGGTCGCAAAGCGGCGCATGAAGAAACCGGCATTGGCGCGGACGATATGATGATCGGGTTCGAACCAGGCAATGAAACGCGGCCCCGCGTCATCTTCCAAAGCGCGGAACCGGACGAAGGCGCGCATCTTGTGGATGTCGCGGCGCACCGCCTTGGCCAGCACGTCAACCCGGCGCAATAGCGGGTCGGCCTTGTCCTGCATCAGCCCCGGCCGGTCGCGCAGTCGGCAGAGCAGCGTATAGAGCAAAGCAAAGCGTTCGGATTCACTATGCAGGATCGCGCTTTGCGCCAGATCGACAAAGGCGCGGGGCACCGAGAAGGCTGCACCGTTTCTGTCAGGCGGCAGAAGCGCGTCGCCAAACAGGTCGGCACTCGTCTCGCCGACCTGCCATACGATATCCGCCGGATCGACGCCGTTCATCGCCAAGCGCCGCGCCGCCGCCCGCCAGCCGTCGAAGTCGTCGGGGGCGGTCAGCGCGACGCGGTAGATGACTGGCGATCTCATCGTCCGTTTACGGCTAACCGCGGAAGGGCAACCCTCAATCCTCCGCCTGCGCGCGCTCCAGCTCGGCGGGCTTGCGCTTGGCGAACAGCTTGCCCAGCTTGTCCTCCTCTTCCGCCGACAGTTCCTTGGCGGCGTCGGGGAACATCTCCTCCTCTTCTTCGTCGATATGGTGGAGGTAGCGCTTCTTCATCTCGGCGAATTTCTTGCGCCAGGCCTCGCCGTTGAATTTCAGCTCGTCCAGCTCTTCCAGATAATCGTCGATTTCCTTGTGCTCGGACACGCTGTGCTGGGCATCCTCGCGCAGGTCCGGGCGGGACAGCATGGTGGCGTAGAGCGTTTCCTCCTCTGCGGCGGCGTGCGCCGACACTTCCACCTTGAACTGGTCGAACAGCTTTTCTAGCTGGTCCTCGTCCTTCTCCCGCTCCGCATCCGCCATCTGGTCGAACAGTGCGCGATGGGTGTCGTGATCCTGCTTCAGGCGGTCGAAAATATTGGCGTCGGCCATGGGTGGTCCTCCTTGTTCGAGGACAGACAACGACAGGGCGCGCAATTGGCTCCCGCCAAAAATCGGGCCGGGCGTCAGCCGAACAGGAAGCGGAAGATGATCGCGACCGGCAGCCAGAGCAGCGCGCCCAGCAGGCTGGCGGCCCAAAGCTGTAGCACGTCGCGGCGGAACCGCACGGCAAGGCCGCTGTCGGGCAGACCGCCCTGCTCCAACATCTGCCAGCGTCGTTCCAAACCGCGCGCAGCCACCGCATAACCGCCGATCGCGACGATAATGCCCAGATGCAGGACAAGCGATCCGCCCGTCTTGGCGACGATGCCGATCTGAAGCAGGCAGAAGACCACCAGCGCGGCGGCCAGATGCGTGCTGATCCGCTTCGCAAATCCCTTGCGCTGCTGTGTGCGATTGCCGAGCGCTGTCGCCAAAGCCCCGAACTCCTTGCTTGACCTTGGCCAAAGAATTTCACGAGTCGCCGCCGCGATCAACCGGAAATATGACAGTCAGGCAAATAGATCGAGCTGTTTTGCAGGCGGCGCCACCCGTGCGCGCAGGTCGGCGCTGTCGATCAGCGCCAGTGGCCGCCAGTCCGCCGCTATCAGGAAGGGGCGCAATTTCTTGATCGATGTCGTCAGCCGCGCGACATCCTCCAGCCGCAAACGGCGATGGCGGCGGCTCATCAGGATGCGGTTCACTGCTTTCACCCCCAGGCCCGGCACCCGCAGCAGCGCCTCCCGCGGGGCCCGATTGACGTCCACGGGAAAGGTCGCGCGATGGTTGAGCGCCCAGGCGAGCTTGGGATCGATATCGAGCGGTAGGCAACCCGTTGCCGCATCGGTCGCGGCGGCGATCTCGGTCGCGTCATAACCGTAGAAGCGGATCATCCAGTCGGACTGATAGAGCCGATGTTCGCGCAGCAACGGCGGGCGCTTGAGCGGCAGCACCGCGCTGGGCGAGGGGATGGGGGAGAAGGCGCTGTAATAGACGCGGCGCAGCTTGTGCCGGTCGTAGAGGCTGCTCGCCCGCGCGATGATCGCCCGGTCGTCGGCGGCGTCCGCGCCCACGATCATCTGGGTCGATTGGCCGGCAGGCGCAAAGCGTGGCGCGCTCTTATATTTGCGGCGGGCGTCCTGCCCATCCTCCATGTCGCTGCGCAGCCGACTCATCGCCCCTTCGATCCGCACGCCGTCCTTTTCCGGGGCAAGGCGTTTAAGGCCGCTTTCGGTCGGCAGTTCGACATTGATCGATAGCCGATCGGCATGCAGGCCCGCCTGGTGGATCAATGCCGGGTCGGCATCGGGAATGGTCTTCAAATGGATATAGCCGCGGAAATGATGATCCTCGCGCAGCGATCGCGCCACCTCGACCATCTGCTCCATCGTATAATCGGATGAGCGGATGATACCGGACGAGAGGAACAGCCCCTCGATATAATTACGGCGATAGAAGCTCAGCGTCAGGTCCACCACCTCCTGCGCGGTGAAGCGGGCGCGGCGGACATCACTCGACCGGCGGTTGATGCAATAATGGCAGTCGAAGATGCAGCTGTTGGTCAGCAATATCTTGAGCAGCGAAATGCAGCGACCGTCGGGCGCATAGGCGTGGCAGATTCCCATCCCTTCGGTCGATCCGATCCCCTTGCCGCCACGGCTGTCGCGCTTGGTGGTGCCGGACGATGCGCAGGACGCATCATATTTGGCGGCGTCGGCCAGGATTTCGAGTTTTGAACGGGTGGAAAGCTGAGCCATATCGTTCCTGATATGTTCGAACGGCGCGCTTGTCCATGATCTCGATCAGTGCTGACCCAAAGGGTGGCGGTTCAGAGTGCCGGGGCATCGGGGGTGGCGCAGACCCTCAACCATGCTATGCGCGTCGCCATGCACAGCAATAGCGGTTCCGTCGACGTCGACGGCTTCACATATGAATGGGAATTGCGGCGCGAGCCGCAGTGGAGCGATATCGACGGCTGGAAGGGCATGGCCATCGCCCTGTTGCAGAAGGATATGCAGCGCGGCGCGCTGTTGGAATTTCCCCCGCCCAAGCGCCTGCTCAAGGGGTTGCAGCGCGGCCGGCTCCAGATCAACGATGCGATAATCGCGCGGGGCATCCGCGCCGCGTTGGAGGCGGGATGGGAACCCGGATCGCGTGGCAAGCCGATGGTGTTCACGGTCGACGCCGAGGGGAACTGATCCCGGTCGATACGTTCGTTTCGCTTGCGGCTCCCTTACATTCGTTCGTTATGTCAAAAGGGCGATGCGAACAGGGAGACAGGCGATGGACAGGCGCGCATTTCTGGGCCGGGGCATGGGCGGCATGGCGGCGCTGTCGCTGGCGAGCGCGGGCCGCACGGCCAGTCTCGACACCCTGCCGCCGCCGATCCGGGCGACCCCCGATCGCCTGTTTCGCGTCACCGTGTGCCTGCGTCCCTTTCGCGCCGCCGGGCCGCGGATCGAGGTGGAGCGGGTCGGGGCCAAGCGGGTCGTCCATAATTACGGCCATGGCGGCAGCGGCTGGTCGCTGTCCTGGGGATCGGCGCAAGTTGCGGTCGGCCTGGCGCTGGCGGACGGGGTGCGCGACGTCGCGGTGATCGGCGCTGGCGCGCTGGGCCTGACCGCCGCGCTCACCGCCCAGCGCGGCGGGGCGAACGTCACCATCTACGCCAAGGAGCAATTTCCCTATGTCCGCTCCGCGCGTGCCACCGGCAGTTGGACGCCCGACAGCCGCATTGCCATGCAAAAGGCGGTCGATCCGGGTTTCGGCGACCGGTGGGAAGCGATGGCGCGCGCGGCCTTCACCATGCATCAGAGCTATCTCGGCCTGCCCGGCGACCCGGTCGAATGGACCAACCGCTACCAGTTGTCGGACACGCCTTTTGGCGCAGCGGAACCGGAAGCGCCGGCGACCGACCACCCCGACGATTTCCTGCGCCTTGAACAGCGGCTGGCGGACATCACCCCGCGCTCGGTCGAACTGGCCCCCGGCACCCATCCCTTCCGCCCGACTTATGCCCGGCGCGGCAGCGGGCTGACTTTCAACGTCGCCGACCTCGCCCATCAGCTGATGGCCGATTTCCGGCTGGCGGGGGGCAAGGTCGTGCCGATGGAATTGCACGAACCGCAGGACGTGACGACGCTGCGCCAGAAATCGATCATCAACTGCACCGGCTATGGCGCCCGCGCGCTGTGGCGGGACGAGAGCATCGTGCCGGTTCGCGGCCAGATCGCCTGGCTGATCCCGCAGGCGGGTGCGACCTACGGCGTCTATTATGGCACGCTGTCGATGCTTGCCCGGCGCGACGGCATCGTCGTGCAGGAAGTCGGGGCCGACGAGTGGTTCGGCTATAATGACGCGAACGAGGAGCCGGATTATGCGGCGGCTCATGCATCGGTGGCGCAACTGGCGCAGTTCTGGGCGGACGGCAAGGGGGCGTAACAGGGTAGGGAGCGTAAATATCCCCTCCCGTTTACGGGAGGGGCAGCGAGACTTGCGCGGCGGAGCGCGCTAGTCGCAGCGGGGTGGGTTGTAGCAGCGCCTTGCCCACCAACCCTCTCTTGCCATTCCACCCCCGCGCCGCCATCACCCGCCTCATGACATGGCAATTCTGGATCGACCGCGGCGGCACCTTTACCGATGTGGTGGCGCGCGCGCCTGATGGGCGGCTGCACACCGCCAAATTGCTGTCGAGCGATCCGGAACGCTATGCAGACGCGGCGGTCGAAGCGGTGCGGCGGCTGACCGGCTCTGGTGACGGGCCGATCCCGCCCTGTACCCTGCGCATCGGCACCACCATCGCCACCAATGCGCTGCTGGAGCGCAAGGGCGAGCCGGTGCTGCTGGCGATCACGCGCGGCTTCCGCGACGCGATCCGCATTGGCACGCAGGAACGGCCGGAGCTGTTCGCGCGCCGCATCCGCCTGCCCGATCCGCTCCATGCCGATGTGATCGAGATGGACGAGCGGCTGATGGCCGACGGCACGGTGCGCGTGGCGCTGGACGAAGGCGCGGCGCGGGCCGCGTTGCAGGGGGGCTATGACCGGGGGCTGCGCGCCGTCGGAATCGTGCTGATGCATGGCTATCGCTATCCCGCGCATGAAGCAGCGCTGGCGCGGATCGCGGCCGATATCGGTTTCACCCAGATCAGCGCCAGCCACGACGTCGCCCCGCTCATCAAGCTGATTGGGCGCGGCGACACCACCCTGGCCGACGCCTATCTCTCGCCGGTGCTGCGCGCCTATGTCGATGGCTTGCGCGATGCGGTGGGCTACGGGGCCGACATGCTGTTCATGCAGTCGAGCGGCGGGCTGACCGACGGGGCGTTGTTCCGGGGCAAGGATGCGGTGTTGTCCGGCCCGGCCGGCGGCATCGTCGGTCTGGCGCGGACCGCCGAGCAGGCCGGCTTCGCGCAAGTCATCGGCTTCGACATGGGCGGCACATCGACCGATGTGTCGCATTATGCGGGCAGCTATGAGCGCGACAATGAGGCTCGCGTCGCGGGCGTCCGCCTGCGTGCGCCGATGATGCGCATCCACACCATCGCAGCGGGCGGCGGCTCCATCTGTTCGTTCGTGGACGGTCGTTTCCGCGTCGGCCCGGAAAGCGCCGGCGCGGTGCCCGGCCCGGCCTGCTACCGGCGTGGCGGGCCGCTCACCATCACCGACTGCAATCTCTTGCTGGGCAAGATCCAGCCGGATCATTTCCCCAGCCTGTTTGGCCCGAACGGCGACCAGCCGCTCGACCGCGCGGCGGTGGAAGCGCGCTTCGCCACCCTCTGCGCGCAGGTGGAGGCCGAAACCGGCCGCGCGATGACGCCGCGCAACGCCGCGCAGGGCTTCATCGCCGTCGCCGTCGCCAGCATGGCCAATGCGATCAAGCGCATATCGGTCGCACGCGGTCATGATGTGGCGCGCTATACGCTGGCCAGTTTCGGCGGGGCGGGCGGGCAACATGCCTGCCTGGTCGCCGACGCGCTGGGCATGGATCGGGTGATGATCCATCCGCTGGGCGGCGTGCTGTCCGCTTATGGCATGGGGCTGGCCGATCGGCGCGCGGTGCAGGAACGGACGATCGCACTGCCCCTAAGAGAAAATGGACTAGGCGACGATGGCCTGGATGCGGCGATTGCGGCGCTGGCCACCGATGCCCGCGCCGATCTGCCGGACGCCGACCGGATCGAAACGCTGCTGCGGTTGCGCTATGACGGCACCGACAGCCTGTTCGACGTGCCGCTGGGCGATGTCGCCGCGATGCGCGCCGATTTCCTGGCCCAGCATCAGGCGCGTTTCGGCTTTGCGGGCAAGGGCCGCATCCTGGTCGACATGGCGCGGGTGGAAGCGATTGCGTCGGCTAACGAAGCGATGGACGGCATCGCGGCGATCGCTTCGTTAGCCGCCCCGCCGATCGCGCATGTGGATTACGCCGGCGAAACCGCGCCCGTCCATGACCGCGTCGGCCTGTCCGCCGATAGCGTCATCGACGGCCCGGCGCTCATCATCGATCCTGTGTCCACCACCGCGGTCGAGCCGGGCTGGCGCGCGCAAGTCGATCCGCACGGGAATCTGATCCTCACCCGTCATATCCCCCGCGCCCGGCCGGATGGCGGCGACGCCAGCACCGTCGATCCCGTGCGTCTGGAGGTCATGGGCGGGCTGTTCATGGCGATCGCTGAGGAAATGGGCGCCGCGCTCCAGCATAGCGCCTCCTCGGTCAATATCCGCGAGCGGCTCGATTTTTCCTGCGCCCTGTTCGACGCGGCGGGCAATCTGGTCGCCAACGCCCCGCATATGCCGGTGCATCTTGGCAGCATGGGCGACAGCATCCGCACGATCATGCGCCGCCGCGGATTCGGTGCGGACGGCGCGTCCATCGACGGGCGCGGGATGCAGCCGGGCGACGTCTATGCGCTCAACGCGCCCTATGATGGCGGCACGCACCTGCCCGACGTCACCGTCGTCATGCCGGTGTTCGTGGAGGGCGACGTGCCCAGCTTCTACGTCGCCGCGCGCGGCCATCATGCCGATATCGGCGGCATCACCCCCGGATCGATGCCGCCCGGCAGCACCAGCGTCGAGGAGGAGGGCGTCGTCCTCGACAATATCCTGCTGGTCGATCGCGGCGTGTTTCAGGAAGCGGCGATCCGCGATTTGCTGGCATCGGGTCCATGGCCCGCCCGCAACATCGACCAGAATATCGCCGACCTCTCCGCCCAGATCGCCGCCTGCGCAAAGGGCGCAAGCGAGTTACGCCGCATCAGTGATGGTTACGGTATCGAAACGATAGCCGCCTATATGGGCCATGTGCAGGACCAGGCTGAAGCCGCCGTCCGCCGCCTGATCGATCGGCTGTCCGACGGTCAGTTCACCTATGCCATGGATAGCGGTGCAACTGTCCATGTCGCTGTCCATGTCGATCGCGCCGCCCGCACCGCGACCATCGATTTCGCGGGTTCCTCCGCGCAATTGCCGGGCAATTTCAACGCCCCCGTCTCGGTCGTGCGCGCCGCTATCCTCTATGTCGTGCGCACCCTGATCGATGAGGCGGTGCCGATGAATGACGGCTGCCTGAAGCCCATCACTATCCTCGTCCCCGAAGGATCGATGCTGCGCCCCCGCTATCCCGCCGCGGTGGTCGCGGGCAATGTCGAAACCAGCCAGGTGGTGACCGACGCATTGTTCGGCGCGCTGGGCGTCATGGCGGGCGCGCAGGGGACGATGAACAATTTCACCTTCGGCAATGACCGCCACCAATATTATGAGACGATCGCGGGCGGCTCCGGCGCCGGTCCCGATTTCGACGGCGCCGACGTGGTGCAGACGCACATGACCAACAGCCGTCTGACCGATCCCGAAATATTGGAGACGCGCTTCCCGGTGCTGCTGGAAGAATTTTCGGTGCGCGCCGGATCGGGCGGGGCGGGGCGTCAGCATGGCGGCAATGGCGCATTGCGCCGCGTCCGCTTCCTTGAAGATATGACCGCCGGCATCTTGTCGAACCGCCGGATCGTGCCGCCCTTCGGCCTGGATGGCGGCGCGGCGGGGGACGTCGGCCGCAACCGGGTGGAGCGGGCCGACGGCAGCATCGAGCCGCTCGGCCCCACCGCTACGGCATCGCTGCGCGCGGGCGACACGTTCGTCATCGAAACGCCGGGCGGCGGCGGCTTCGGAGACGCCTGATCGCTGCTTGACAAGCGACCCGCGCGGGTCTGTTCTCCCTCTAGGGGGAGTGAGGCATGACGCCGGACTCGACGACGCAGATCAGATGGGGACTGGGGGCCGCGCTGCTCGCCTTGGGCGTGGTCGCGATCCTGGCGCTTGTGCCCGATCCCTTCTTCCGCCAGCGGGTGATCGCCACGACCCTGGACGATGTCGAGGGCGTGTCGCCGGGCGTCCAGGTCTATTTCCGCGGCGCGCCGATCGGTGCCGTGCGGTCTATCGACCTCAACCGCCAAAGCCGCACCTTCGCCGTCGCCATGGGCATCGACCGTAAATGGCAGCCTTCCGCCTGCGCCTTCGCCACCGTCGCCTCGGCCAATCCGCTTACCGCGCCGCGCATCGAACTGGTGGCGCTGGAAACCGGCAGCGCCCAATGCCCCGCCGCGCGCCGCGCCTATGGCTGCGATCCGGTGCCGGGTCGGGACGCCGCCGGTGCGCTGCCCGGCTGCCGTCGCCCCGCCGACCTGTTCGAAACCGCCGCGCTCGCGATTGGGGAGGCGGCCAATGTCGCCCGCACCGCCAACGCCATGGCGCAGAAATTGTCGGGCATGTTGCAGGGTGACGGATCGGCGGTCGACATGGCGCAGGTCGCCCGCAACGCCACGCAAACGCTCGCCGCGCTCAATAGCCTGAGCACCCAGCTCGACCGCAGCTTCACGCCCGGCCGCGGCGACATCGCGCTGACCCTGTCGCATGTGCGCCAGGCGACCGGCCGCGCATCCGAAATCGACGTCGCGGCGCTGAACGGCATCCTGCGCGAAACCCGCTCGCTGGTGGCGCAGAATCAGGCCAGCATCGCCGGGCTGTTGGCGGAGGGCAAAAGCAGTGCTGGGGAAGTGCGCGGGATATTGGAGGGCGCGTCGGCCTCCCTAGTGGCGACCAGCGCCAATCTGGAACGCACCAGCAGCAGCCTGGGGGCGCTGAGCGAACGACTGGCGGGCGATCCCACCTATGCGATCCGCGGCCAGCGCTACGCCGATCCGCCGCCGCCGGGAGGACAGAAATGAAGCCTATCATCCTGCTCTTGCTCTGCGCGCTGCCCGCCTGCGCCGCGCTCAAGCCGGGCGATGCGCCCGTCACGATGCGCCTGTCGCCCAGCTTCACCGCCGGTCAGCCCATTGCCGCTCCCAGCTTCACGGTCGCGGCGGTGCAGGCGCGCGGCCTGTCGGGGGGCATGCGCTACGCCTATGTCGATGCCACAGCGCCCGGCGAAATCCATCAGGCCGCCACCTATTTCTGGGAAGAGCCGCCGACCGACAGCCTGGCCCGTGCGCTGGTCGCCGGGCTGCGCACCCGTTTTGCGACCGTCACCGGCCCGTCGCTGGCGCTCGCCGCCGACCGGCGCGTGGTGGCGACGCTCGACCGGTTCGAGGAATTGAGCGTAGCAAGTGGCGCGCAGGCGGTCGTCGCCTTCGACGTGACGCAGGTCGGTCAAAATCAGACGGGAGGGGGCAAGGCGATCTGGGCTGGCCGTTATTGCGCCACCCGACCGATCGGGTCGGCCGCCGGTACCGTCCGCGCCGCCGCCTTCCAGGGCGCGATCGAGCAGGCGGTCGCCGCTTTCGTTCAGGATGTGGCGTCGGGGACCGTGACCGCCGCATCCTGCTGAATCAGGCGACCACGATCCAGCCGGTAAACCCGCTCGCACAGCCGCCCGACGAGCGCGCGATCCTGCGTCAGCAGCAGCAGCGCCCGGCCCTGCGGCACGATCCGCCGCCGCACCTGCGCCTCCAGCATGTCGCTGCGGGCGAAGGCACCCTCGAACGGCTCGTCCAGGACCAGCAACTCAGGATCGCGGACGAAGGCGCGGGCCAGTTCCGCGCGCCGCCGTTCGCCGATCGACAGCGCATCGCCGCGGGTCGCTGCCGCCTGCTCCAGCCCATATTCCAGCAGCAACCGGTCAATCCGACGCCCCGCGCGTCGGTCGCTGGTGCCGATCGCGAGGCGCATATTCTCCTCGACGCTGAGGTCGCCCAGCAGCGAACCGCCCTGCATCGCCACGCCGCAGCGGGCGCGTAGCAGGCGACGCGTGTCCGGCGCGGCGTCCTCCATCGCCGTTCCCATCAAGCGTACCGTACCGCTGCCGGGTTTGACCAGCCCGATCGCCAGCCGCAGCAGCCAGCTCTTGCCTGCGCCGCTGTCCGCCAGGATCGCGACCCGCTCACCGGCTTCGATGGCAATGTCCACTCTGTCGAGCAGCCGCGTGCCGCCCAGCACCAGGCTCACCCCCTCGAACGCCAGCAGCGCGCTCATAGCAGCGCCGTCCACAACGCCGCTGCGCTGAAGATGCCGAGCAATCCGGCGGTGAAGGCGGTGGTGGCGCGGCGGCCGATATCGGCGGGGGATCGCACCGGCTTTGCCCCCACCGCGCTGCCCACGCCAAAGGCGATCAGGGCGTAGAGCAGCAGCTTGGCCATGCCGGTCAGCATCGCGCCCGCCGCATCATGGGAGAAGGCGAAGCCGGACCAAAGCGGCCAGCCGACATTGGCGATCAGCGCCAGCGGCACGCCGCAGCCGATCACCGCGGCGATGCCGCCGAGCAGCATATGGATCGGCGCGGACAGCAGCACCGCGGCCAGCGCCGGCCCAAGCGCATGGGCGACCGGATCGCGTCCCAGCGCCTCCAGCGCGTCGATCTCCCGGTTTAGCGCCATGGCGCCGAGCCGCGACGACAGCGCCACCGACACGCTGCCGCAGGCGAACAGGCCGACCAGCAGCGGCACGATGTCGCGCAGCACTATCTCCGCCAGCGCGCCCAGTACCGGGATTTGCGCATTATAAAGCGCCAGCAACCGCGCCGCGCCGATGCCCGCGATGATCCCGGCCAGCGCGGTGAGCGGCAACAGCGTGCGCAATGGCCGCCAGACATGGAGCGGCAGGCCGTCCGCCAGTTGCCGCTGCGCCAGAGCGTCGCCCGCGATGAGGCGGCGGCCCATGCCCACGGCGGCGCGCACGGTCAGCCACGCCCCCGCGCCGATCGCGGCCAACAGCTTGGGTCCGCCCTTCAGCGCGTCCATGGCGCGCGCCCGATCGCGCCGTCCGGGTCGATGACGATGGCGCGCGGATCATCGACCGGCAACGCCGCCAGCAGCAGGTCGGCGCGCACGGCCAGCGCCGCCATGTCGCCCGCATGGATTGCGTCCGCGCCTTGCACCAGCACAGCCGCTGCGGTCGCTTCACCAGTCGACAGCGGGTCAAGGATCGCCTGCACATGGGTCCTCAGCGCCAGTTGCACCAACTGTCCCTCCGCCTGCAAAGCGCCCAGCATATGGCGCGACCAGCGATCGGCCAGTTCGCCAACAAAGACCAATGCCCGATCGGGATAATGGTCCGCCAACGCCGCCACCAAGGCAGCCGGATCGAGCGCCGCACTCTCGCCGCCCGGCAGCAGGACCACCGTCAGCGTCCGCAGCGCCCGCCGTCCCGATGCGGCCAGCAGCCGCGCCATGATCCGCACCTGCTCCCGGTCCAGATCCTTGATCGCCTCGCTCAGCGCATCATAGGGCACGATGTCGGGATGCAGCCGCCGCGCGTCGTCGCGCGCCGGCCCATGGGTCCAGCCCTGCACCAGCTTGGCCGCCATCCAGCGATCATGTTCGGCGCGCGACAATTCCTCCAGCTCGTCCGGCGTCAGGCTCAGCGAAGGCCCGTTCCCCTCCACCAGCCGCGCGCCGATGTCGCGCAGTTTAAGGCTGTAGCAATCGGCGACCAGCCGGTTATCGTCGCGGAAGCTTTCGGGCAGGTCTTCCCATTCCTGCATTGATGCGCGCGCGCCGATCCGCTCGCCATCGGCAAAACGGCCCTCCAGGTAGAAATCATGGATCGACCGGGCGAGCGCGTCATGCCGGTCCTGCAGCAGCATGTCGGGATCGGCGAGGTCCGACAGGCTGCCGAAGGGGAATATCCCCGCGCCGATGCGATGGTCATGTGCGCCCGCCATGCGAACATGGATCGGCGGGGCGGGCAGGGCGGCGGCGCGATAACGGGCATCGACCGCCAGCGCGACGGCCAGCGCGCGGTCGTCATCATCCAGGTCGATCAGGATCGCCGCCGGCTCGCCCGACGCCGCGACATGGGCGTCGATCAGCGCGCCGATCCGCGCCGGGTCCGGCCGCGCCTCTACGAAACGCAGCGGCGACAGCGCGTCCGCGCCCGGATTGCGCGCCCGAAACGCCGCGTCGCCCTGCGCCGCGTCGGCCATGTGGAGGGCGAAGGCGGGCTTGCCGCCATCGCGATAATGGCCGCCCGCCAGTATGCGCAGCACATAGCGTTCGACCAGGGGGGTGAAGCCGATGACGAGCACGCCGCGCCCTGCCTGCCCCGCGCGGCAGAACCCGTCGATTGGCCGGGCCAGCGCCAGCTGCCGCGCGGCGATGTCGGGCAACGCCGCCAGCCGCACCCGCGCCGTCCGCCGATCGCCATGTTCGAAACGCTGTTCGACGCTGCGCCGTAGGTCCAGGTCGTCGACACGCAGGATGATGTCGACCGGGTCGCCCGCCGGCCGCACGCTGCTGACCTGCGCCAGCACGGCGGAAGCCAGCGCGATATTGCCGCGCGCCTCGCGCGACAGCAGCAGCACGGCACGCGCCTTGTCCAGCGCCAGGTCGGCGGCGCTCTCTTGCGCCACGCCCTGCTCCACCTCCGCCGCGCCCGCCTCCAGCGCGTCGGCGATCCAGGTCATGCGCCGGTCTTGCGGCCACAGCAGCACGCGCCGCCCGTCGGCCAGCGCGCCGCGCGCCGCCTGCGCGGCCAGCCCGCCGCTCTCGTCGCCCGCAATCACCAGATGTTCACCGCGTGCCCGGATCAGCGCCAAGCGCAGCGGGTTGCGCAATTGCTCCCAGGCCAGCGCCGCCGTCGACCAGAAGGTGAGCAGCGGCAACGCCCACCGCGCGATGTTAAGCGCCAGTGGCAGGTCGCGCCCCTCCAGCACCTGGGGAAAGCTGCCGACGATCAGCCGAAGCGCGCGCATAGCGTCCTGGATGACGGTCGAGGCGATCCCGGCCTGCGCGTAGGCTTGCGCGAAACCCCATGTGCCCAGCAGGAAGGCAAGGGCCATCGCGCCGAACCGCACGACCGGCGCCACCGGCGGCAGGCGGAGGCTCCCGCGGGATTTGGGCTTCTCCTGTGTCGGCTGGCCCCCCATGGCCGGGCTCAGTTGCTGGTCTGGAGCCGGACGAAAGCGGCGGAGACCCCCTGGCCGTCGCCCTGGGGCGCCGCCAGCTTGGCGCGCAGCTTGGTCAAGAACTGCCGCTCGGTGCCGTTCACCACTTCGTCATCGCCGAACAACGGCTTGGCCGAGGCGAGCGCGATGATCAGTTCCGGGCCGAAGGGCGGCGCGACCTGATAGCGTTGCGCCGCCTGGGACAGGCCGATGGTCACGCGGCGCACGCCCTTGCGATCGGGTTCGGGATGGCCGCGATGCAGCTCGACTGCGCTGCCGTCAGCCTGGAGGTAGATGATGCTGAGGTAGGGCCGCGCCGCGCTCGTCGTCGCGCTGACGCCGAAAATCTCATTCTCCTGCATGACCACCGGATCGCCATCCCGATTCTTGCCGTCTGCGGTCAGGACGATGATGGCGGTGCCTTCGCGCGCCAGCGGCGCGGCCAGCGTCAACGCCGCCTCGCACTGCGGCCAGGGCATATGGCGCACGGCAAAGCTGCGGCCTGGATCGGCCTTCATCGCCGCCTCGCGCAGCGCAGCGATCGCGTTCAGGTCGCCGGAAAAGCCGGTGATGCTCTTCCCCTGCACCGACACCGCGCCGCACGGCATGGCCGCCACCTGATCGGCGAAGACTTGCGCGTCGTTGCGTGGCGGCGGGGGCGGCGCGCCGGGCGCGGCCGGGGCGATCGGCGCTTCGAGCGAATAGGCTTCCCCGGTCAGCAGCTTGAAGGTCGCATAATCGACCCAGGCATAGCCCTTGTCGCCCCAGATCGGGCCCCAACTGTTCATGATGCGCAGCGCCTGGCGATCCTCGTCATAGCCCACGATTGCCATCGCGTGGTAATTGGCCTTGTCCGGCTTTTCGGTGCGGCGATATACGCCGTCGCCGCGGAATGCCTTGAAATCGGCGGGCGCAGGCATGGCGAATATCACCGGCGCGCCGCGGGCGAGCGCGCCCTTGACGTCGTCCAATATGATCGGCGTGCGCCAATCGTCCTTGACCTCCCGGTCCACCGCGCGCCAGTCGAGCAGGCGGAAATTGCCCGCTTTCTCTTTCAGCCCCTCGGCCGCCGGGATCGCGCATTTGGTCATATCGTCGGGAAATTCGGCCAGGCTGACCGTGCCTTCATTCTTCAGCAAAGTGAGCGCCTGGACGATGCTGATCGTGCCGGTGCAGGGCGACCCAGCCGGGCGCAGCCGGTTATAGACATAGGCCGGGCTCATCTGGTCGGCTGGATCGTCCGGCTGCACAGTCTTGTCGCGAAAATTGAGGAAGGTGCGCGCGGCATAGGTCGTCGCCCAGGCGACGCAGTTGGGCTGCGGCCCCTGCGATCCGGGCGGCGGATAGGCGTTGGACAGGTCCACCTGCTTGGGCAGATAGGCGCGGAACCGCCCCTGTTTGGGCAGCTTGGCATAATCTTCGGGAGAAACGGGCTCCGCCCCGGTCATGAACTGGCTGTCGTCCGCCTGCTGGGCGACGAGCGCCCCGCCGGACAGCGCCAGCAACGCGGCGCTTCCCCATGTGACGAGACGCCATGTCATCACCCGTTCCTCCCGAATATCTGCTTTAGAAACGATAGCCGATGGTCAGCGTCACCGCGTCGAAATCGAAATCATGCGAAAAGCTGCTGGTGCCATGGGTGTAGATCAGGCCGATGCGCAGCTGCTCGGCGCGGCTCTTCTGCTCCGCCTCGCGGGTGCGGATGCCCACGCTCAGAGCGGCTTCATGCACATCTTCATAGGATTGCGGATCGCCAGTCAGCTTGGTCCAGGTGTAGCTGGCCCGCATCGAGCCCTGCCGCCCGCCGAACATCCGGCCCTTGAGCGGCAATTGATAGGCGATGCCGTTGCGGAAGGACCAGACATCTTCCTTGAAATAGAAGGGCACCTTCTTGCCGATGCCGACATCGGTCGTCGTGGTCCATCCGACCATATTGCCGATGGTCAGGTCACCGCGGCCGACATGCGCGATCTTGTAGCGGCTTGTGGCCGACAGGGTCAGCACTTCGCTGCTGGCGCCGAAATAGCCGTCATTGTCGGTCGCGCCGAACGCGACGCGCGGGGTAACGAGCCAGTTGGGCTGGACCGGGATTTCGACGCCGGTCGATAACGTGCCCAGGATCGCGGTCTGGCCGTCATTGACGTGCAGCACATTGAGGATCGGGTCGATCAGCACGCGGGCGCGGCTGCCTTCGGACGGACGGAACGCCTTCTGGTAGCGCAGTTCGTAGCGCTGGCCCTCGACCCCGTCCGATCCCCAATAGCTGAACGCGCCGCCGATCGTATCCGCGTCCCCCTCCATGTCGAAACCCGGCGTGTCGGGATCATCGTCATAGTCGAGATCGTTGAGATTGAGCGCGGTCGTGACCGCTGTGTGCTGTAGGCTGTTCGGACTGCCGATGGTCGAATAATAAGGCGACGCGAAAGCCGCGCCCGGCACGAGCGCCGCCACCGTGGCCGCGATCAGAAACTTCTTCATGAATATTACCCCTCTTTACACGCCGAAGTCCCACCCCCGGCGTAATCCCTCATAATATCAACGTCAGGACGATCCCCCGATCTCGTCCGGTTCCAGGTCGCGCACGACGCGCAGGCCCGCATCCTGCCGGCGCTTGCCGGGCGGGACGGTGAAACGATTGGCCGATCGCAGCGCATCGGGTGCGCTTTCGAACGATCCGCCGCGGATGATCCGCGCGCGGCAGGACGTGTCAGTGCAACCCGACGTCCATTCCCACACATTGCCCTGCATCTGATTGAGGCCGAAGCTGTTGGCGGGATAGCTGTTCACCGCTTCGGGATAGCCGCGATAGGGCGCGGTATCCGATCCGTGATAGCGGGCGGTATGATCGTAATTGGCCATCGATGGCCCGATGTCGTCGCCCCAGGGAAAGGCCGACGGCGCGCCGCCGCGGCTGGCATATTCCCATTCCTGTTCGGTCGGCAGGCGATAGGGGCGGCCCGACTGGACCGTCAGCCAGGCGACGAAGGCCTGGGCGTCCTCATAACTGATGTCCGTCGCCGGGATCAGCGGGTTGGGATTATCCTTCGACCAATTGCCCAGCTTCGTGCAGGCATTGTCGCGCACGCAGGCATTCCATTCGGCGATCGTCACTTCATAGACGCCGATCGCGAAAGGACGGTCGATTTTCATGTCGGCCTGCACCGCTTCATCGCCGCCACGCCCCGGTTCCGACAGGGGCGATCCGAACGGCGTCAGCCCGGCCGGGATCGCCCGCATCCAGGGGCAGTTTGCGCAATCGTAGAAACGGTCGCTCGCCGCCCGGTCGCAGGAAATGAAGCAGGGCGGCGCGCCTTGCAGCCCATAGTCGAAGGTCGGCTTCTGGAAATTCTTGCCCGACGACAGCGCAACCCGGTCGGACACGCGCTTCAGGGCATCGGCGATATTCTGCTGCGGGCGACGGATTTCCTCGGCCAGCACCTTGGAAAAAATGCCGTCGTCGAACGCGACCTGGTCGGCGCTGGTGGAGAAGGCGACGAGATAGCCCTGATCCGGCCGGATCGCGGCGGTGGGCGCGCGGACCATGCGGCGCAGCCCCTTGCTGCCCGCCAGTTCACCCACCGCGCTCGCCTCGGTCCCGGTTTCCGCGGCGATCATCTGCGTCAGCGAGGGCGGCGGCGCAGGCAGGACGTTGCGACACATGTCGAGCACGATCAGCACCGTCTTCGCGCCCGATCCCAGCAGGTTATGGGTCAGCGCCGCGCGGGTCAGCGTCGCGCTTTCAGGCGTCAGATCGCGACCGGCATCGACCGGCAGCAGCATGACGTCGCCATAGCTGCCCAACGCCGCGCCATGGCCGGAAAAATAGAGCGTGCCGAACGCCTTGGGACCGGCCGCGGCCAGCTTCGCGCGGAAATCGGCGATCGCCTGGCCCATCGCCTCGCGCGACAGGTCGCGGCGCACCTGCACCGGGCCTGCGCCGCTGGCGTCGACAAAGCCGGTGGCGTTGAGCGCGGTCGCGACCTTGTCGCCATCGGCATAGGTGGAGCCGAGTTTGTCGAAGGATTGATAGGCGCCGTTGACGATCACCAGCGCTAGCCGCGGTTCTTCCGCCGCGCGTGCGGGACCGGCCAGCGCAAGCAGGACCAGCGCCCAGGCGGCGACCAGCGCGCGGATCAGGCCGCGCCCGCCCTCAGGCAGGCTGTAGATCATTGCCCCGCCTTGCGCGGCGCAAAGCTGACCTGGGTCACGACCTGGTCGACCGCATCGACATGCAGCACCGCGTCGTAGCGACGCGCGGCTTTATAGGGTTCGGCGGGGCCGCCGCCGAACAGTTTAGCGAAGAAGCCACCAAAGCCGCGCCCCTTCTGGCAATAGGGCGCGACGCTGACGGTGCCGCCGCTCTGCTTGACCTCGTTCAGCCAGGCACCCAACGGAAGTGGGGCTTCATTATCGGCTGGATAGGGGGTGTCGAGATCGACCACCACCGGGCGGCCGCGGCGCAGCTTGCCCTTTAGCGCGCGATCGAAGCGGGCGGGATCGGTAAATCGTAGCGTCGGTTTGGCTACCGGACGGTCGCAAGCCTTGAGCACGGGCGCGACTGGCGCGGCGGCAACTGGCGCGAGGGCGGCGGGTGTCGATCGACTGGGATCGGCCACAGGACCAGCGATGGGCGTAACGGCATGAGCCGGCGTGCCCGGCATTTGTGGCTGTGGCGCAACAGGCTTGGGCGCAATAGGCTCCGGCGGCAAAATGCGCACGCCGCGACCCGCTGCTCCATCGGCCGGGGGGTGTTCTGACGGCGGGACGTTATCGGCCTGCGCCAAAGCGTTAGGCGCGCCTCCCGCTGACAGCAGGAAAAACGCAACAACTATAGTGCAACGCAACACGGCCATTTGTCCGCTCCGAGTCTAGATATAGTTATTGCCCCGATTACCTTTATCCGATTATGGATATATAGCTATTGAGGCAACAAAAAAGCGCGGGGGATTCCTAATGTCCAAGGGGCGGCGTGGACTCTGGGCAACAATATTAACCAGCATTGTCACAATAATGTTGGGACATATTCATGCCCATGCCGAAACGCGCGCGCTTTTGGTGGGGGCGTGGCAGTTCAAATCCAATCTAATCATGGACTTGGCAGGGCCGGAAAATGATCTGGCGGCGATGGAGGCGGTGATCCGCGGCCAGGGCGCGAGCGACGTCACCGTCCTGCGCAACGACGGCGTCAGCCGCACCACGGTCGAAACCGCGCTCCACGCGCTGGGGTTGCGCTCCAAGCCGGGCGACTGGATCTTCCTCTATTATACCGGCCATGGCGCACTGGCCCAGGCGGCCGTCAAGGGCACGCGCGACGGCGATACCGACCAGTTCCTGCCGCTGCCCGGCTTCGATCCCGACACGAAGGATGCCGAACGCTTCATCGTCGACAAGGATTTCTACACCTGGATTTCCCTTTATGTGCCGAAGGGCGTGCAGGTGCTGATGATGGCCGACACCTGCCATTCCGGGACGCTGCACCGCTCCGTCGATCCCCGCGTGCCAGGCATGACCCCGCGGCTGACGCTGGGCGCACGCAATGTCGAACTTGGGTCGCGTCCGGCCCCGCGCTTCGCCAGCGTGCTTGCCGCGGGCGATGACGCCCCGGTCAGCGCCACCCGCGACGACCTGCCCAACCTCTTCTACATCAGTGCGGCGCGCGACGATCAGATCGCCTGGGAAAACGCGCTGCCGGTGGAGGGCGCGCCCACGCGCGGCTTCCTGACATGGTCGTTCGAACAGGGCGTCACCACGCCGCGCGCCGATAGCAAGGGCATGGCCGCCGACCAGGATGGCGACGGCACCTTGTCGATCGGCGAACTGGGCGCTTATCTCAACGTCCAGGTGCGCATGCTGAGCGGCCAGCGACAGGAAAGCAGCACAATCATTCCGCCGGGGCGGGAAGGGCAGGGTCTGTTCGCCACCGCGCCGCCGCCGCCCGCGCCGCCGGCCCCGCCGCCGCTGCCCGGCCTCTACGTCGCGGATATGAAAGCGCGCGCCAGCGTCAGCGGCGACCATCCCTGGCGCATTCTGACCGACGGGCAGGGCGCCGACTTCGTGTGGGACGCGCGGGCGCAGGCGATGTTGCGCCGGACCGGCGATATCGTCGCCCAGAATGTGAAAAGCCCGGCGCAGGTGCGCGGCGTCATCGACAAATGGGCGGCGTTGGAGGCGTTGCGTCCGCTTCTGTCGGAACGCGACGCGCGGTTGATGGTCGGTCCGCTGGAGAATGGTGCGCGCTATCCGTCCGGCGCGCCGGTGACGCTGGCGCTCGCGCAAACTGGAGACGGCGCGGTCGTGACCGGCCCCCGCTATGCGACCGTCTTCAACATCGCGTCGGACGGCACGGTGCAGCGATTGTTCCCGGTCGCGGCGTCGGACGGTAAGGGCGAACTGGCCCCCGGCCAATCGTTGCCCGTTTTGGAAAGCCAGGTCATCCCGCCCTTCGGCGCGGACCATGTCGTCGCGCTGGTGACGCCGCAGCCGCCGGACGATTTCCGCCTGCTCCTACGCACGGTCGAAAATCAGCGCGCCGCCGCCCGGCTGGTCGCCCCGATCCGTGACCTGATGGTCAAGACCGGGGGGCAGGCCAGCCTGTCGATCGGCGAACTTTATACCGGCAACTGATATGCGGCCGCGCGCCTTAGTTGCTCAGGATCACGGTCCGGCTTTTGGCGGCGCTCTTGTTGCCGATATCGACGCGATATTGGCCCGATGCACGCGGCGTGACGGCGCAGACCGGGGCATAATCGGCATTGTCGTCCAGGCAGAGCTGCCGCCCCGACGCATCGAGCAGGCGGATATACATATTGGTGCCGATGTCGCCGATCGCGCCGATGCGCAGCGGCTCCCCACCCTTGGCGGTGACGGTGAAGCGATAGGCGTTGCGCGGATTGACGTCCTGCACGCGCCGCACCAGCCCCTTGCCGAAGGCGGAGGCGACCACGCCGCGCCCCGCCGCCGACTGCGCCAGCCGGATTTGCAAGAGCAACGCCTGGTCGTCGCGCGCCAGCGCCTTGGCCTCGGCGAACAGCGCGTCGGGGGAAAAGGCAGCGTCGCCCTGCGCCGGAGTCGCGCCATCGGTCATTGGCACCTGCTGCAGCATCCGCGCCGCGGTCAGCATTGCATGGGGATCGCGCTCGCGTCGGGCGAAGTCGGCCACCTGCCGCGCGGCGATCGCCTGGGCGAAGGGATCGGCGGGGGTGACAGACGGGGCGGGTGGCGTAGTCGTCTCCTGCGCTGCCACGGGACTGCCAAGCGCCATCATCGCCACACCCGCGATCAGGAATGTCCGCATCATGTCCAACCCCCTCGGTAAGATTTTCTCGTCCCCTGTGGATACTGCCGCTGCGGTGGGAAAGCCAGTGCTGGCTGGCGGCGCGGAACTGGCGGGATATGCGCACAAGCAATTGTCGGCGCTCGTCGGCGGGGCGGGCGGCGAGGGGCGCTATGCCGCCTTCATCAGCTACAGCCATGCTGACATGAAGGTCGCGCGCTGGCTGCACCGCGCCATCGAAAATTATCGCGTGCCCCACGGGCTGGTGGGGACGGCGGGCGATCGCGGCCCGATCCCTGCCAGGCTCCGTCCGATCTTCCGCGATGAAGACGAACTGGCGGGGGCCGCCGAACTCGGCCCCAAATTACAGGGCGCGCTGGCCCGGTCCGACGCGCTGGTCGTCATCTGCTCGCCCAGCGCGGCGCGCTCGGTCTGGGTCGACAAGGAAATCCGATCCTTCAAGCGGTTCAACCCGGAGGCGCCGGTCTTCGCCCTGATTGCCGCTGGCGTGCCCGGCGATCCCGACACCGATTGTTTTCCCGCGCCCCTGCTGTTCGCGCTGGACGCGGCGGGCGAACTGGATCGCAGCCAGCCGCTCGAACCGCTGGCGCCCGACCTGCAAAAGAATGAGCGCCATATCGTCAAGCTCAAGCTGATCGCGGGCCTGCTCGGCGCCCCCTATGCCGCGCTCTACCGACGCGACCAGCGCCGCAGCCGGCGAATCGCGGCTGCGTTATCGGCCGCCGCCCTGCTTTTGATTATCGTGCTGAGCGGCCTGTCGATCGCTGCCTTCACCTATGCCCGCATGGCGGTGCAGCAGCGCAATGCAGCGCAGGCCGCGCGCGCCCTCGCGGAGCAGAACGCCGACAAGGCGGAGCGCCGCGCCTGGCTGGCGCAGGTCGCTGCGCAGGAGGTGCGGCGCATGGTCGCGGAGGGCGAAAGCTGCCCGCGTCCGTGAAAATCGACATCAACCTTTTCCGTTCGGGCTGAGCCTGTTGAAGTCCTGCCCTTCTTCCAACGTGAGAAGGAAAGGCAAAACAGCCCCCTTCGACTGACTGCTTGCAGCAGTCGCTCAGGACAGGCTTCGACAGGCTCAGGGCGAACGGGCGTTATTTGGAGAGCGTTGGCCTACTCCCGCCAACTCGGATCGATCCGGTCAATCCGTCGCACCATGCTCTGAAAATCGGGCACGCCCGGCCCGACCGGCAATTGCACGGCGCTCAGGTCGCGTTGATGCACTGCGATCACCTCGGCCGGAATGTCGATCGGCGTGCCCGCCGCGCCCGCCGCGACCTGGATCTCGCAGGCGCGTTGCAGCAGCCAGTGGGTCAGGAAAGCTTCGGGCAGGCTGCCCGCCATCACCAGCGTCCCATGATTGCGCAGCAGCATGACGCGCCGGCCGCCCAGATTGGCGATCAGCCGTTCCCCTTCGTCGGCGCGAATCGTCACGCCCTCAAAGTCATGATAGGCGATTCGCCCGATGAAGGCGGCGGCGTAGAAGCTGATCGGGCGCAACCCCTCGGCGCAGGCGCTCACCGCCATGCCCGCGGTCGTATGGGTATGAATGATGCAATGGGCGTCGGGCAGATGCCGATGAAACACGCTATGCTGGGTGAAGCCAGCGCGGTTGACGGGATAGGGGCTGCCGTCCAGCACCTGGCCGTCTATGTCGATCTTGACCAGGTTGGACGCGGTCACCTCATCATAGCCCAGGCCGAAGGGATTGATGAGAAAAGCGCCGTTTTCCTCCGGCACGCGCAGCGTAATATGGTTGTAGATCAGCTCCGACCAGCCCATATGGTCGAAGATGCGATAGCAGGCGGCGAGCTGCTGGCGCGCCTCCCATTCGGCGGCGGACATATCGGGGTGTTTGGCGGCTGTAGCCATGGCGATCCTCCACTATCTTTATGCCGCCACTATCCGCCCGCATGCTCGGCTTGTCGAGTATGAAGGCTTTAGGGTTGAATTTGCGCGGGCCTGCTGATAGGGCGCCGCCCACATGGCGTAGGGCGACCTGCGACGACTCACTGGCTTTGCTATTCGGTCGGCCCGTCGGGAAGGATGTAAAAATCCCGGCGAACCGCTCGTTTTCGATTGGAGATAAACGGACTTATGCAGATCATCGTTCGCGACAATAATGTCGACCAGGCTCTTCGCGCGCTCAAGAAGAAGCTGCAGCGTGAAGGCGTGTATCGCGAAATGAAGCTGCGTCGTCACTACGAGAAGCCCTCGGAAAAGCGCGCCCGCGAAAAGGCGGCGGCTGTCCGTCGCGCGCGCAAGATGGACCGTAAGCGCGCCGAGCGCGACGGCGCGAAGTAAGCGCTATCGGGGCGGTCCCCGGCCTGTGCGCCATCGCCGCCCCGCATCCTGCCCGACTCACTGCACTTAATTTGCGAGAGCATGCGCCATGTCCACGACGGCTGTTCCCCTTCGTCCTATCGCCAAGGGATCGCTGACGCGCCTCTGGATCGGTGTCGCTGCGATTGCGCTGGCGGCGGGCGGTCTCGCCTGGGCTGGGCAGCAGGGCGTGGAAGCGTCGCCGTCGGCGTTCCTGACGCAGAACACGCATGCAGACGGCGTGGTGACCACCGAGTCGGGCCTGCAATATAAGATTCTGTCGGAAGGCACCGGCGCCAGCCCGACCCTGGCCGATGTGGCGCTCGTCGGCTACAAGGGCACATTGCTCGACGGTACGGTGTTCGACGAAAATCCGCAGGCGCCGATGCCGATCGACGGCGTCGTGCCTGGCTTCTCCGAAGGCCTGCAGAAGATGAAGAAGGGCGGTAAGTATCGCCTCTGGATTCCACCGCAGCTAGGCTATGGGGATCAGGTGGCCGGTCCGATTCCGGCTGGTTCGGTGCTGGTGTTCGATGTCGAACTGCACGACTTCAAATCGAAGGCCGAACTGATGCAGTTGCAGCAACAGATGCAGCAGCAACGCGGCGGCATGCCTCAGGGCGCAATCCCTCCGGGCGCGGCACCGCAGCCGGGCAATTAAGCACGGTCAAAGGCGTGGATTGATCCGTTTTGCAGGCTGCGCCGGGTTAGCCAATCGAACACGACCCTGTTTTAGCGGCCGGTGCTGGCCATTCTTAACCCGAAGGTCGATCGGGTGGTGGGTGGCAGCGTCCGCGGCATAGCGCGCCGGGCCTGGGACGTCACGGGTGCCAGGCCTGTAGTCAGGGCTTGGGCGTAGACGGGCCGGTCAGGAGCCTTGGGACTCGCCGCTTTCAGCACCGCATCCACATCCACCTGCTCGTCAAACGCCACGCCGAAATGTTGGCCCGTGGTCCAGACGACCCTTGCAGGGATTTCGGTCTCGCCCCGCATAATGGTGATGTGCGCGCCAACACCCGGTGATCGTCCCTGCACCCTTGCACCTCCTTCGGAAAGATCCCGGATGCGAACCAGTTGTCTGGCCGACAAGGGTTCGCCCAGATGGACATGCGCGTCCATGAATACACTGGCGCGCTTTGCGCGCGGGGGATGGTCCATGATCCTTCTCGCATGATGGTGCACCAAGGAGAAGGAATCTCGAAACGGTTGGTGGTTGCAGTCAACGGCCAGCCAGCGCGCCGGGCCGGGCAAGGAATAGGACCGCTGGCATAGCGACCGGTCAGCTTCGCCGGCCGATCCCATTTTCCACCAGTGCGTTGGCGATGGCGGCAATATCTTCCGCCGGGCGACTATTGTCCCACACGCCGAAGCGCAGGCCCAAAAATACGTTCATCCCCATGATCGCCCAGGCATGGACTTCCTCGACGTCGGCGCGCACATCTCCCTTGTCCGCCGCGGCGCGCAACCGTGCGGCCATGCGGGTCGCGGTATTTTCATAATGGGCGCGATAGGCGGCCTGATCGACGAACTCAGCCTCGTCAATGATGCGGTAGATTTCCTTATGTTCGCGGGCGAACTCCAGAAAGCTGAGCAGGCCGATCCGTTCGGCGTCGATGCCGTCGCGCGCGGTGGCGATGCGCGGCGACACATAGTCGCGCACCTGATTCGACATGTCGGCCACCAGCGCGCGGAAAATATCGTCCTTGGTATCGAAATAGGTGTAGAAACTGCCTAGCGCGCAGCCCGCCCGTCGGGTGATGCCACTGACCGATCCGTCGTGGAATCCCTTTTCGCCGAACTCCGCCGCTGCGGCGGACAACAGCGCGCGACGGGTGCGTTCGCCCCGTGCGGTGCGGGGGGCCTTGTCGTCCTTCGCCGCAGCTTCCTCGGTCATCTCCGCTCCTGACATTCTGTGTTCTTTTTGCCGCATGATGGGGCTCTCGTCACCGACGTCTTATTTGAAGTTGAAAGATGGTTCAACTTTCATTATCGAATCAGACGACGCAAGCGACCCGGCGAACCGGGCGCCGCATTTTCAGGAGAGGACCGACCCGATGAAGGCTCATCACAGCATTCGCGCCATTGCTCTTGCTTCCGCCGCCTGGAGCGGCTGCATGGTACTCCCCGCCATCGCGCAGGACAGCGCGCCAGCGGTTGAGGAGGAGGGCGCGATCATTGTGACCGCCCGCAGGCGTGAAGAAACGCTGGTCAGCGTGCCGATCGCGGTCAGCGCCTTTTCCGGCGAAGCGCTGGAACGGGGCGGCGCGATCGACATCACCGATCTGGCCAACGTCACCCCCAACACCACGCTGGAGGCATCGCGCGGCACCAATTCGACGCTGACGGCCTTCATCCGCGGCGTGGGGCAGCAGGACCCGGTGTCGGGCTTTGAACAGGGCGTGGGCATCTATCTGGACGATGTCTATCTCAACCGGCCGCAGGGCGCGATCCTGGACATTTACGATGTCGAGCGGATTGAGGTGCTGCGCGGGCCGCAGGGGACGCTTTATGGGCGCAACACGATCGGCGGCGCGGTCAAATATGTGACCAAGATGCTGCCGCAGGAATTCGCGCTGAAGCTGAAGGGCACCTATGGCAGCTATGACCAGGCCGATGGCATCATCAGCGCGTCCGCGCCGATCGGCGACCTGATCCGCGTCGGTGGCGCCTTTGCCCGGCTGTCGCGCGGCGGCTTTGGCGACAACCTGACCACCGGGGACGAGAATTATAACAAGGATGTCTGGGCCGGGCGCGCCACGTTCGAAATGGGCGGCTATGGCCAGCCGGTGCTGATGCGCATTACCGGCGACTATACCAAGGATAATAGCAGCGCGCGCGGTGGCCACCGCCTGATCCCCGGCCAGTTGTCGGGCGCGCCGGTGCTAGACGATGTGTTCGACACGCGTGGTGGCCTCAGCGACCCCAAGCAATATGTGAAATCCTACGGGCTTTCGATGAACATCACGGCGGAACTGTCCGACGCGGTGACGCTGCGGTCGATCAGCGCCTGGCGCAAGGATGACAGCGCATCGCCGATCGATTTCGACGCGCTGCCCGCGGTCGATGTCGATGTCCCTGCCTTTTACTTCAACGAGCAGTTGAGCCAGGAATTCCAGCTGCTTTACGACCAGGGTCCGCTGCACGGCATGGTCGGCTTCTACTATCTGGATGCGAAGGCCGACACCGCGTTCGATGTGCGGCTGTTCACCACCGTTCCCGGCCTGACTGCCTATACACAGGCCGATGTCGATACCGAAACCTATGCGGTGTTCGGCGATTTCACTTTCGACATTTCGCAGCAACTGAGCATCTCGGCGGGCGGTCGCTATACCTGGGACAAGCGACGGGCCGACATCTTGCGGCAAAATTATCTGGGTGGCGGATCGCCGCTGTTCGGCGGCGCGGGCGTGGCGTTCGGCGCGCCGGGCACCAACTTCAACGGGGAGCGCGAATATAAGAAATTCACGCCCCGCTTTTCCGTCAGCTTCAAGCCGACACCCGACCATAATATCTATGCCAGCTATGCGCAGGGCTTTAAGGGCGGCGGTTTCGACCCGCGCGGGGTAGGCGTCAACGCGCCCGACCTCAATAGCGACGGTATCCGCCAGGACAGCGAGATCGCTGCGTTCCTGAGCTTCCGCCCCGAAAGCGTCGATAGCTATGAGGTCGGCTACAAGGGCAATTTCATGGACGGCGCGCTGTATGTGGCGGTCGCGGGCTTCTATGCCGACTATAAGGACGTGCAGATCCCCGGATCGGTCGCCTGCTCGGTCGGCGGCATCCCGTCCTTCTGCGGGGTGGTGTCCAATGCGGGCAAGGCGCGGTTCAAGGGGCTGGAGTTCGAAAGCAATGCGCGGCTGGGCCGCGACATGCTGATGGGCGGCGACCGCCTGAACCTGTCCACCGCTATCGGCTATATCGACGCGGAATATCGCGAATACATCACCAATATCGGGGGCGTCCCGACCGATGTGGCGGCCAATCGGGAGGTGCAGAATACGCCCAAATGGACCGCGAGCGGCACGTTGGGCTATACCGCGCCGGTGGGGGCGGGCAGCCTCTATCTGGGCAGCACGGTGTCGTGGCGCAGCAAGACCTATCAGTTCGAAATCCCCAACCCCTATATCGACCAGAAGGGCTTTGCGCTGTGGGACGCCAGCATCGTCTATACCGCGCCCGACGATCGCTGGACGCTGGGGCTGCATGGCAAGAACCTGCTGGACAAGGAGTATAAGACGTCGGGCTATACCTTCGTGGGCGCCAACGCGGTGACGGGGGCGATCATCAACAATGCGGCGGGTTTCCCGACGCCGACGCTGGGCCGGGAGGGGACTCTGACGGCCTTTTATGGCAATCCGCGGCAGGTGTTCTTGACCGGAACGGTGAAGTTCTGATCCCATCCCATCTCCGTTCGGTTCGAGCTTGTCGAGAACCCTTGCGCAACGGTTCTCGACAAGCTCGAACTGAACGGAGATGGGTGAAAGCATCATGACCGACCGATCTACCCCTTCCGCATCCCCCGCCTATCGCGGCGTCGTGCTGGCGATGCTGCTGCTGGTCTATACGTTCAACTTTCTCGACCGGCAGATCCTCGGCATCCTCGCTGGGCCGATCAAGGCGGAGTTGGGGCTGAGCGATACGCAGCTTGGCGCGCTGGGCGGGATCGCCTTTGCTTTGCTCTATTCGACGCTGGCGATCCCGTTGGCGCTGCTGGCGGACCGGACCAGCCGGACCTGGGTTATTACCGTCAGCCTTGCCATCTGGAGCGGCTTTACGGCGCTGTGCGGGATCGCGACCAGCTTCACCCAGATGTTCCTGTTCCGCATCGGCGTGGGCGTAGGCGAGGCGGGCGGCGTCGCGCCATCCTATGCCGTGATCTCCGACACTTTCCCGCAGCATCAGCGAGCGCGGGCGCTGTCGATCTATTCGCTGGGTATTCCGCTGGGGTCGGCGGGTGGCGTGCTGCTGGGCGGCTATATCGCGCAGGCGGTGGAGTGGCGCACGGCCTTCATCGCGGTGGGCATCATGGGCATCCTGATCGCGCCGTTTTTCGGGCTGGTGGTGCGCGAGCCGGCGCGGCCCAGCCAAGCCAAGGATGCGGTGCCGGTGTCGGCGGTGTTCGGCATCCTCGCGGCCAAGCGCAGCTTCTGGATGCTGGCTCTGGGTGCGGCGTGCAGTTCGATGTGCGGCTATGGCGTGGCCTTCTGGCTGCCCAGCCTGCTGATGCGCAGTTTCGGCCTGGACCTGATGGGGGCGGGGCAGTTTCTGGGCGGGCTGCTGCTGATCGGCGGGGTAGCGGGGGTGCTGCTGGGCGGCTGGCTGGGCGACGCCATGGGGGGCAGGGACAAGGCCTATTATGCCTGGGTGCCGGCGGTCAGCTATGTCGTGGGGATGCCCTTGTTCGTCGTGGGCGTGTTGTCAGGCAGCGTCACCGCCGCCTTCGTCCTGTTCCTGATCCCGCAGGCGTTGGTCTATGTCTGGCTGGGACCGGTTCTGACCGCCGTCCAGCATCTGGTGCCGCCGCATATGCGAGCGAGCGCGGCGGCGAGCTTCCTGCTCATCAACAATCTGGTCGGATTGGGGTTGGGTAGCTGGAGCGTCGGGGCGCTGTCCGATGCGCTGACGCCGACCTATGGGGTCGAGGCGCTGCGCTATGCGATCGTTGCGGCGCTGGGCTTTTATCTGCTCGCGGGGCTGTTCATGGCGCTGGCGGGCCGGGCGCTGCGCAAGGATTGGGTGGCGGCGTAACGCCATATTCCGGTGGGGCTTCGGCTTCGCTCAGCCATGCCCTTCGACAGGCTCAGGGCGAACGGAAAGGCGTGGGTGCGGGGTGGCCGGGCCATCGTTTGAGACAGGGAGTGCGACAGTTGTAGCGATAGGATCGTTTTCGTGAATGGGCGGAAGCAATAGCGCCATTCATGAATTTTGTGCATCAATAGGCGGCGTGTTCCCGCGAAGGCGGGAACCCAGCTCTGCCGATGGAACTGGGCTCCCGCCTTCGCGGGAGCACGTTGGCTTTCTAACGCTCTTTCGTGGCGCTGAATTTCACCTTGGGGTGGCGTTCCTGCTGGTAGCCGATGTCCCAGGCGCTGCGGGCCATGAAGACGAGGGCGCCGTCGCGGTCCTTGGCCATGTTGCTGACATTATGGGTGACCAGTTCCTTGAGCGCGGCTTCATCGCCGCTAATCCAGCGGGCGGTGTCGAAGGGCGACTGTTCGAGGCCCGCGGCGACCTTATATTCGGCCTCCAGGCGGGAGATCAGCACTTCAAGCTGGAGCTGGCCGACCACGCCGACGATCCAGTTGCTGCCGATTTCGGGGTAGAAAACCTGGATCACGCCCTCTTCGGACAGGTCGTCCAGCGCCTTGCGCAGCTGCTTGGTCTTGGTCGGGTCTTTCAGCTGGACGCGGCGCAGGATTTCCGGCGCGAAATTGGGCAGGCCGGTGAAGCGCAGGCCGGGCTTTTCGGACAGCGTATCGCCCACGCGCAGCGCGCCATGATTGGGGATGCCGATGATGTCGCCGGGGAAGGCTTCGTCGGCCAGTTCGCGGTCCTGCGCGAAGAAGAGGATCGGCGAGTGGACGGCGAGCGGCTTGCCGGAGCCGGATGGCGTCAGCTTCATGCCGCGTTTGAACTTGCCGGAGACGAGCCGCATGAAGGCGATGCGGTCACGGTGCATGGGGTCCATATTGGCCTGCACCTTGAAGATGAAGCCGGTCACTTCGCTATTGTCCGGCTCGATCGCGGCCGGTTCGGCAGGCTGGGCGCGGGGCGGCGGGGCGTGGGCGGCCAGCGCGTCGATCAGTTCGGTGACGCCGAACAATTTGAGCGCGGAGCCGAAATAGACCGGGGTCAGGTCGCCTGCGCGATAGCGGTCGAGGTCGAAGCTTGCATAGCCGCCCTGCGACAGTTCGGCTTCTTCGCGCAGTTTCTCCAACGCGTGGGGGCTGAGGAAATCGGCCAGCTTCGGATCGTCGAGGCCGGTGAACTGGTGGCGGGTGCCGTCAAACTCCTTGGACGGGCCGACAGGCTGCATCAGGCGGTTGGTGGCGAAGTCGTAGATCCCTTCGAACTCGCCGCCCATGCCCGCAGGCCAGCTCATCGGGCAGACATCGAGTTGCAACTGGTCGGCGACTTCATCGAGCAGGCCGAAGGTTTCGCGGCCTTCGCGATCGACCTTGTTGACGAAGGTGATGATGGGGACGTTGCGCAGGCGGCAGACTTCGAACAGCTTGCGCGTCTGCGGCTCGATGCCTTTGGCCGCATCGATCACCATGACGGCGGAGTCCACGGCGGTCAGGGTGCGATAGGTGTCTTCGCTGAAATCTTCATGGCCCGGCGTGTCGAGCAGGTTGAAGGTGATGGTTTCGCCGTCGCGAGTCCGCTCGAACGTCATGACCGAGGAGGTGACGGAAATGCCGCGCTGCTGCTCGATCTTCATCCAGTCGGAGCGGGCGCGGCGGTTCTGGCCACGCGCCTTGACTTCGCCCGCAAGGTGGATGGCGCCGCCTTCGAGCAGCAGCTTTTCGGTCAGCGTGGTCTTGCCCGCGTCCGGGTGGGAAATGATCGCGAAGGTGCGGCGGGATGGGATGGTCATGTCAGTTCCAGCAATAACAACGGCCGTTCGTGCTGAGTAGGGACTGAGCATGGCGAAGGCCCATATCGAAGCACGCGCGCGAAACCCATCCTTCGATACGCCGCTTCGACAGGCTCAGCGGCTACTCAGGACGAGCGGAAAGCGGGCTACTTAGTCGCCAATCAGGCTGACGTCCATGCGGAAGGATCGGCTGTCGCCCGGCAGCAGGCATAGGATGCCCTGCTTGTCCCAGACATCGCCGGTAAAGCCCACAAGGTCGGCCATGCCGGCCCAGGGTTCGACGCAGAGATAATGGGCGCCGGGTTTCTGCCAGAGGCCGAGCCAGGGGGTGTCGGGGAAATCGATCTTGAGATGCGGCTGGCCCGGCGCGCCCCAGGTCAGCGAGCGGCTGGCGAGATCGTCCCAGATCAGAGCGTCGCCTTCGAACATTTCATGGGTCGGGACGAGCGTGTCGCCGTCCACTGGCGACGCGAAGGGTTCGCGGGCGATCAGGCCGGGTTCGGCGCCGACCTTGCGGATCGGGGCGGGTTCGGGCGCTTCAAAGATGATGCGATGATCCTCGACCGCGCCGCCATAGGGCAGGGGCCAGGCGAAGGCAGGGTGATAGCCGAAGCTGAAGGGCATGGCCGTTTCGCCGCGGTTGGTGACGGTCGCGGTCATGTGCAGGGTCGCCCCGTCGCACGCGAAAGCCATGTCGAGACGGAAGTCGAAGGGATAGACGGCGCGCGTTTCGTGGTCCGCCTCCAGCCGCAGCACCAGCCGATCCTCGTCCTGTTCGACGGGCAGGAAGATGCTGCGGCGGGCGAAGCCGTGCTGGGGCATCGGATAGTCGCGGCCGTCCAGCCGATAGATGTCGCCGCGCGATCGGCCGACGAAGGGGAAGAGCAAGGGCGCATGGCCGGTCCACCAGCGCGGATCGGCGTCGGTCATCAACTCGCGGCCGGCGGCGTCCTGCAAGGACCAGAGTTCCGCGCCCAGCGGATCGATGGCGGCGGAGATGGTGGACGAGGCGATAGTGAGGCGCGCATCGGATCGGGACAAGACATATCTCCTGCGGGATGGAGCCCGTCGCATAGCGCGGGGGTGCGACATTGTCTTGCGCGACAATCGTTTCGCCTTGGAACCGACATGGCCCGTCGCTGGTTTGGTCGGCCGGGAGGACTATCATGAAATTTACGACGACCGCCATTGCCGTGATGTTGATGCTGCCGGGTGCTGCGCTGGCCCAGGAGGCGCCCAAGCCGGATCAGGCCAAGCAGGAACCGGACAAGCGCCGCGACGGCACGCTGGACAAGGCCGGGAATATCGCGACCCAGCCCGCGCGCGACATCGGCATCGACAAGCAGGAGATTCCCCCCGTCTTGCTGAAGGCGGTGGAGAATCCCTATGCCGCGCCGCCATCGCGGACGTGCAAGGGGCTGAAGGCTTCGCTGGACGAGTTGAACGCCGTGCTGGGCGAGGATTTCACCGTCGGCGCGAAGGCGAACGAGAATCGCACGGGGAAGATCGCCGAGGCGGTCGGCAAGACGATCGTCAATTCGCTCATCCCCTTCCGCGGGCTGGTGCGCGAGATCAGCGGCGCGGCTCCGGCCGAGCGGCGCTTGGAGGCGGCGGTGACGGCAGGGGTTGCGCGGCGCGGCTATCTGCGCGGGCAGGCGGCGGCCAAGGGGTGCAAGATCGCGAGCTGATCGACATTCCGCCCAGGCGGGCCTGCAAAGCGCGCTGTACTGCGCTCCGGTACTCACGTACTTTGAGTATGCTGCGCTGAAACGAGTCACGTGCCTCGTTTCAGGGTGCTCGAACATCACGCTTTTCGGCTCCACCTGAACGAAATGTCGACCAGCTCTATCCCGACGATAGTTCTGAATGGGTGCTAAACGGGTTCCGCTTTTGGCATTTGCCCCTATATGGCGGGCATGACCGACCAGCCCAATCTTGCCGATCTTCAGGAAGAATATGCATTTCTCGATGCGGACGATCGCTATCGGCTGCTGATCGACCTGGGGCGCGGACTGGAGGACATGCCCGATGCGCTCAAGACCGATGCGACGTTGGTGCGCGGCTGTTCGGCGGCGGTGTGGGTCTATCCCACGGTATTGGATGACGGGCGGCTGCATTTCCTGGCGGACAGCAATGCCGCGATCACCAAGGGGATCATCGCGCTGGTGCTGCTGACCGTGCAGGACCGCGCGCCCGATGCAATCAGCGCGACCGATATCGAGGGTGCGCTGGTGCCGTTCGACCTCAAGAACCAGCTCAGTTCCAACCGGACCCAGGGCATCCCCAACATGATCGCGCTGATCCGCGATACCGCGGCCCGTTACGCCGCATAGGAAACCGCAGGCCGATTCAGACATTATCCTTCCGTAACTATATGGGAAGGAATGAGGCGATGCGCGCCATTCTAATGATTGCGGCGGTCGCGACGCTCGCGGCCTGTTCGGACAAGGCCAAGGAACCGAGCCAGCGCGAGCAGATCGGCCAGGTGTGGAAATATGAAGGCGGAGAGGCCGGGAAGGCCAAGGTCGCTTATATCGGCAGTGTCAACAGTGTGCAGACGATGACTGCGCCCGACACATTTTCGGTGCTGCTCGTCCAGCCGCTGGACCAGGGGACGGCGGACGTGACGGTCAAGCTGGTGGGCGCGCCCTTTACCTGCGACCTGTCCGACTGCCATGTCACCGCGACAACTGACGATGGCAAGCGGCATGAATGGAAGGGGCGGATGACGCAGGCCAAGGACGGCATCACCATCGCGCCGTCGCAGGGTGCCTATGAGGCGATAAAAGACGCCAAGAGCGTGAAGATCGACCTGGTGGTGGGACCGAAGGATGCGACCGCGCCGTTCGACTTCAACGTGGCGGGACTGGATTTGAAGGGGTAAATGCTGCCTCCGTTCGGTTCGACAAGCTCGAACCGAACGGAGTTTGCACCTTCACTCCTGTAACGAAACCCCAGGGCTGCGCGGGTCGGCGGCGCCCTGCCAATGGCCGTCGGACAGACGTTCCGCCGCGTTGGCTTTGAGCCCCATGCGGTTGATGCTGACACGGTGGCCGAGTTTCTCCAACGGGGCCTTCATGGCTTCGAGCGACGTGCCCTGTTCCAGCACCAGCCCTTCGCCATTGAAGAAGAGGAGGCCGTGGGCGATCGACTCCTGCGCCGACAGGCCCCAGTCGAAATGGGCGATCAGCGCCTTGGCGACCTGCATGATGATGGTCTTGCCGCCCGCCGCGCCGACGGTGAAGATGGGCGTGCCGCTGGCGTCATAGACGATGGTGGGCGACATGGAGGAGAGCGGGCGCTTGCCTGGCTCCACCCGGTTGGCGACGGGCTTGCCGTCCTTTTCGGGGGTAAAGCTGAAATCGGTCAGTTCATTGTTCAGGATCACGCCGTTGGCGATCAACTGGCTGCCGAAGAAACTTTCGATGGTGGATGTCCAGGCGGCGATGTCGCCGTTGCGATCGACCGCGACGAAATGGCTGGTGCCGCTTTCGGGCTGGGGCAACGCGGCGGTGCGCGGTTGCGCGCCGGGCGGGGTGCCGGGCGTGTAGGCGGTGAGCGCCTTGTTCAGGCGGATAAGCGACGAGCGCTGTTTGAGATAGGCGGGGTCGATCATGCCGCTGACCGGCACGGATACGAAGTCCGGGTCGCCCAGCCATGTTTCGCGATCGGCATAGGCGAGTTGCATCGCTTCGCCGATGACGTGCCATGAGCGCGGATCGTCCTTGCCCCATTGGCGAAGCGGGAAGCGCTCGACCATGCCGAGAATTTCCAGCACGGTGACGCCGCCAGCCGAGGCCGGTCCCATGCCGCAGACGGTGTAGATGCGGTAGTGGCCGCACACCGGCTTGCGCGGTTGCGCCTTGTAGGCCGCGAGGTCAGCTTCCGTCATCGGCACCGGGTTTTTGGGCGCGTTGGTGACAGCATCGCTGATGAGGCGGGCGTTTTCGCCGGTATAGAAAGCGTCCGGTCCCTCCGCCGCGATCCGTTTGAACAGGGCGGCGAGCGGCGGATTCTTGAGCGTCGTGCCGACCGGGGGCGGGGCGCCGTTCACCCAGAAGAGCTTCTGGATTTCTGGAAAGTCGGCCCAGATGCCTTGGGTCGCGCGCAGGGCGGTGGCGGTGCGTTCACCCAGCACGAAGCCGTCCTGCGCATAGCGGATCGCTGGCGCGAAGAGGTCCGCCCAGGGCAGCTTGCCCCATTTTTTATGCGCGTCCCACGCCAGGCGCAGATTGCCCGGCACGCCGGCCGAATAGCCGCCCGGCCAGGCTTGCATGAAGGGCAGGGGCTTGCCGTCTGCGCCCATGAAGCGGTCCGGCCGTGCCGCGGCGGGGGCGGTTTCGCGGCCGTCGATGGATTCGAGCTGCCCGGTCGCGCCGTCATGATGCATCAGGAAACCGCCGCCGCCGATGCCGCTATTGTGCGGTTCCACGACGTTGAGCGTCAGCATCATCGCGATCGCCGCGTCGGTGGCGCTGCCGCCCTGGCGCAATATTGCCTGCCCCGCCTGCGCCGCGCGCGGATCGGCGGCGGACACGGTGGCGTTCGTCGACACCGGCGCGCGGGCGACGGCGGGGGTGGGGATGAGGGCGAGCGAGGCCAGCAGGCGCGAAAGGCGGGGAAGCATGACATCCACCCTAGCCATTGCGTTGCGCGCGGCAACCCTTTGTCTGGGGCGACGAATTTTTAGGATGGCGTTGGCCAGACGTCAGGGGTCGCCCAGATCTTTGTCGCCGATCGCGATGCGATAGGGGCCTGCGCGGCAGTCGAGAGGCTTCCCTTTCCAGCTCAGCCGGACAATTCCGTCGGCCACCAACCCGTCGATCGCGGCATGGACCGTCGGCATCGCCCCTCGCCAATCGCCATCGGCTGCGATCGCCCGTGCAACCTCGCTGGGACATATCGTCGCGCCTTCATGGCGAGCGCCAAGCAGCGTCAGCGTCATTTCGCGCGCCGTCTTCGTCATTTTCGCGGCTTGCCCCGCATGCTGCGTCCGGCCGTCATCGGATCAGGCTTGGCAGGCGGCGTCCAGCCGGGGGGCGGCGCAACGCGCTGTCGGCTGGTGCCAAGGCCCATGGCTCCGGGTTTCTGGCGATGAAGTCCGTCCACTTCAGCCTGTGCCGCGTCTTCCGCCGAGGCGCCGCCCCGCATCAGACTGATCTTGTCCCGGCACCGTTTCGCTTCTTCGAAATCCAGCGCGCGCGCGGCCGCTTCCATTTTATGCCGCAGGGTCTCGATCGTGTCGCTCATGCCCCACCAACGCCCATGACCGACGGCGGGGTTCATGCCGCCTGATTCTATTTCGCGTCTACGCCGACCAGGTCGGCCATTGTCTTGACCCCGTCGCGGGTCATGAGCCTTTTGAGGCCCGCATTGATCCGCTTGGCCAGATACGGCCCTTCATAGACAAGTGCGCTGTAGAGTTGGACCAGCGACGCGCCGGCGCGGATGCGGGCGTAGGCTTGTTCCGCGTTGGTGATGCCGCCTACGCCGATCAACGGCAGGCGCGCGCCTGCGAGACGGTGGAAGTCCTTGAGCCGCGCCAGCGACAGGTCGGTCAGCGGTGCGCCCGACAGGCCGCCCGTTTCGCTCGCATGGGGGGAACGCAACGCCGGGCGCGACAAGGTGGTGTTGGACACGATCAGCGCATCGACGCGATGGTCGATGCAGGCGGCGGTGATATCCTCGACATCGGCCGGTTCCAGATCAGGCGCGACCTTGAGGAAAATGGGGGTGGTTCCCGCCCCGCGCGCCGCCATCACCGCCGACAACAGGTCGTCCAATGCGGCGCGGCCCTGCAGCGCGCGCAGGCCCGGCGTGTTGGGGGAGGAGATGTTGACGGTGAGATAGTCGGCCAGCGGGGCCATGCAGGTGACACCGGTCACATAGTCGGCGATGCCGCGCCCGGCGGCCGTCGCGTCCTTGTTCGCGCCGATATTGATGCCGATCACCGGGCCGCCGCTGCTCACGGGCCGGCGATAGCGGGCGATGCGGTCCGCCGCGGCGCCCTGGCCGCCATTGTTGAAGCCGAAGCGATTGATGACGGCGCGGTCCTCGACCAGTCGGAACAGGCGCGGCTGGGGATTGCCCGGCTGCGCGAGCGGGGTCAGCGTGCCCAGTTCGGCGAAGCCAAAGCCCAGGCCATGCATCTTGTGCGCAATCCGGCCGTCCTTGTCATAGCCCGCGGCCAGGCCCACCGGGTTGGGGAAGCGGATTCCCGCCACCACCGTCTCCAGCATCGGATCGACGCCAAGCGGCGCGGCGGTCGGCATCAGCCGCAAGGCGGCGATCGAAAGATGGTGGGCGCGTTCGGCATCCAGGGCGAACAGCAGCGGGCGGATCAGGCGGTAAGACATGGCTCCAGCCTATGCCAGCGGACCATCGGCGCGTCGAGTCGCTGTGGCCATGCGGCAACAGATCGGCAACAAGGTTATTTCATGACAAGAAACGTCATGAATGGAACCGTTTGCGCGCCAAAAATGTCCGTTTCGTCCAATAAAGTTGCTGTGATTCGGGCGTAAAGCCCCTTTGCGACCCGAAGGCTCTCTGGCCTATGGCCAATGAGACCTTTTACTGACCCGGCGGTGCAAACCGCCGGGTCATTTTTTACGCATTTCAACGCTAGGTGTCGAAAAACTTTACCATATTTTCATGGCGCCGCTTGCGCTGCGCCTGCGTTGGCGCATAGTGCCCGGCAGGGGTGAAAACATGGGGTCGCAACATAGCGATAATATGGCGCGCTTAGTCGCGTTGCCGGATGGCCGCGGGCCTTTGTCCTACACGGTCGATGCCGCACAGGGGCCTGTGCGGCTGCGCTATTTCGCGCCGCCCGCGCCTCTGCGCGCCTATTTCGGATCGCTTTATTATTTCACCGTGTCGGCCGATCGTTACGCCGACGTCACCCGCGCCGACGTGCCGCAATTGCGGCTGATGCTGGATGGCAGCGGCCATTATCATTTTCAGGACGGTGCCGTCGTTGCGACCCCCGACGTCTGCCTGCTGGGGCCGACGATGGGGGCGACCCGGTTCGAGCTGGACCGGCCGGCGCGGGTGGTGGGCATTTCGCTGCTGCCCGCCGGCTGGCTGGCGTTGCATGGCGGCGACGCCAGTGAACTGGCGGACGGGCTGTGCGACTTGGCGGCCGAACGGGGCGACGCCTATGCCCGGTTGCTGGACGGGTTGCGCGCGCTGGGCGACGACGCCGACGCGATGGCGGCGCTGTGCTGGAGCGAATTGGGGCGGCTGACTCGGCCGTTGCGCCCGGCGACCTGGGAATTGCTGGCGGCGATCGACGCATGGCTGATGGACGAAGGGTCGCCGCGGATCGAGATACTGGCCGAAACCACTGGCCTGTCGCCCCGCCAGCTCGCCAGGCTGGCGAACAAATATTATGGCGCCCCGCCCAAATTATTGGCGCGCAAATATCGGGCGCTGCGCTGTTCGGCGCGAATCGCGCTGGATGGGGAAAGCTGGCAGCAATTATGCGAGGAAGGCGGCTTTTACGACCAGTCGCACTTCATCCGGGAGATCAAGCATTTCATCGGCCTGACCCCGCACCAGTTGCAGACCGAGCCTTCGGCGGTGGCGCAATTGACGTTGCTGCGGCGATCGCTGGGCGGCGACGTGGCGGTGCTCAACCGATTGAGTTAAGGCGTTCAGAACAGCGTCCTATCCGTTCCCCCTGCGCCTGTCGAAGGGCTACACGCCCGGAAGACAAGCGGGAGGCTAAGACAGGCTTGGCCCGAACGGATTATGCGAAGCGCGTCGTTCTGCGCCTTTTCGACGCAAAAATGCCTTGATTAACCGCGGCCGCAGGACCACATGCGCTCAATCGGATGGAATCAGTCCGATTTGAGAATGGTTCGCAATTGATATGAAATTATCGAGCTTCGCTGACTATGCGGTCGTGTTGATGTCCGCTGCGGCGCGCCATTGCGGCGCGGCGAAGATGAACGCGACCACGCTTTCGGCCGAAACCGGTATCCCGCTGCCCACCGCGCAGAAGCTGGTGAGCCGGCTGTCGGCGGCGGGATTGCTCGAATCGAGCCGGGGCACCGGCGGCGGCGTGCGGCTGTCGCGTCCGCCCGCGACGATCACGCTGGCCGATGTGGTGGAGGCGGTCGAGGGACCGATCGCCATGACCGCCTGCAACGAACTGGGCGCGCATGATTGCAACCTGGAAACCGACTGCCGCATCCGCCCGCACATGAACGTGGCCAATGAAGCGATCCGATCGGCCCTGGCCGGCGTGACGATCGCCAGCCTTAGCAGAGAAATGGCATGACCGAACAAATCACCACCGTTCGCAACCAGGAAGCGCAGGATGCGGCGGATCGCGCGTCCACCTACGAACATGGCTGGGCAAGCGATATCGAGCAGGATTTCGCGCCCAAGGGGCTGAACGAGGATACGGTCCGCTTCATTTCGGCCAAGAAGAAAGAGCCGCAATGGCTGCTCGACTGGCGGCTGAAGGCGTTCGCGATGTGGAAGACGATGACGCCGCCCGACTGGGCCAAGCTGAACGTGCCGCCGATCGACTATCAGGACGCCTATTATTACGCCGAGCCCAAGAAGAAGGTGGAGCTGGATTCGCTCGACGAGGTCGACCCCGAAATCCTCGCCACCTATAAGAAATTGGGCATCCCCATCGCTGAGCAGGAAATGCTGGCCGGGGTGAAGGGGAGCCGTCGGATCGCGGTGGACGCGGTGTTCGACAGCGTGTCGGTCGCCACCACCTTCCGCAAGGAGCTGGAGGAAGCGGGCGTCATCTTCCGCTCGATCAGCGAAGCGGTGCGCGAATATCCCGACCTGGTGAAGAAGTGGATGGGCAAGATCGTGCCGATGCACGACAATTATTTCGCCACTTTGAACTGCGCGGTCTTTTCCGACGGGACGTTCGTTTATATCCCCAAGGGGGTGCGTTGCCCGATGGAATTGTCCACCTATTTCCGCATCAACGCGGAAAATACCGGCCAGTTCGAGCGGACGCTGATCGTCGCGGACGAGGGGTCTTATGTCTCCTACCTCGAAGGCTGCACCGCGCCGATGCGCGACGAGAATCAGTTGCACGCCGCCGTCGTGGAGCTGGTCGCGCTGGACGACGCCGAGATCAAATATTCCACCGTCCAGAACTGGTATCCCGGCGACGCGGACGGGAAGGGCGGCATCTATAATTTCGTCACCAAGCGCGCGCTATGCCAGGGCAAGAACAGCAAGGTGTCGTGGACGCAGGTGGAAACCGGGTCGGCGATTACGTGGAAATATCCGTCCTGTGTGCTGAACGGCGAGAATAGCGTGGGTGAGTTCTATTCTGTCGCGCTGACGAATAACAGGCAGCAGGCCGATACCGGGACCAAGATGATCCATAACGGTAAAGGCACGCGGTCGACCATCGTGTCGAAGGGGATTTCGGCCGGGCGATCGAACAATACTTATCGCGGGCTGGTGCGTGTGGCGCCGGGGGCGGAAGGGGTGCGCAATTTCACCCAGTGCGACAGCCTGTTGCTGGGCGACCAGTGCGGCGCGCATACCGTGCCCTATATCGAGGTGAAGAACCCCAGCGCGCAGATCGAGCATGAGGCGACGACGAGCAAGATCAGCGACGACCAACTCTTCTATGCGATGCAGCGCGGGCTGAATGCGGAGAGCGCGGTGAGTTTGATCGTGAACGGGTTTGCGCGGGAGGTGCTGCAACAGTTGCCGATGGAGTTTGCGGTCGAGGCGCAGAAGTTGCTGGGGATTTCGCTGGAGGGGTCGGTTGGTTGATGCGTTCGCCAGGATGACGGTCAACGAGCGGCTCTTCGCTGCTGGGTTGCTGGCAGCCTACGAGGCAGCCCAGGCGGATGATGATTTTGAGAAGATAAACGAGATATTGGGCAGGGTTGGGCTGCACCAAGACGCCGACGGAATGATACATGCACGCTAACGCGGACGTGCTTTTCTGCGGTTTGAAAGGATAAGAATTTTGAGCGACGAAGACGATATTCAGGATGCCCTCGCGGATTTCGCGGAGGATGTCGGCAATGGCCAGTCATGGACTGCCGCGATCCGTATCCTGACCGAGGATTATGAGCTGGAAGAGGGCGAGTTGGAGCCGCGCGCGCGGGCCGAGTTCGGCGATCTGGACGCTTATGAGGCGCAGAGCCGCGAGGCGCTGCAAAAGGCCGATGCCGCGATGACCGAGAAGCTGCGCAAGGACAAGGCGTTCCATAAGGCCAAGGCGCCCAATCTGGCGCGTATGGGGCCGGTCAGCGAGTTTGTCGTCGCGCTGCTGGAGAAAGGTCCGCCGGAGGGCGAGGCCGACTGGTGGCCCTATATGCCGGTGAAGCGCTATATCGACACGCTGTTCCCCGCGCCGGGCGATGTGCGCGACATGGCGTTCTGGACCGCGCGGACGCTCCAGCGCGCGCATGAGGGATAAGAGATGCTTAACATCGACCAACTGACCAATGAGATTGACGGCAAGGCGATCCTGAAGGGATTGTCGCTGACCATCAACGCGGGTGAAATCCATGCGATCATGGGGCCGAACGGCGCGGGCAAATCGACGCTGGCCTACACGCTGGGCGGACGGCCGGGTTATGACGTGACGGGCGGTACCGCGACCTTCGAGGACGCGGACCTGTTCGACATGGAGCCGCATGAGCGCGCGGCGGCGGGGCTGTTTTTGGGCTTTCAATATCCGGTCGAGATTCCGGGCGTGTCCAACCTGCAATTCCTGCGCGAGAGCCTGAATGCGCAGAAGCGGGCGCGGGGCGAGAAGGAATTGAATGGTGGCGAGTTCATCCGGCTGGCCAAGGAGAAGGCTGCGCTGCTGGGCCTTGACATGGAGATGCTCAAGCGGCCGGTGAATGTCGGCTTTTCGGGCGGCGAGAAGAAGCGGGCCGAAATGGTGCAGATGGGCATCCTTGACCCCAAGCTGGCCATATTGGATGAAACCGACAGCGGCCTGGACATCGACGCCTTGAAGATCGTGGGCGCGGGGATCAACGCGATCATGCGCAAGCCCGACAGGGCGGTGCTGCTCATCACCCATTATCAGCGGCTGCTCGATTATGTGAAGCCGGACTTTGTGCATGTGCTGGCGGGCGGCCGGATCGTGAAGTCGGGCGGGCCGGAACTGGCGCTGGAGCTGGAGCGCGAAGGCTATGCCGAGGTGGTGGCAGCGTGAACGCTCTTGCTCTGCCAACCCGCCGCCAGGAAGACTGGCGCTATAGTGATGTCGAGGCGGTCGCCTCAATATGGCCTTTGCCTGCGCCGACGCGGATCGACGTGGCGGCGGGCGAAACCGCGCGCCATCATCTGTTGCAGGATGCGGCCGACGGCGCTGCGGCGGTGCATGAGTATGTCATCACCATAGCGGACGGGGCGCGGTGCGATTTTCATGTGCTCAATATCGGCGGCAGGCTGGGGCGGGTGACCTTTCATGTGACGATCGGCAGCCATGCGCATTTCGAGCTGAACGGCGCGATATTGGGCGGCGGCGACCAGACGTTGGAGATCATCACCAGCGTCACCCACGCCAAGCCCGATTCGACCAGCGGCCAGACCATCCGGTCTATTTTGGGCGGTCGCGCGACCGGCAGCTACCTTGGCAGCATCAATGTCGCGCGCGATGCGCAGCGGACCGACGCGTTTCAGTCGGTGAAAGCGATGTTGCTGGACCGGACGGCCACGGCGAACGCCAAGCCGGAGCTGGAAATCTTCGCCGACGACGTGAAATGCGCCCATGGCGCGACCGTGGGCGAACTGGACAAGGCGGCGCTGTTCTACATGGCGTCGCGCGGCATGGACCCGGCGACGGCCAAGACGCTGCTGCTGCGATCCTTCGTCGCGGGCGTGTTCGACGATGTGGCGGACGAGGCCGTGAAGGATGGGCTGGAAGCCGCCGCGATCGCCAAGTTGGAGGCGCTGGTATGACCGATCTCGCCCAGACCTTGCGGCTGCGGGATGATTTCCCCGGTGTGGGAGACTGGCATTATCTTGACAGCGCCGCCACTGCGCAGAAACCCAATGCGGTGATCGATGCGATCGCGCGCGCCTATGGGCCGGATTATGCGACGGTCCATCGCGGCGTCTATGAGCGCTCGGCGAACATGACGCTGGCCTATGAAGCGGCGCGGCGGAAGGTTGCGGGCTTTATCGGCGCGGCGTCGGACAGCGAGATCGTCTATGTCCGCGGCGCGACCGAGGGGATCAACCTGGTCGCGATATGCTGGGCGGGGACGCAGTTGCAGGCGGGCGATCGCATCCTGCTGTCTTGCCTTGAGCATCACAGCAATATCGTGCCGTGGCAGATGGTGGCGGAGAAGGTCGGCGCGCATATCGACGTCGTGCCGTTGACCGACGACGGCCGGATCGATCTGGATGCTATGCGGGCGATGATGACGCCGCGCCATCGGATGGTCGCGCTGGCCCATGTGTCGAACGTGCTAGGCAGTGTGCTGGACGTGCGCCGCGCCGCCGATATCGCCCATATGGTTGGCGCGAAGATATTGATCGACGGGTGCCAGGCGGTGCCGCGGCTGGCCGTCGATGTGGCAGCGATGGACTGCGATTTCTACGTCTTTTCCGCGCACAAGCTCTATGGCCCGACCGGTATCGGCGTGCTGTGGGGCCGCAAGGAATTGCTCGACGCGATGCCGCCCTATCAGGGGGGCGGGTCGATGATAGACAAGGTGACATTCGAAAAGACGACCTACGCCCCCGCGCCCACCCGGTTCGAGGCGGGGACGCCGCATATCACCGGGGTCGTCGGGCTTTCCGCCGCGATCGATTATGTGCAGGCGATCGGGCTGGATGTCATCCATGCCCATGAATGTGCGCTGGTGGCGAAGGCGCGGACGGCATTGGATGGCATGAACAGTATCCGCCTGTTCGGGCCGGACGACAGCGCGGGCATCCTGTCTTTCGCGGTCGAGGGGGTGCATCCGCACGATGTCGGCACCATATTGGACGAAACGGGCGTCGCCATAAGGGCCGGACATCATTGCGCGCAGCCGCTTATGCGCCATCTGGGCGTGGAGGCGACGGCGCGGGCCAGCTTCGGCATCTATAGCGACGAGAGCGATGTGGATGCGCTGGTCGCGGGACTAGAACGGGTAAGGAAAATCTTCGGATGACCGAGGAACGCAAGATCATGGTGGAAGAAGTGGATGCGGTGGAAACCCCGCCCAAGGCGCGTGTCGAAGAGGCACCGCGCCAGCGCGACTATCTGGACGGGTTTCTGGCCGCCGAGCCGAGCGACGTGGCGGCCGGGGAACCGGGCGGCAACCTCTATGACGGGATCATCGAGGCGCTGAAGGAGATTTTCGACCCGGAAATTCCGGTCAACATCTATGATCTGGGGCTGATTTATGGCGTCGATGTCACCGACGACGGTCACGCCGTCGTCACCATGACGCTGACCACGCCGCATTGCCCGGTCGCCGAATCCATGCCGGGCGAGGTCGAACTGCGCGTCGGCGCGGTGCCGGGTGTGGGCGATGCGCAGGTGAACCTGGTGTGGGACCCGCCATGGGACCCGCAGAAGATGAGCGACGAGGCCAAGCTGGAACTGGGGATGCTGTGATGACCGACGTGCAGACCAAGACCCGCGCCCGCCCCGCCGCCGTCATCCTGACGCCGACGTCGCAGGCGCGCATCGCCGACCTGATGCGCCAAGCGCCCGAGGGTGCGATCGGCGTCAAGCTCTCGACGCCCAAGCGCGGCTGTTCGGGCCTGGCCTATTCGGTCGATTATGTGACGGAAGAGGCCAAGTTCGACGAGAAGATCGAAACGCCCGGCGGGGTGCTGTATATCGACGGCGCATCGGTGTTGTATCTGATCGGTTCGACGATGGACTGGGTCGAGGATGATTTTACCGCCGGCTTCGTCTTCAACAATCCCAACGCCAAGGGCAGTTGCGGCTGTGGCGAGAGTTTCACGGTTTAGGGGATCATAGTCCCGCTTCGTTCGGTTCGAGCTTGTCGAGAACCCGGTGCGGCGTTCTCGACAAGCTCGAACCGAACGGAGGGTGTGTTGGCCCATATGCTAGTGCTCGGTATGGGCTATACCGCGTCCCGCATGGCTAAACGTCTGCGGTCGGGAGGGTGGCAAGTCACGGGCGTTCGGCGTAGCGCCGACGCGGATGTTCTGGCCTTCGATGACGAACGCGCCGTCTGTGCCGCCATCGCCAGCGCAACCCATATCCTCTCCTCCGTCCCGCCGGAAGGGGACGCCGACCCCGTTTTGACCCGCTACGGCGCGGCCATCGCAGCAGCGCCGGCGCTGTGGACCGGCTATCTGTCCTCCACCGGCGTTTATGGCGATGCGGCGGGGGCGTGGGTGGATGAGGCCAGCCCGATCGGGTTGGGGCGGCGGACGGCGCGGGCTGCTGCCGACGCCGACTGGGGGGCCTTGCGCGCCGAGATGCGGCGGTTTCGCCTGCCGGGCATCTATGGGCCGGGGCGATCGGCACTGGACCGGGTACGGGAAGGCAAGGCGCATCGCATCGCGCTGGCGGGCCAGTTGTTCAGCCGCGCCCATGTGGATGACATCGTCGCCGGGGTGATCGCGTCTATCCGCGCAGGGCCGCCCGGCGTCTATAATCTGGCGGACGACCTGCCCTGCGCCCAGAATGATGTGATAGAGGCCGCTTGCGACCTGCTGGGTAGACCATGGCCACCGCTACAGACCGTGGAGGAGGCCGCCCTGTCGCCGATGGCGCGGGGTTTTTATGCCGAAAATCGCCGCGTCGCCAATGGCCGGGCGAAGCGGCTGCTGGGTTGGTCGCCGCGCTATCCTACTTATCGGGAGGGGCTGCGCGCCTGCCTGTAAGGCGGCCCGTGATGCCGTCCACCGCATGGTTTACGGCTTGTTAACCGGCCGGCGCGAAGGCGGGATCATCACTTGCCAAGGATGATCCCATGACCCGTATCGACAAGAGATTTTCAGCGCTCAGCGACCGGATGCAGCGTCTGCCTGCGCCCGGCCGCCCCCTGGCTTCGCCCGAACCGGTCACCAGCCTGCTGGCCAAGGTCGATGCCGCCAAGCGGCGGTATCAGCCGGGCGCGACGCGCTAAGTCGTTTTCGATCGTAGGGCGATACCCATGCCGGCGATCGCCAGCAGCGCGCCAATGATCGCCAGCATACTCCAGCGATAGCCCTCTACCAGGGTCGAGATCAGCATCGCGATCACCGGGATCAGCACGCTGGTATAGGCGGCGCGGCCCGCGCCCATGCGCTGGATCAGGGTGAAATAGAGCGGGAAGGTCACGACCGATCCGGCGATCCCCAGCCAGCCTATGCCCAATATATAGCCCAGGCGCGGCTCGAATTGCGGCGGGCCGACGGTGGCCCAGGCGAAGGCGGCGTCCACGCCCGCGCCGATCAGCATGGCCCAGGTCAACACCGCCACCATCGGCAGGCGACGGGCGATATCCATCCCCTGCATGACGTTCGCGGCCGACGCGCTCAGCAGGCCAGCGAGCGCGAAGGCCGCGCCCAGCAGCACCATGTCCGGCCGGACGGTTGCGGCATGATATTCGTGCAGCAGCATCAGGACGATGCCCGTCATCGCCACCAGCGATCCGCCGATGAAGGCGCGGCTGACCGGCTGACGGAAAATCAGCCAGGCGAGGATCGAATTGGGGATCAGCAGCATCGCATAGACCACCGCGACCACGCCGGAGGTCAGATATTGTTCGGCACGATAGACGAAGTTGAAGTTCAGGACGAACTGCGCCACGCCGAGAATGGCAGCGTAGAGCAAGCCGGCCCGGCCGATATTGAGCGAGACGCCGCGCAGCCGCGCGAACGCGGCCATGGCGATCCCGGCGAGCAGGAAGCGGTAGCAGACCGACCAGCTTGCCGGCACCGACCCAATCTGATCGCGGATCACGATCCACGTCGAACTCCAGATCAGGGTGACGAGGATGAAGGGGATGATGACGCCACCCGATTTGCCCTCAGTCATCGGTCAGCGCCCGCAGCGCCTGCGCCAGCGGCGCGACGCTGGCCGCGTCCTGCGACCAGTTGGTGACCAGCCGGGCGGCACCTTCGCCCCAGTCGTAGAAATCGAAGCCCTGCGCGCGCAATAGGGCAGCTTCGTCGGCGGACAGGCGGATGAACAGCTCATTCGCCTGCACGGGATGAAGCAGGCGGCCGGTCGCGCCGTCCGCGAGCGCCTGCGCCGCCGCATTGGCCGTGCGGGCATTGGCCAGCCACAGGTCGCCTTCGACCATCGCCATTATCTGCGCGGCGAGATAGCGGCCCTTGGAGAAAAGATGGCCGGATCGTTTGCGCCAGCGCTGCGCTTCGGCAGCGCGCGACGGGGCCTGTTCGCCGAAGAAGAGCAGGGCTTCGCCGATCATGCCGCCATTTTTGACGCAACCAAAGGACAGCGCGTCCACCCCCGCGCGCCATGTGACGTCGGCGGGCGGGCAGCCCAGATAGGCCACCGCATTGGCGAAGCGCGCGCCGTCCATGTGGAAGCCCAGACCATGCGCCTTGGCCACTGCGCCCAGCGCCGCGACCTCGTCCGGTGTGTAGGTCAGGCCATATTCGGTGGCGTTGGTGATGCTGATCGCGCGGGCTGGCACCTGATGCACGTCGGGGCGGATGGCTTTCAGCCGGTCAGTGACGACGTCTGGCATCAGTTTCGCGCCGTTACCGGGCAGCGGCATCAGGCTGGCACCATGGGTGAAGAAGCCGGGCGCGCCGCATTCGTCCACGACGATATGCGCTTCTTCATGGCAGATCACGCCGCCATAGGGCGGGCAGAGGCAGGCCAGCGCGATGCTGTTCGCCGCTGTGCCGGTGGCGATCCATAGCGCGCTGACCGGGGTGTCGAACAGGTCCGAGAATGCGCTGTCCAGCCGCGTGCTCCAGGCGTCTCCGTCATAGCCATGATCGGCCTGGTCGGCCGCGGCAATGGCGGCCATGATGGCGGGGCTGATGGGCGTGGCGTTGTCGGAAAAATAATGCATGGCCGCAGCGATACCCTTGGCGTCCGGCGGCGGGAAGAGGCCAGAGCGGCACCGCTGGCCCTTTTCGCCAAAATGGGTCAGTATATATGACCCATTGTTTCATGCGCCGCTCTGTGACATAGGCGGGCGCCTTGCACGCCAGAACAGGAGACTCACCATGGCCGCCGAGCAGACATCGCGTTTCACCGTTACCCCCAGCACCAAGGCTGTGGCGGCTGACGCGCGCGCTGTGCTGCTGGAAGATCCGGGCTTCGGCCGGATATTCACCGACCATATGGTGACGATCCGCTATACCGAGGGGCGGGGGTGGCACAGCCACGCCGTCGGCCCGCGCGAGCCGTTCCAGCTCGATCCGGCCTGCGCGGTGCTGCATTATGCGCAGGAAATCTTCGAAGGGATGAAGGCGTACCGACTGGAGGATGGCAGCATCGCCATGTTCCGCCCGGAGGAAAACGCCCGCCGCTTCGCGGCATCGGCCGAACGGCTGGCGATGCCCGTCCTGCCCGAAGACCTGTTTCTGGAAGCGGTCGAGCAGTTGGTGAAGATCGACGCCGACTGGATTCCGACCGGCGAAGGCAGCCTGTACCTTCGCCCCTTCCTGTTCGCGAGCGAGACGTTCCTGGGCGTCCGCCCGTCCAACGAATATATATTCTGCGTCATCGCGTCGCCTGCCGGCGCCTATTTCAAGGGCGGCAAGAAGGCCGTGACCCTGTGGGTGTCGGAACATTATACCCGCGCGGCGCGCGGCGGCACGGGTGCGGCCAAATGCGGCGGCAACTATGCCGCGAGCCTCGTCGCGCAGAAGGAAGCGATCGGCCATGGCTGCGACCAGGTCGTGTTTCTGGACGCCGCCGAGAATAAGTGGGTCGAGGAACTGGGCGGCATGAACGTCTTCTTCGTGATGGACGACGGGTCGATCGTCACCCCGCCGCTGGGCGGCACGATCCTGCCCGGCATCACCCGCCATTCGATCATCGACCTGGCGCGGGCCAAGGGCCATGATGTGCGCGAGGAACCCTACAGCTTCGCCCAGTGGCGCGCGGATGCGGCCAGCGGCACGCTGCGCGAAGCCTTCGCCTGTGGCACCGCGGCGGTCGTCACCGCGATCGGCACGGTCAAGAGCAATGACGGCGACTTCACCATCGGCAATGGCGATGGCGGGATCGTTACTGAAACGCTGCGCGCGGAGCTGACGGGTATCCAGCGCGGGATCGTGGCCGATCCGGCGGGCTGGGTGCGGACGGTCTGAGATTGGGGCGCGGCGGGCCTGCCCTTTCGGGCTGGGACAGGCACCGCCGCTTCCCAAGCCCGTTCCAAGCGCCTAGATAGTAGGGCATGGAACGCTTCGATGTCGTCATATTGGGGGGCGGGCTGGTCGGCCTGACCCTGGGGATCGCTCTTTCGGGCCATGGCGTGCGCTGTGCCGTGATTGACCCGGCTGACCCGGTTTCGACCACGGCCGCCGGGTTCGACGGGCGTGTGTCTGCGATCAGCTCGACCAGCTACGCCATGATGAACGCCATCGGCGTGGGGAAGCATCTGGCGGGCAAGGGCTGTCCGATCGACCGGATCTGGGTGAGCGACGGGCTGGAGCCGGGCGCGCTGGATTTCGCGGCCGATGCCGATGACGGCGTGATGGGGACGATGGTCCCCAATCGCGATCTGCGCCTCGCGCTGGCGCAGACGGCGGCGGAGGCAGAAAATCTAACGATCTTCCAGCCCGACCGCGCGGTGCAGGTCGATCGCAATGCCGATGGCGTCATGTTGAAGTTGGCGAGCGGGACGACGATCCATGGTGCATTGCTGGTCGCGGCGGAGGGGCGCAACAGCCCGACGCGCGATGCGGCGGGGATCAACACGACCCGCTGGCAATATAAGCATACCGCCATGGTGACGGCGATCGACCATGAATTGCCGCATGCCAATACGGCCTATGAGATTTTCTATGTCGGCGGGCCGTTTGCGTTGCTGCCGATGCAGCCGGGCACTAGGTCTGCGGTCGTGTGGACCGTGCCGACCGATCAGGCGCCGGCGATGATGAAGCTGAGCGAGCGCGCCTGGCTGGCCGAGGCGCAGAAGCGGATCGGCGGTTTCCTGGGCGAAATCACGCTGGCGGGGCCGCGGTCCTCCTATCCTTTGGGTTTCCACCATGCCGCGCGGATAACCGACACTCGGTTGGCGCTGGTCGGCGACAGCGCGCACGCCATTCATCCGATCGCGGGGCAGGGCGTGAACCTGGGCTTCCGCGATGTCGCCGCACTGGTCGAGGTGCTGGTGGAGGGGATGCGGCTGGGCCTTGATCCGGGCGATGCGCAGTTGCTGGCGCGCTACCAGCGCTGGCGCGGGCTGGATTCGATGATGACCAGCGTGGCGATGGACGGGCTGGTGCGGTTGTTCGACGTGCCGGGCAAGATTCCCTCAATGGTGCGGCGCGCGGGACTGGCGGCGGTGCAGCGCAGCGGGGCGCTGAAAGGGCGGTTCATGGCGGAAGCACGGGGGCAATCGGGGGCGTTGCCGCGGCTGCTGACGGGCGAGATGGTTTAGGGGCGGATCACTACCAGAGGCGGACGCTCAGCAGATGGGTTGCATAATCGGCAAGCTGATGCCCCATTATCGTCACCCCAGCGAAGGCTGGGGTCTCGTGCGGGGGCACGCGGCGGTTCGGCTGGGCACTTACGCAACCGCATTGGATCGTCGCCTGAGACCCCCGCGTTGGCCTTCGGCCGCCCTTCGGGTCGCTGGGGTGACGAGATTTTTACGTCGCCTTTCGCGTGAGTCTCGCGCAAATCGGACTGACGTCTAACCATCTGTGGACGCCCCGCGCGACGCAAGCGGTAATTTGGAGTATTTGGCGCGTAGTCGGATGCTGCCATCTGTCCGGCCTCTGATGCAGCGATGAAGGCTGCGGGCCCGTATGGGAGTTCGCGGATCGGAACCACATCACCCTAAGCGTGCTGATGAAGCATGGTGGTTAGCCCTGGTTCTTCCGACCCCGTCTCGCCGACTGTTGTGCCATACCCTCCTTCGACCGACTTACGCCCCGACGACCTCTGGTCCGCTTTGGCTTACGCCGCCGCTGCGACCGGAGCAGTGTAATCCTCATTCTTCATCATGAGCGCCCAGACGATGCGCGCTGTCTTGTTAGCGAGCGCCACTGTTACGAGCATGCGTGGCTTGCGCGCCATCATCTGCTCCAGCCATGATCCCTTGGGCGCGCCCCGCTTGCTCGCCTGCAACACCACGGCGCTGCTGCCGATGATCAGCAACCGCCTGAGCGTTCGCTCGCCCATCTTTGAGATCGAACCCAGCTTCTGCTTGCCGCCCGTCGAGTGCTGCCGCGGCGTGAGGCCGACCCATGCGGCAAAGTCACGTCCCTTGGCGAAGGTGCCCGACGGCGGCGCAAGCGCCAGGATGGCAGTTGCCGTGATCGGACCGATGCCCGGGATCGTCATGAGCCGGCGTGCGAGAGCATCTTCGCGCGAACGGCGCACAATCTCCTTGTCGAGTGCGGCGATCTGCCGGTCGAGCATCGCCAGGCTGTCGAGCAGAAGCATGCAGACCGATCGCACGCCCTGGGGAACAGCCAATGGATCGGCGAGCAGCGCGGCAAGCTTTTCCAGATGGGCCAGCCCCTTGGGCGCGATCCAGCCATACTCGGTCATATGGCCGCGCAGGGCATTGCTGATCTGGGTCCGCTGCCGCACCAACAGGTCACGGCCCCGGAACACCATTGCCGCCGCCTGCTGCTCCTCTGTCTTCACCGGCACGAACCGCATGCTTGGTCGCTGGGCCGCCTCGCAGATCGCCTCGGCATCGGCCGCATCGTTCTTCTGACGCTTCACGAACGGCTTCACATAGGCCGGCGCAATCAACCGCACATCATGGCCCAGCTTGAGCAACTCGCGCGCCCAGTGATGCGCGCCGCCGCATGCTTCCAGAACTACCTGGCAACGCGGCTGTGCTGCGAAAAACGGCAACAGCTTCGCTCGGCTGATCTTCTTGCGAAGAAGCACATGGCCCGACACATCTACACCGTGCGCATGAAAAACATGCTTGGCGATATCCAACCCGATTATGCTAACTTCTGACATGGACGCCTCCCTCAAGTGGTGTTCAACACCTCCACTTTGGCACATCGATACCGTCGGGGGGCGTCCACCCCATCACCCAATCCCGTCACAGCATCCGCCGCAGCACGTCGTCCTTCAGCACGAGATGGTGGCGCAGCGCGGCGCCGATGTGGATCGCGATCAGCGCGGCCCAGAGCCAAGGCAGCAGTTCATGCGCGCCGCGGGACAGGGTGACGATGGCGTCTTCCTTGCCCACGCCGAATTTGGGGATGTCGAACAGGAAGAACCAGTTGAGCGGGCGCGTGCCCGCCGACGACATGATCCAGCCCGACAGCGGCACGAGGATCATGAAGGCATAGAAGAGGAAATGGGTGGCATGGGCCGCCCCCTTTTCCCAGGTCGGCAGGGCGGCGGGCAGGCGCGGGGCGGGATGGGTGAGCCGCCAGCCGATGCGCACCAGAGTCAGCGCCAGCACGGTCAGGCCGATCGACTTGTGGACCGGCATCACCGCCCAATCCTTTGGCAGCGCGTCATGGGCGAAGCCCAGCGCCAGATTGAGGAGGATCAGGACGGCGATCGCCCAGTGCAGGGCGCGGGCGACGGCGGTGTAACGGGCCATGGGCGGCTCCTTCTTGCGGATGTCTGCCGGGAGCCAGGGCCATTCTGTCCGATGACCCTGGCTTCATTCTGAACGGGATGCCGCGCGGCGACCCATTCAAGACTGACGATTGGCGACCAGATTGTCCACCACCGACGGGTCGGCCAGCGTGCTGGTGTCGCCCAGCGCCTGCGCCGACACTTCGCCCTCCGCAATCTTGCGCAGGATGCGGCGCATGATCTTGCCGGAGCGGGTCTTGGGCAGGCCGGGCGCGAACTGGATGGCGTCGGGCGTGGCGATCGGGCCGATTTCGGTGCGGACCCATTTGACCAGCGTCTTGCGCAGATCGTCGGTCGCTTCCTCGCCGCTGTTGAGCGTCACATAGGCGTATATGCCTTGTCCCTTGATGTCGTGGGGGAAGCCGACGACGGCGGCTTCGGCGACGCTTTCATGCAGCACCAGCGCGCTTTCGACTTCGGCCGTGCCCATGCGGTGGCCCGACACGTTGATGACGTCATCGACGCGCCCGGTGATCCAGTAATAGCCATCCGCGTCGCGGCGCGCGCCGTCGCCGGTGGTATATTTGCCGGGGAAGGTGGTGAAATAGGTCTGGAAGAAGCGGTCATGATCGCCCCAGACGGTGCGCATCTGGCCGGGCCAGCTTTGCGCGATGACCAGGTTGCCTTCGGCCGCGCCGTCCAGCACATGGCCTTCGGCATCCACGATCTGCGGCACGACGCCGGGCATGGGGAAGGTGGCGGAGCCGGGCTTGAGATCGGTCGCGCCGGGGGTGGGGGCGATCATCGCGCCGCCCGTTTCGGTCTGCCACCAGGTATCGATGATCGGACAGCGGCCTTCGCCGACGACGCTATGATACCAGCGCCAGGCTTCCGGGTTGATCGGTTCGCCGACCGTACCGAGTAGGCGCAGCGAGGCGCGGCTGGTGCGGGTCACATGATCGTCGCCCTCCTTCATCAGCGCGCGCAGCGCGGTGGGGGCGGTGAAGAGAGTCTGGACCTGGTGGCGGTCGACCACCTCCCAGATACGGCTAGGCGTCGGATAATTGGGCACGCCTTCATACATCAATGTGGTCGCGCCGTTCGCCAGCGGGCCATAGACGATATAGCTGTGGCCCGTGACCCAGCCGATATCGGCTGCACACCAGTAGATGTCGCCGGGGCGATAATCGAAACAGAGTTCGTGGGTGAGGGCGGCCCAGAGCAGATAGCCGCCGGTCGTGTGCAGCACGCCCTTGGGCTTGCCGGTGGAGCCGGAGGTGTAGAGGATGAAGAGCGGGTCTTCGGCGTTCATGGGTTCGGGCGGGCAGTCGGCATCGACTTTCGCGGCTTCGTCATGCAGCCACAGGTCGCGGCCGTCCTGCATCGTGACCGCGCCGCCGGTCGTCTGGACGACGACGACTTTCTTCACGCAGGGGCAATGGGTGAGCGCGGCGTCGACATTGACCTTGAGCGGCACCGCCTTGCCGCCGCGGCGGCCTTCGTCGGCGGTGATGACGATATTCGAATCGCAATCCTGGATGCGGCCCGCCAGCGCGTCGGGGGAGAAGCCGCCGAACACGACGCTGTGGACCGCGCCGATCCGCGCGCAGGCGAGCAGGGCGAAGGCGGCTTCGGGGATCATCGGCATATAGACGGTGATGCGGTCGCCTTTCTCTGCGCCGGCGGCTTTCAGCACATTGGCGAAGCGGCACACCTCTTCATGCAGTTGGGCATAGGTAAAATGGCGCGGCTGCGCGTCGGGCGAATCGGGTTCCCAGAGCATCGCCGTTTGGTCCGCCCGCTCGGCCAGATGGCGGTCGATGCAGTTTGCGCTGACGTTCAGCACACCGTCGGCGAACCATTTGACGCCGAAATCCGCCTCCGCGAAGTTGCTTTCATTGGTTTTGGTTGGGGGCTTGATCCAGTCCAGCCGCTGCGCCCGCTCCAGCCAATAGGCATGACTGTCGCTGATAGAGCGCGCATAGTCGGCGTCGCGCGCCGCCCGGTCCATCAGCGCGTCCTTGGCCCATGCCTCCGGCACCGGGAAGAAATCGTCAGACATCGGGCATCCTTTCCATCACGAAACCATTATTGCCCTCTCTTCTATCGCGCCGCCGCCAGGATCGAAAGGCCGGACCATGCCGTATCGTCCCGTCCCTTTGGACGATAGCGCTGCGGCGCGAAGCTATCGTCCCGGCATTTTGTCGCTTTCCCCGCGGCGCGCCCGCGCCTAACAGGGGTCGCTTATGTGGTTGCTTTATCAATTCCCGCTCTGCCCCTTTTCCCGCAAGGTCCGGCTTCTCTTAGGGGAGAAGGGCATTGGCTATGATCTGGTGCGGGAATCGCCCTGGGCGATGCGTGACGAGTTTCTGGACCTGAACCCGGCGGGCACGACGCCGGTAATGGCGGACGCGGACAAGGGCGTCACCCTGATCGACAGCCAGGCGATCTGCGAATATTTCGAAGAGACGGTGGAGAAATTCCCGCTGATTTCCGGCACCGCCGCGGGGCGGGCGGAAGTGCGGCGGCTGACCGCCTTTTTCGACCAGAATTTCTATGGCGACGTGGTCGGCCCGTTGTTGCACGAGCGGATGAAGAAGCGCCTGATCGAGCGCGCGCCGCCTGATGCGCGCATCCTGCGCGAGGCGATGAAGCGGGCAAACGTCCATATGGATTATATGGACTATCTGCTGGACCATCGCAGCTGGATGGCGGGGGGCACGCTGAGCCTGGCGGATATTGCGGCGGCGGCGCATCTGTCGGTGGCGGATTATCTGGGCGGGATCGACTGGCAGGGGCATGAGCCGGTCAGGCGTTGGTATGCGGGCTTCAAGTCGCGCCCGTCCTTCCGGCCGTTGCTGTCGGAGCGGATGGAGGTCATCACCCCACCGGCTCATTATGAGAAGCCGGATTTCTGAGGGGCGTTCCCGTTCCCCGGCGGAGGTGCCTCAATCCACCTCGGCCGCGAGATAGACGCGGTTGCGGCCATGTTCTTTGGCCAGGTATAGCGCGCGGTCGGCGGCCTTGAGCGCGGCGCGCGGGTCTTCATAGAACAGCACATTGGCGACGCCGGCGGAAAAGCTCACCCTCTCCATACGTTCGCCATTGGTGCGGTTGACCAAGCTGCGGCTGGCCAAATCTTCGCGAACGCTGTCGACCGCTTCGCAGGCTTCGGCGGCGCTCTTGCCGCGGAACAGCATGACAAATTCCTCGCCCCCATGCCGCGCGACATGGCAGCGGTCATTGGACGCTTTGGACAGAAGACCGGCCACGAATTTCAACACCCGGTCGCCCGTGTCATGGCCGTGGGTGTCGTTGACATGCTTGAAATGGTCGATGTCGCAAAAGGCGACCGAAAGCAGTTCGCCGTTCTGCTGCGCCAGAGCCAATTCATCCCGCAGCACGCCTTCGAAGGCGCGGCGGTTGGGCAGGCCGGTCAGATGATCATGTTCGGCAGCGCGGCGGGCATTTTCCAGGCTGGACTTGAGCGCCTGGGTCTGGCGCTGATTGTCGCGTAGCTGGCTTTCGACCTGGCGGGTCTTTTCGACCATCGATCGGGTCAGGCCGACCAAGCGGGCCAGCACCGGCTCATTGTCGCGACCTTCGCCCAGATCCTTGGCCTGTTCCTGCAGCGCGGCGCCATAATCCTTCGCCGAATTGCGTGACTCATGCATCAGGCCGGTGAACTGGGTCAGGTTCTCCTCCACCTTGTCCAGCATCATCGCCAGCGATTCGGGCGTGACTTCATCGGAGCGTTGTTCGGCCGCAATCGTTTCGATCCAGCCATTGGTGATCTTGCCCCGCTCCATCATCACGGCCTGGATCGCCTTTTCGACGCCGATATTTGCGCCGGTCAGATAATCGAGCGCGACGCTGAAATTGATCGGCGTCAGATCGAGGTCATGGGCGAACAGAAAATCGCCGATATCAGCGTAAAGCTGCCGTCTGCGATTGATTTCCCGGTGGGATGCGGTGCCGCTGCGCGGCCGTGATTCCTCCTCGACGCTATCCTCCTCGGATTTGCCGGAAAATCCCCTGGCCCAGCGTGCCAGACGATCGGTCAACCCATGTTGCGGGCTGGCGGAAGAAGATTTTGCCCCGTTCATGATGCTTCATAACGGACGGCGGGAAACAAGGTTAAGGCGTCGAGAGCGAAATAATCGGGTCAGATATCGGCACTGACCAGCCAGTCGCGGAAGATGCGCACAGCGCGGGTCTGCAACGCGCGCGGGCGGCAGACGAAGAAGTAGCGATAGGGGCTTTCGACGTGGATCGGGAACAGCCGCACCAACCGCGGATCGCCCGACTGTTCATAATGGCTGGCGTGCATCACGGCGACGCCCAGCCCCTGGGCGGCGGCCTCCAGCATCAGCTGGCCCGAATCATAATTGTCGATCGCCAGCGGTTGCAGGTCAGGCAGGCCGGCGGCCTCCTTCCAGGCGTCGAACGACATCGCCATGTCGCGATGCAGCAGGATCGTCTGCTGCGCCAGTTCCGTGGGCGAGGCGAGCGCCTGTGGCCCCTCCAGCAATTCGCGCCGGCCGATCAGATAGACTTCTTCATGATCCAGTTCATGCGCGTAGAGCGCGGGATCGATATCCTTCGACAGCACGATCGCTGCGTCCAAGCCTTCGCCCAGCCGCGCTACGGCGTGAGGTGTCGTTTCGATATCGATATGGAGTTGGGGGTGCTGCTGGCGCAGCTTGCCCAGATGGGGAAACAGCCGCTGCGTCGCGAATAGCGGCATTACCGCCAGGCGCAGACGCAGCTGGTTGCCGCCGCTCTGGATATTTTCCAGCGCCTGCGACAGCGAATCCAGCGCCGGCGCGATATCGTCCAGCAACCGCTGCCCCTCCGCGTTGATTTCCAGCGCTTGGTGCTTGCGGTCGAACAGGGGGCGGCCGATGAAGCGTTCGAGCGCCTGGACACGGCGGCTGAGCGCCGGCGTAGATAGCGCAAGCTCCTCCGCCGCCGCCTTGACGGACCCCAGGCGGGCAACCTGAACAAAGGCCTCCAGGGCCGTGAGGGGCGGCAATCTGCGCATATCTCGTCAAATATCAAAGCCGGTGCGCTGCGCCGCGTCATGTCTTCTTGTCGGGCGCATCGCGAGCCGGGGTTCAAGCATCCTCACCACACTGAGCAGGAAAATGCGGAAAATGGCAAGATGCATTTTTTGCAACTCCGCACATCTTTTCGCACTTGCAATAAAATGTGTCGCGCTGCACATAGGAGGTGCCTTTCAGGCATCCTCTCCTAAAACTTTCAGGGCTGGCCTTCGGGCTGGCCCTTTTTTTCGTTCGACGATCCGGCGTCTTGCCTCTTTTCGCGCGTGCTTGCGTTCCCTATCTCGTTACGGAACGGAAAAGACGGGGATGGCGAGTGGCCGATCAGGACAATAGCGGACGCCGGATTCAGGTCGCCAATGCGCGGCCGGAGGATGCTGGGCGCGGTTTAGCGCGCCTGCCGCTGGTGGTGATGGCGCAATTGCAACTCGCCGAAGGCGATGTGATCGAGATTATCGGCAAGCGATCGACATCGGCGCGGGTGGTGCGGCCGTATAAGGAGGATGAAGGGCTGGACGTGCTGCGCCTGGACGGTTTGCAGCGCGCCAATGCCGGGGTCGGCTCCGGCGACTTTGTAGAGATTGCGAAGGCGGAGCCGCGACCCGCCCAGCGCGTGGTGTTCGCGCCTGCACAAAATAACCTGCGCTTGCAGGGCAATCCCGATGCGTTGAAGCGTGTATTCTATCAGCGGCCGCTGACGGCGGGCGACGTAGTGGCGACGTCGGGGCAGCAGCAGGTTCCGCCCGGCGACATGCCGCCGCAACTGCGCCAGATGCTGGCCGCGCCCGCCTATGCCTTGCAGGAAATCCGCCTGGTGGTGGTGTCGACGGTGCCCAAGGGCATCGTCCATATCGACGCTGATACCGAGGTGGAGCTGCGCGCTGAATATGAGGAGCCGCGCGAATCGCGCCGCGCCGATGTGACCTATGACGATGTCGGCGGCATGGCCGATGCGATCGACCAGCTGCGCGAGATGGTGGAGCTGCCGCTGCGCTACCCCGAATTGTTCACCCGGCTGGGCGTCGATCCGCCCAAGGGGGTGTTGCTGCACGGCCCGCCGGGAACCGGTAAGACGCGGCTGGCGCGCGCGGTTGCCAATGAATCGGACGCCGAATTCTTCCTGATCAACGGGCCGGAGATCATGGGGTCGGCCTATGGCGAGTCGGAAAAGCAGCTGCGCGAGATTTTCGAGGCGGCGGCCAAATCCTCGCCGTCGATCCTGTTCATCGACGAGATCGATTCGATCGCGCCCAAACGCGGGCAGGTGACGGGCGAGACGGAGAAGCGGCTGGTGGCCCAGTTGCTGACGCTGATGGACGGGCTGGAGCCGCGCACCAATCTGGTCGTCATCGCAGCCACCAACCGGCCTGAAGCGATCGACGAGGCGCTGCGCCGGCCCGGCCGGTTCGACCGCGAGATCATCGTCGGCGTGCCGGACGAGCGTGGTCGCCGCGAGATATTGGGCATCCATACGCGCGGCATGCCGTTGGGCGACAAGGTCGACCTCGCCGAGCTGGCGCGCATGACCTATGGCTTCGTCGGCGCGGATCTGGCTGCGCTGACCCGCGAGGCGGCGATCGAAACGGTGCGCCGCTTCATGCCGCGCCTCAACCTGGAGGACGGGACGATCCCGCCCGACGTGCTGGAGGAATTGTCCGTCACGCGCGAGGATTTCCTCTCCGCGATCAAGCGCGTCCAGCCTTCGGCCATGCGCGAGGTGATGGTGCAGGCCCCCAATGTCAGCTGGGAGGATATTGGCGGGCTGGACGACGCGCAGATGCGGTTGAAGGAAGGGGTGGAACTGCCGCTCAAAAATCCCGATGCCTTCCGTCGGCTGGGCATCCGTCCGGCCAAGGGTTTCCTGCTTTACGGCCCGCCCGGCACCGGCAAGACATTGCTGGCCAAGGCGGTAGCGCGGGAGGCGCAGGCAAACTTCATCGCCACCAAGTCCAGCGACCTTTTGTCCAAATGGTATGGTGAGAGCGAGCAGCAGATCGCCCGCCTGTTCGCCCGCGCGCGGCAGGTGGCCCCCACCGTCATCTTCATCGACGAACTGGACAGCCTGGTCCCCGCGCGCGGTGGCGGTCTTGGCGAACCAGCGGTGACGGAGCGGGTGGTGAACACCATATTGGCCGAGATGGACGGGCTGGAGGAATTGCAGTCGGTGGTCGTCATCGGCGCGACCAATCGCCCGACCCTGATCGACCCGGCGCTGTTGCGGCCGGGGCGGTTCGACGAACTCATCTATGTGCCGGTGCCGGACGAAGCGGGGCGTCGCCGCATATTGGGCATCCACACGGGCAAGATGCCCCTGGCCGATGACGTCGATCTCGATCGGATGGCGCGTGAGACGGATCGGTTCACCGGCGCGGACCTGGAGGATCTGGTACGGCGCGCGGGTCTGTTCGCGCTACGCCAGTCGCTGTCGGTCGAGAAGGTGACGCAGGCGCATTTCGAGAGCGCACTGGACGACACCCGCGCGTCCGTCACACCGGAAATGGAGCGCGAATATGAGCAGATCCAGGCGCAGTTGAAGCAGCGGGCGATGCAGGTCGATCCCATCGGCTTTATCGCGCCGGGCATGGTCCGGTCACGCGACCGGACCGACTGAGCCAGTCGGGCCGACGGAACGGGCGGCGGCGGATTGAACCCATCCGCCGCCGCCGCGTTCATGACATTCGTGTTGCAAAGCCGCTTGCCAGCGAGGCCGGGATTTGCAAGGCGACGTGCAGTATCCATATAGGCGGGTGTTGATGGCCTCCATTCCATTGAAGAAGAACAAGAACAAAGCGGGTGCGGGCAAGACCGGATCATTTTTCAGCCAATGGGGCATGTTCTTTCGCCAATTCGTCAAGCATCCCGGCATGATCGGGTCGGTCATTCCCTCATCCGCCACGCTGGTGGACCGGATGCTGGACCAGGTCGATTGGCGCAATACCCGGCTGTTCGTCGAATATGGACCCGGCGTCGGCACATTTACCCGATCGATCCTCGACCGCTTGCCGGCTGATGCGATGCTGCTGGCGATCGACCTCAACCTCGACTTCGTCGCTCGATCTTGGCCCAGTCGGCCCCAAGCTGCGATTTTGGCCAAGTCGGAGAACGTTTTGGGAACGTGGCATTCGGTATTGACGATGGAAATCATAGAAGAGGACAGTTCGCTCCATCATAGGGAGTGGGTTGATGGATCGGAGTATTCCGGGCGGGGATTTGATCGGACGATGGAGCCTGAGCTTTGCCGATATTGATTTTGTAAATTCGAAGCCGGCCCTGACGCGCCTTGGCCTCGCCGCGCAGCTGAAATTCTTCGCTTCCCTGGGGTTTTTCGCGATCGATCCCGGCTCAATCCCTACCGATGGCCTCTCGTATCTGGCCGAGCAACTCGGTGTCGAGGCTGGCGAGATAGCCGGTTATGACTTTTCCAGTCGGACAGCACGACGGCATTGTGCGGAGATCCTGATCCATCTTGGATATCACCGCATGAAGCGGGTGGATCGCGCGCAATTGACGGAATGGATTGCTGGCGAGCTGTGCCCGGGCGGCCAGTCGATCAATGCCATGCTTGAGCATGTTTTCCTGTGGTGCCGGGACCGGCGTATTTATGGGCCGTCGCGCAAGGAGCTTGAACGTGTCGTTCGCTCACAACGGCAAGATTATCTGGACACCTGGCTGATCGGAGCCAGTGATCGGCTTTCGTCAGATGCGGTGGCGTTATTGGAAGCCTCGCTTGCCGATCCGGACAGCTCGACCGGATTCAACAGGATGAAGGGTGACGCCGGACAGGCAACGCTCGACAACATTCTCGACGTGACCGAGAAACTCGCCTTTATCCAGAGACTTGATCTTCCCCATGATCTCCTGACGGCTACGGGCAAGCCATGGGTCGATCAGATTGTTCGCCGCGTTGCCGGTGAAAAGGCCTCGGAGATGCGCCGGCATGCGCCGGCGCGACAGCTCGGCCTTTATGCGATTTATCTAATGTCGCGGGAGGCGCAACTCACTGACGCGATGATCGACCTGCTGATCGAAACCGTTCACAAGATCGGAACGCGCTCGAAACGCAAGGTGGTGGGCGATATCGCGAAAGACATCGAGCGGGTCTATGGAAAGGAGCGCCTGCTGGTCGAGATCGCCAGCGCCTCGATCAATGAACCATCGGGGCGCATCTGCGATGTCATTTTCCCGATCGCCGGTAAGGCCAAGCTGGCGGCGATCGTCAAGGAGAGCCATGCGAAGGGCGCTCTGGACCGGCGCATCTACAAGGTGATGCGTGGTTCCTGGGCCAATCATTACCGGCGCATGCTGCCAAGCCTGCTTTCCGTACTTGAGTTCCGGTCGAACAACGCGGTGTGGCGGCCGGTCCTGGCGGCCCTCGACTGGATCAGGAGCAAGGTGGATGGCGGATGCCGCTTCGTGCCATTGCAGGATGTTCCGATCGATGAGGTGATTCCAGCGCGATGGCGCAGTTCCGTCATTGATGACGATGGGCGGGTAAACCGGATCAGCTATGAGCTTTGCGTCCTGACGCAACTGCGCGACCGCATCCGCTCCAAAGAAATCTGGGTGGTCGGGGCGGATCGCTATCGCAATCCCGATGACGATCTTCCCAAGGACTTCGAGATCAGGCGAGATGCGTACTATTCCGGCCTCAGCCTGACGCCAGATGCGCAGGCGTTTTGCGCCTCGATCCGGGAGGAGCTTGAACGGGAACTGTTGCTCCTCAATGCCAATATTCCACAAAACGACAAGGTCCGGCTCCTGTGGCGCGGCGACAACCGGATATCGATTACACCGTTCAAGCCCTTGCCCGAACCGAAGGGTCTCGCTTCGATCAAAAGCGAGATCGGTCAGCGCTGGCCGATGACCGGACTGCTGGACGTGTTGAAAGAGGCTGCTCTGGACACGGGATTGATGGATGCTTTCGAAACGTCGGCCTCGCGGGTTACCCTGTCGAAAGCAGCCTTGGCTCAGCGTCTTTTGCTGTGTCTCTATGGCTTGGGCACGAACGCCGGGCTCAAGCGGGTCGCTGGCGCAACACCCGATGTCAGTTACGAGGAATTGCTGCATGTCCATCGCCGTTTCATCCACGCGCCAGCGCTGAGGGAGGCGTGCGCGCGGGTAGCAAACGCGACACTGGCAATCCGCAATGCCGCAGTATGGGGAGATGCGGGCACGGCATGCGCGTCCGATTCAACGAAGTTCGGCGCGTGGGACCGCAACCTGATGACGGAATGGCACGCCCGCTATGGCGGCCGTGGCGTCATGATCTACTGGCATGTGGAGAAGCGCGCGACCTGCGTTTATTCCCAGCTCAAGCGGTGCTCTTCCTCGGAGGTCGCCTCCATGATCGAAGGCGTGCTACGCCATTGCACCGACATGGAAATCCAGCGCCAGTACGTCGATAGCCACGGCCAGAGCGCAGTCGGCTTTGCGTTCTGCCGACTCCTTGGATTTGAGCTTGCCCCGCGGCTGAAAGCAGTGGCACGCCAGAAACTGGCCCTTCCCCAAGCCGGCATGCGCACGCGGCTTTCCAATTTACTGCCGATCCTCTCCAGCCCGATCGACTGGGACGAGATCGAGCAACAATATGACGAAATGGTCAAATATGCCGCTGCCATGCAATCGCGCACCGCCGATCCGGAAGCGATCCTGCTCCGGTTTGCCAGAGCCGAAGTGATGCACCCGACCTACAAGGCGCTGAGTGAACTCGGCCGCGCGGTCAAAACAATCTTCCTATGCCGGTATTTGCGTCAGGAGGCATTCCGCCGCGAGATCCACGAAGGGCTGAATGTGGTTGAGAACTGGAACGGCGCTAATGGTTTCGTGTTCTTCGGCAAGGGCGGCGAGATCGCCACCAACCGCATCCATGAGCAGGAAATCTCCGTTCTGGCGCTACACCTCCTGCAAGCGTCGCTGGTGTATGTGAACACCCGCATGCTTCAGACCGTACTGGTTGAGCCGAAGTGGGCGGGGCGGATGACGCCGGAAGATTATCGTGGTCTCACGCCGTTGATCTACAGTCATGTGAACCCTTATGGCCGCTTCGACCTCGACCTGAACGACCGGATTGATTTTGGACGGCTTGCAGCGTGAGGCGGCTGATCGGCCTATAACATTTGGGTACACCCCAGAGTGATAGGGCCGAGTGACACCATTCGTCTGTCACAAAAGGGTGGGTTTGCGCTCAATGTGACGATACACTGCAAGAGCCACCCTAATGTGACGGATTTTGCACTTGGCTCGTATCGGATATGCCCGCGTCAGCACCACGGACCAGGATCTGGATATCCAGATTGGCCGCCTCAAGAATGCAGGTTGCGAAATTATCCGTTCCGAGACCGGATCGGGGGCCTCGCGGAGCGGGCGCACGGAACTGGAAACGATCATGCAGTTTATGCACACCGGCGACGAGCTGGTCGTGCTGCGGCTCGACCGGCTCGGCCGCTCCACGCGCGATGTCCTGAACCTGGTGCATGAGCTTGATGAAAAGGGAGCTTCGCTGCGCATCCTTGAGCCAGAGGTGACGACGGCGGGCGACATGGGGCGAATGGTCATCACCATACTCGGCATGGTCGCCGATATGGAGCTGAAGTTCATCAAGGATCGTCAGCGCGCCGGGATCGAAGCGGCGCGCGCCGAAGGCGTTTACAAAGGCCGGAAGAAGAACGTCGATGACGATGAAATCCGCCGTCGCCTTGCCGCCGGCGCCAGCAAGGCCCGCGTTGCCCGCGACCTGAAGGTCTCACGAATGACCGTCTATCGGGCGCTCGACATTATTCCGTCACAGACCAAACTGCCGGAAAAGCCGCCCACTGCCAGCATCGCCCTGCATCTGATTATCGAGAACTTCAACAAGCGTGGAAGAGGTAGAAAACCCGCTCGGGAGCGGATTGAGGCGATGCTGGAACGCGACTACGCCATGGTAAAAAACGGCAATTGTGATTACAAACTGACCGTCGCCTATGACCCCGATCCGGATGGCATTTCCCTTGATGAGGAAATCCAAAGCCTCCTCTCCGAGATGTTCAACATCGCAGAGAGCTACAATTGCTCCATGGAAGCCGATATCTACGAGGTCGGTGGTCAGCAACGGTCCTGGTAGAATCAATCAAGCGTTCAGTGTTCGTTCTTCAACCTGGCCAAAATCGCAGCTTCGGGCCGACTGGGCCATCTGGAAGCGGAGATAGATGATCCGCGGTTGCGCGTGGTGCATGGATCGGCGGCCGACGTGCGCCGTTTCATCAAGGAGGCAGGCCATTATCAGGCCGATTACGTGCTTTCGGGCATCCCCTTTTCCACTCTTCCCGAAGGCGTGGGCGAAGCGATCTGCGCGGAAACACGCAGCGCCTTGCGGCCGGGCGGGGCGTTCCTGATCTACCAATATTCGCGCTATGTGCTGCGCCTGCTCAACCCGCTGTTCGGCGATGTCAGCGATGCGCTGGAATGGCGCAATATTCCGCCCTGCCGCATGATCCGCGCGGTCCGGCAGGAAGCGTTGGCACAGGCCGCCTGACCTTAGTCCTGATATAGGTCAATTTTTTCGCCGCGATCAATAGCATGGCCTGTTGCCCATTTGACTTCCCCTAGGCTTTGGCTAACCCGGTGACGGGGTATGGGGGAAGGCAATGGCGATGCGCGCCGACGGTAGCGATCCATGGGCGGACCTGTTCCTGTCCGCGGCGCTGGAGCCGGAAAAATGGGGGGACGCGATCAAGACCATGGCCGACGCCACGGGGTCTCGCCATGGGCAATTGATCGGCTTTGGACCGGGTGCATCCGGCTTCAACTGGATCAGCGATATCGACGCCAGCATCGTCACCAAGACGGGGGCGATCGACCAGTCCACGCCCGACCTGAATTTCAGGGTGGCGGCGGACCTGCTGCCAGACCGCCCGACGATCGTTCACGAAGCCCATTACGATGTCGCGCGGCAATCGCTGCGGTCCGACGCCTATCTCGACCTATGCTCGGACTTCGATATTTTCGATGGGTGCCAGACGCGGCTGGTGGCCGATAACGACCAGATGGTCGGGCTGGCGCTGTTGCGCGATAGCAAGGATGGACGGACCAGCCAGCAGGATCGTGACTTGTTCGGCCAGATTGCGGTCCATGCGCGCAATGCCGTCCGGCTCCAGCAGGCGATCGAGCAACAGGGCTTCGCCTTGCTGTCCGGCACGTTCGAGGCGATGGACCGGGCCTGCTGGCTGCTCGATGCGACGGGGCGGGTAGGCGGCATGACGCCGCGCGCGCAGGCTTTGCTGTCGTCCAGCCGGATCAGGGTGAGCGACGGCTGGCTGGCGAGCGCGCGGGCGGACGAAACCCGCGCTATCGGGCGTGCGATGCGCGCCGTGATCGATCCGCCCGGCCGGCCGGCCGATCCGGTCGCGCTGGCCGACGATGCAGGCGGCGTTGCGATCATGCTGGAATTCCATCCGCTGCCGGTGCGCCCATGGGCGCTGCCCTTCGCCCCGCGCGCAATCGTCATCGCCCGCGTCGGCGCACCGACCGATCGGCACGTGCAACTGCTGACGCGGACCTTCCGTCTCACCCCGGCCGAAGCGGACATTGCGATCCGGCTGGCGGCAGGACAAGCACGCAAGGATATCGCGCTGGCCCGTGGCGTGTCGGTCGAAACGCTCAAGGTGCAGTTGCGCAGCATCTACGACAAGACCGGGTGCAGCCGGGAATCGCAGCTGGTGCGCATCGTTGGCCTCATCAGCCACTGATTTTCCGAATTTTTGTTCGCCTACCCCCTTTGGGGTATGCGGCGGCCGTAACGACCGCGTAGAAAATGACGCAGGCGGGTTCGTCCTGCTGGGCCGGCGGCCGGATCATATTGCGACCCATGATCCGGTCGTCGGCACTAATTCTCTCCAAGGTCCGCCGCTTTCGTTTCGGCCCGCTTTCATGCTAAGGCGCGGCCGACCTTTCGGCGAGAGTTTTCATGAACGACCTGACCCAGACCCCCGAAATGCTGATTGCGACGATGGGTGCGCGCGCCCGACGCGCCGCCGCGCAAATCGCGCAAGCGAGCGATGCGCAAAAGGCCGATGCGCTACGGCGCGCGGCGCAGGCGTTGCGGGACCAGGCCCCAGCGATCATCGCCGCCAATGCGCGCGACATGGACAATGCGGTGGCCAATGGCCTGTCGCCTGCGCTGCTTGACCGGCTGAAGCTGAACGCGGAGCAAGTCGCCGCCACCGCTGAGGGGGTGGAGCAGGTCGCGACGCTCGCCAATCCGCTGGGCAGCGTGATCGACGCGGTCACGCGCCCCAATGGGCTGGAACTCAGCCGGGTGCGCGTGCCGCTGGGCGTGATCGGCATCATCTATGAAAGCCGCCCCAATGTAACGGCGGACGCGGCGGCTTTGTGCCTGCGTGCGGGCAATGCCGTGATCCTGCGTGGGGGCAGCGAGGCGAAGGAAAGCAACCGGGCGATCCATGCTGCGATGGTCGAGGGCATCGTCGCCGCCGGGCTGCCTGCTGACGTCGTGCAACTGGTGCCCACCACCGATCGGGCCGCTGTGGGCGCGTTGCTCAAGGCCGCCGAATTTGTCGACCTGATCGTGCCGCGCGGCGGCAAGAGCCTGGTCGCGCGGGTACAGGAAGAGGCGCGGGTGCCGGTGCTGGCGCACCTGGACGGCATCAACCACAGCTATGTCGATGGCGCGGCCGACCCCGCCATGGCGCAGGCGCTGGTCGTCAATGCCAAGATGCGGCGGACCGGCGTGTGCGGCGCGACCGAGACGGTGCTGATCGATCGCGCCTATGGCGCGGCGGCGGCGCTGGTGACGGCTTTGCTCGACGCCCGATGCGAAGTGCGCGGCGACGCGGCGGTGCAGGCGATGGACGCGCGCGTTGTTGCGGCGAGCGAGCAGGATTGGGATACCGAATATCTCGATGCGATCGTCTCTGTCCGGTTGGTCGATGGCGTGGAGGACGCGATCGCCCATATCGCGGCCCATGCGAGCCATCATACCGATGCGATCATTACGGAGGATGGCGCGACGGCAGAGCGGTTCCTTAATGCCGTCGATAGCGCGATCGTGATGTGGAACGCGTCGACGCAGTTCGCGGATGGCGCCGAATTCGGGCTGGGCGCGGAGATCGGCATTTCGACCGGGCGGCTCCATGCGCGGGGGCCAGTGGCGCTGGAGGGGCTGACGACCTATAAGTGGATCGTGCGCGGGGCCGGGCAGGTGAGGCCTTAAGCCACATCCGTTCGGGCTGAGCGCAGCGAAGGCTTCGACTGCGCTCAGCCGGGTCCTTCGACAGGCTCAGGACGAACGGAGGGGGTCTTTATCCTTTCACCACCTCGTCGATCGCCCTGAGCTTCTCCAGCATCGGGCCGACCCAGTCCAGCGGCAGCATCACCGGGCCGTCCGAAGGGGCATTGTCCGGGTCTTCATGCGCTTCGGCAAAGATGGCCGCCACGCCGGCAGCGATCGCGCTGCGGGCGAGCAAGGGCGCAAATTCGCGCTGGCCGCCTGACGCTGTGCCAAGGCCGCCGGGCTGCTGCACCGAATGGGTGGCGTCGAAGACGACGGGATAGCCGGTCTGGGCCATGGTCGGCAGCGCGCGCATGTCGCTGACCAGCGTGTTGTAGCCAAAGCTCGCGCCGCGCTCGGTCAGCAGGATGCGCTCATTGCCGGTGGAAGCGACCTTCTGCGCTACCGCCGCCATGTCCCAGGGGGCGAGGAACTGGCCCTTTTTCACGTTGACGATCGCGCCGGTCCGCCCGGCGGCGAGTAGCAGGTCGGTCTGGCGGCAGAGGAAGGCGGGAATTTGCAGGATGTCCACCGCTTGCGCTGCGGCATCGACCTGGCCGGCGTCATGGATGTCGGTCAGCACCGGGCAGCCAAGGGTCGCCTTCACCTCCGCCAGAATCGCCAGCCCCGCGTCGATGCCGACGCCGCGCTGGCCCGACACCGACGTCCGGTTCGCCTTGTCGAAGCTGCTCTTGAAGATGAAAGGCACGCCCGCCTTGCCCGCCGCCTTTGCCAGCGCGTCGGCCATGAACAGCGCATGGTCGCGGCTTTCGATCTGGCAGGGGCCGGATATCAGGACGAAGGGCAGGTCGTTGCCGAAGGTGATGGGGCCTGCGGTCACATGTTTCGGGGGCACGCGCGTGGGATCAGTCATGGCGGTCATTTGGGCGCTTTGGCGAAACGGCGCAACAGTTGACCGCGCCACGGCCCCTTGCCCGGATGATAGTTCCAGCAGAACCAGCCGAACGCGAGGCAGGCGAACAGCGATGGCAGCGCCATCGGATCGCCGTTCGCCTTCATATGGCGGTAAAAGGTCATGTCGGCGCGCCAACGGTCGCGTTCGCTGCCGCCGCCATTGATGCCGTACATATTGTCATGCTTTCGACAGCCGACATTGCGGTTGTATTTGCGGTGGTCGATGAAATAGCAGTAGTCGCGTTCGGGCGTGTTCATGCGCGCGATTAGGGCGATGCTGTTGGAAAAGTTCAAGCGTAAAGTCTTCTACCTCGGCGGTTTCGACCCACGCGGCGTGCGTTTCTACCACCAGCTCTATCGCGAGCAGGCGGCGCGCTATGCGGCGCTGACCGGGGAGGAAATGGCCGTGGGCGGCCGGCAGGCGGGGGCGGCAGGGGCGATCGTGTCGGCGCGCTGGACCGTGGATAACCTGCAGGCCGGGGTCGAAACCGACTATGAATATTGCCGCTGGGAGGATCTGATCGGCAAGGTGTGGATTCGCAATCCGCTCAGCCTCGCCCTGCGCGCGGCCCGCGCCTATGCCGGTCATGCGCGGCAGATGGATTTCTGGCGGATGCGCCGGCTGCGTAAGGGGCCAGTCATCACCATCCTCTATCCGCCGATATTGGCGGTGCTGATCCCGCTGTTGCTGGCAGTCGTTCCCGCGCTGCTGCTGTCGCTGTTGCTGCCCTTCTGGGCGTCGGCGCTGATCGGCATCGCGCTCAGCGCCTTTCTGTCGGGGCGCATCCTGGCCAAGCTGGTCGTGCCCTGGCTGTTGCGATTCATGACCTATCATGGCGCGCTGGCGGCAGATGGGCCGGGCGCGGCGCTGGACGAACGGATCGACCTGTTCGCCGCGCGGATCGCGCAGGAACTGGACGGCGACTGGGACGAGGTGCAATTCGTCACCCACAGCGCCGGGACGATCCTGGGCATGCGGTTGATGCGTCGCCTGATCGCGCTGCGCGGCGGCGCCCTGCCCGATCATTTCGTCATGCTGGGGCTGGGGCAGGTGGTGCCGGTCATCGGCCTGCGCCGCGACGCGACCTGGTATCATGACGATCTGCGCGCGCTGGCCGACAAGCGCTTCCGCTATGTCGACATCAGCTCCCCGCCCGATGGCGCGGCCTATTATAACGTCAATCCGTTCCGGCTGGTCGCCGACGCGCATGCGGCGCGGGTGGACATGCTATCGCCACGTTTCCACTTGTTCTACGAGCCGGAAAACTATCATGGCGGATGGTCGAACAAATATGAGGCGCATTTCGATTATCTGCGGGTGGGCGACCGGCTCTCGCCGCTCGACTTCATCAGCCTGACCGCAGGCCGCCGCACCGTGGACGACGCCGTCGCGGCTTTCAGGACGATCCCGTGACCGACCTTTTCACGCCTCCCTATCCGCAGCCGCCCCGGAGCAAGGCGGGCCTGGTGAAGCGGTTCCTGCGCGGCTGGCATAGTTGGATCCATGTGCTCTTCGACAAAAGCTATACGATGAAGATGGGCGAAATCCGCACGCCCGGCCGGACCATGTATATCGCCAACGAACTGAGCCTGGTGGACCAGATATTGCGCGGCGGCACCGCCTATCCCAAGCATAGCGAACTGGTGCGCAATTTGGACCCGCTGATCGGCAACAGCGTCTTTTCGGCCAATGGCGCGGATTGGGAAAGCCAGCGGGCGATGGTCAACCCCGCCTTCGCCCATACCGCGCTGACCAAATCGATGCCGCTGATGGTCGCGGCAGCGGACGACCTGCTCGCGCGGCTGGATGCTGCGGATCGGGACAAGCCGGTCGATATCGACCCGATGATGACCCATGTGGCGGCCGACATCATCTTTCGCACGCTGTTTTCGCAGGCGCTGGATGCCGAGCGGTCGAACATCATCCATACCGCCTTCGGCAAATTTCAGCGGCTGGCGCATAGCGCGTCGATGTTGCGGTTGTATGGCCTACCGGCCGGCTGGTTCGAGAAGAGATCGAAGGGGCCGGCGCGCGCGATTCATGACGTTTTCCGGCCGATCGTGGAGGCACGCTACGAAAGATGGCACGCGCGCGGGCAAGCGCCGCATCGCGACATCCTGCAATCGCTGATCGAGGCGAAGGACGCGCAGACCGGGGATAGCTTCACCTGCCAACAGGTGATGGAACAGGTGTCGACCATCTTCCTGGCGGGGCATGAGACATCAGCCAGCACCATGACCTGGGCGCTCTATATGCTCGCCGAATGCGGCCATATCCAGGACCGGGTGCGGGGTGAGATTGCGGGGATCGCAGGCGATGCGCCGCTGACCGCGGCGATGCTCAAGGACATGGGTCAGCTGCGCAATATCTTCAAGGAAACGCTGCGCCTCTATCCGCCGGTATCGTTCCTGCCGCGCGAAGTCACCTGTCCCATGGACATGCGCGACAAGCATCTGGAGACGGGATCGATGCTGGTGGTCGCGCCCTGGCTGACCCAGCGCAACAAGGATAATTGGGCCTGCCCGCACGCCTTCGACCCCGACCGCTTCGACGATCCGGCCAATGCGGAGATGGCGAAACAGGCCTGGTTCCCGTTCGGCCGTGGCCCGCGGGTGTGCGTGGGCGCGGGTTTTGCGCAGCAGGAGGTGATGACGGTGATCGCCAGCGTCGTGCGCCGTTATCGGTTGACCGTGCCCGCCGGGTTTAAGCCCGAACCGATCAGCCGCCTGACCATACGGCCGAGGACGGGGATGCCGCTGCTGTTCAGCTAAGCGCGGTTTCCTCTTCCGGCGCGACGTCGACCATGACGCGCAGGCTCTGGCCCGCGCCGCCCACGAACAGCCCGTCCATCGGTGCGACATCGGCATAGTCGCGGCCCATCGCCACGAACAGATGCCCGTCATGGGTAATGACCCCGTTGGTAGGATCAAAGCCGATCCAGCCGCGGGTCGGGCCGCACCACAGCATGACCCAGGCGTGCATGGCGTCGGCACCGATCAGCCGGGGGCGTCCGGGCGGCGGCAGGGTGCGCAGATACCCGCTGACATAGGCGGCCGGCAGGCCGGCTAGGCGCAGAGCGACCACCATGACATGGGCGAAATCCTGGCACACGCCATGGCGTGCGGCAAAAGCGTCGGCGACCGGGGTGGAAGCGTCGGTCGCACCGGGTTCATAGGCGAATTCCGCCTGGATACGCCGGGTCAGGTCCAGCGCGGCGGCGACGATCGGCCGGTCCGGGGCGAGCATGTCCCCCGCCCACTTGCCGATCGGCGCAAGCAGCGGCGCGCGGGGCGAGGCATAGAGATAATGGGCGGGGGCGGACGGCCCCATGTCGCGATCCAGCAGGGCGGCCTGCGCGACCGTGGCGATCGTTGGATCGTCAGGCTGGGGGACGATCTGCGGGCCGTTATCCACCCCGGCGCGGAAACGGGCTTCGATCGTCAGCTGGCGGATCGGATTTTCTATCACCAGCCGGGCGACGTTGACCGGCCAGGCACCGGGGCGCGATTCGATGGCCGACGGAATGGGATCGACGGTCAGCGCATAGTCGGACGTCCATTGGCCGGTCCAGGGCGCGGGGCGCAGCCGCAGGTTGAAACGGGCGAGACGCACGGGGCTGGCGTAGCGGACGATGGTCTGGTGGCGGACATGGTAGATCATGACAGCAGGTCCGGCGTCTGCGTCTTGCGCAATTGCAGGAAGTAGCGCTGGCCGATCGAATCGGACAGGCGCAGCAGGCGGTTTTCCACGTCGTCGATGTCGGCCATCGTCAGCATGTCGCCGGTCAGCGGCGCGAGGCGCGCGACCAGCGCGTCGGCCAGGCGACGGGGTTCTTCTGGCATGCCATCGGCGCGCAGCGTGGGCAGGGCGGCGATATGCTCCGCCAGGCGCGCCGCCTGATAGGCGATGGCGCGGGGATTATGCGGCTCCAGCGCGACGAGATCGCGCACGGGGGGCAAGGCTGGGCCGGTCAGGTAACGGGTGCGGTAGCTGATCTGGCTGTCCTGCAGGTCCAGCAGCACGGTCAGGTCGTCGGCTGACGCCTGGTCGTTGCCGAAGGCGGTGAGCAGTCGGCAGCCGTTGATTGCACGCTCCATACGGCGACCCATATCGTGGAAGCGCCAGCCTTCGGTGCGGCCCATATTCTCTGCGGCCAGGCCCGACAGCGCGGAAATCCGCTCGATCATGCGGGATGAGGCGTCGAGCAGGGTTTCGGTGACCTGGCCGTCGAAAGCGGGCAGGGGCAGGCGGACCAGCCGCCAGAAATCGCTGGCGAGCCGGTCGCGCAGCCCTTCGCCGATATTGGCGACGGTGGCCATCAGCGCGCGCACGCTGCCCGACCGGCGCGCGTCGCCCAGCGCCGTGGCGCAGAGCGGACCGATCGCGCCGTTGCGGCCGTTGATGGCGCCCCACAGCGCCAGTTGATCGACAAGCCGTGCCATGGTGGGGGATGCCAGCGAAGGCCCCAGATCGGCCTCGATCGATCCGCCGACGATCGCGCGGATCAGGCGCAGTGTCATTTCGGTCCGTTCGATATAGCGGCCGAGCCAGAAGAGATTGTCGGCCGCCTTGGCCGGCAGCATCCCACCGATCCGGCGAATGGCGGGCGCGCCGACGCCCAGCAGGCTGTCGGGCGGCACCGGCTTGCTGTCGATCACGCACATGTCCGCGGACATGTCTCCCCGGCCCATCAGCGCGGCGCGAATGTCGCCATGCGCCGCGAGCCGGGCAAAGCCGCCGGGCATCACCCGCCACTGGCCGGTGGCGTCGCGCGCCACGAAGATGCGCAGGGTGAAGGGGAGGGGGGTCAATTGCCCGTCGATGATCGCAGGCGTGGTCGACAGTTTCACGACTTCCTGCCCGACATAGTCCATCGGCCGCCGCGCCATCGCGTCGAGCAGGGTAGTGCGCTGCGCATTGTCCAGCGCCAATCCGGGGGTGAAATGGGCGTCGGGCAGGCCCGCGACATCCTGGTCGAAGGCGGAGCCGACGACGAGATTGTCGAGCTGTGCCCGCACATGGTCGCGCTCCTGGCCTTGACCGCACCACCAGGTCGCGATGTTGGGCAACAGCAGGTCTGCGCCCAGCATTTCGCGCGCCAGTTGCGGCAGGAAGGCGGCGAAGGCGCGCGATTCGATGACGCCCGCGCCAGGCCAGTTGCTGACCATCAGCCCGCCGCGGGCGCAGGCGTTATAGAGATCGGCGATGCCGATGCGGGATTTCGGGTCGAAAGCGAGCGGATCGAGGAAGCGCGTGTCCATCCAGCGCCACAGGCCGTCGATGCGCTTCAGCCCTTGGATAGTGCGCACGAACAGCCGCCCGTCCGACACGATCAGGTCGTCGCCCTCCACCAGCAAGAGGCCGAGATAACGGGCGAGATGCGCTTGTTCGGCATAGCTCTGGTTGAAGCGGCCGGGGGTCAGCAGGCCGATGCGCGGGTCGGTGCGCTCGCAATCGGCGGCGAGGCCGCGGCGCAGTTCGTCGAAAAAGGGCGCGAGCCGCCGCGTGTTCATGGCGCCCAGCAGGTCGCCAGTGGCGCGGGACAAAGCGAGGCGATTTTCCAGCGCATAGCCAACGCCAACGGGCGTCCGTACGCGATCGGCCAGTACGCGCCATTCGCCGGTCGGGCCGCGCCCGATGTCGGCGGCGTAGAAATGGAGATGATGGCCGCGCGGGGGCGGCGTGCCGGTCATCACCCGCCAATAATGCGGGCTGCCGGTGACGATGCTGGCGGGCAGCTTGCCGTCGCGCACCAGCGACTGGGTGGAATAGATGTCGGCGATCACCCGTTCGAGCAGGTTGGCGCGCTGCACCAGCCCGCGTTCGATCTGCGCCCATTCGCCTGCATCGATCAGCAGCGGCACCGGGCCTAGCGGCCAGGAGCGTTCCTGTTCGTCGCCGGTGAGGCGGAACGCCATGCCGAGGTCGATCGCCTGGCGCGAGACATGGTCGGCCAGCGTCGCCGGGTCGCCCTGCGCCTGGATCGACAGTCGCCCCAGCATGTCGCGCCAGCGCGTGGCCGTGGCGGGGGACGCGCCGGCGAACAGGTCGCCCGCCGGTGCGGTGGCGAGATAGGCGTCCGCCCAGGCTTCCCCGCTTGCGCGCGGCGCAAGGGCGTCGGCAGCCATCACAGCCCGGCGTGTTTGAAGCGCAGGTCGAGGGTCATGGGGAACTCATTGGCCGGTTCGGCGGCGGGCATGTCGACTTGCCCCGGCGTATGGCCATAATCCTGGAACCGCGCCTTGCGCCGGGCTTCGGCCTCATAGCCGTTGACCGGCAGCGTGTCGTAGTTGCGCCCGCCCGGATGGGCGACATGATAGACGCAGCCGCCCAGTGAACGGCCGCTCCAGCTATCCAGCACGTCGAAGGTGAGCGGGGCGTTGGCCGGCAGATTGGGGTGTAGGCAGTTGGCGGGCGTCCACGCCTTGTAGCGCACGCCGCCCACGCCCTCGCCCGGCACGGACGTCGCGGTCATCGGCACCCTGCGGCCGTTGCAGGTCACGATATGCCGTCCGGCGACAAGGCCGGTGGCGCGCACCTGCAACCGTTCGGTCGAGGAGTCGACATAGCGCACCGTGCCGCCGATCGCGCCGGTTTCGCCCAGCACGTTCCAGGGTTCGAGCGCATGGGTGATCTCCAGCCCGACGCCGCCGGCATCGACCGCGCCATGGACGGGGAAGCGGAACTGGCGCTGCGCTTCGAACCAGTTGGGATCGAAATCATAGCCCGCGCCGCGCAGGTCGGAGAGCACCTCCAGAAAATCTGCCCAGACGAAATGGGGCAGCATGAAGCGGTCGTGGAGGGTCGTGCCCCAGCGGACCAAGCCGCCCTGTTGCGGCTGACGCCAGAACCAGGCGGCGAGCGCGCGGATCAGCAATTGCTGGGCCAGGCTCATCCGCGCTTCGGGCGGCATTTCGAAACCACGAAACTCCAGCAGGCCGAGGCGACCGGTCGGGCCGTCTGGCGAGAACATCTTATCGATACAGATTTCGGTGCGGTGGGTGTTGCCGGTGACGTCCACCAGCAGGTTGCGGAACAGCCGATCGACCAGCCAGGGCGGCGGCGTCTTGCCCTCGCCCGCGAACGGGTTGGGCACCTGCGCCAACGCGATTTCCAGCTCGTAGAGGCCGTCATGGCGCGCTTCGTCAATGCGCGGCGCCTGGCTCGTCGGACCGATGCACAGGCCCGAAAAGAGGTAGGAGAGGGCCGGGTGCCGCTGCCAGTAGAGGACGAAGCTTTTCAGCAGGTCCGGGCGGCGGATGAAGGGCGAATCGGTCAGCGTTGCTCCGCCCAGCACGATATGATTGCCGCCGCCGGTGCCGACCGATCGGCCGTCGACCATGAACTTGTCCGCGGTCAGTTCACATTCGCGGGCAAGGGTATAGAGGCGTTCGGTGATCGCCACCGTTTCGTCCCAGCTGGATGCGGGCTGGACGTTGACTTCGATCACGCCGGGATCGGGCGTGGCCTTCAGCACGTCGATGCGCGGGTCCGGCGGGGGGGCATAGCCCTCGATCCGCACGGGCACGCGCAGCGCTTCGGCGGTCGCCTCCACCTCGGCGATCAATTCCAGATAATCCTCCAGCGCCTGCACCGGCGGCAGGAAGACCGAGAGATAATGGCCGCGCGGCTCCACGGTGACGGCGGTGCGCACCGCGCCTTCGATGAAGACCTGTTCAACCCGGTCCTGTGCGGCGACGCCGCCGTCCGGCCCGGCGACGCGCTGGGCCTGCTGCGCGCGCACATCCTCGACGCTGGCCTGTTGCGGCACCTGGGCGCGAAAATCGGGCAAAGGCTCGCGCGGCTCGCTGGTGTCGCGCGGGTGGATATAGGGATAGTCCGACGGCGGCACATAGGGCAGCGAGCCCAGCGGCAGGCGATAGCCCAAAGCCGAATCGCCCGGCACCGCGAACAGCCGGCCGCGGCGCAGCTGCCAGATTTCGCTCTGCCAACGCGGGATGGCGGCCTGCGATTGCCAGCGCTGCACTGGCAGGACATAGCCGACCGGCTGGTCGAGGCCGCGCTCGAACGTCTTGACCATGCGGGCGCGCGCTTCGGGATCGCTGATCTTGGGATCGTCGGGGCTGGCGTTGAGCGGCAGGTCCGCTTCCTTCACCGCCCACACCGCCGGGTCTTCATAGACGGCATGGGTATAGTCTTCGGTGAAGCCCATATTGCCAGCCATATGGGCCAGGAAGGCTTTCGCATCCGCGGCCGTCACCTGCGCTGCGCCTGCGGGGGCGTTGTCGGGCGCGATCAGGCTGTCGTCGCGCCAGACCGGCGTGCCGTCCTTGCGCCAATAGACCGCATAGGCCCAGCGCGGCAGGCTTTCGCCCGGATACCATTTGCCCTGGCCATGGTGCAACAGGCCGCCGGGCGCAAATTCTGCGCGCAGCTTGCGGATCAGCCGGTCGGCATAGGCGGCCTTGGTCGGGCCGACCGCATCGCCATTCCATTCGCCTGCATCGCCGCCCTCCGTCGCCACGAAGGTCGGTTCGCCACCGGTGGTCAGGCGCACGTCCTGCGCGACAAGGTCCGCGTCCACCCTGGCCCCCAGCGCCATAACTGCGTCCCAGCGGCTGTCCGTGAAGGGTTTGGTGATGCGCACCGCTTCGGCGATGCGGCTGACGGTCATGGCGAATTCGAAATCGACTTCGGCGGGTTCCGCCATGCCGCTGATCGGCGCGGCGGACTTGTAGTGCGGCGTGGCGCAGAGCGGGATATGCCCTTCGCCCGCGAACATGCCGCTGGTGGCGTCGAGCGCGACCCAGCCTGCACCGGGCACATAGGCCTCCGCCCAGGCGTGGAGATCGACCACGTCCTGGGTAACGCCCTTTGGCCCTTCGATCGGTTCGACATCGGCGACCAGCTGGATCGAATAGCCCGATACGAAGCGGGCGGCAAAGCCCAGGCGGCGCAGCAACTGCACCAGCAACCAGGCCGAATCGCGGCAGGAGCCGGTGCCGATGTCCAGCGTCTCTTCGGGCGTCTGCACGCCTGCCTCCATGCGGATGACATAGCCGACCTGTTGTTGCAGGCGGCGGTTCACCTCGACCAGGAAATCGACCGTCCGACTTTGATAGCCGTCATACTGGGCGACCATTGTCTCGAACTTCGACCCCTGATCCTCGATATCGAAATAGGCGGCGAGGTCGGTCTTCAGCTGGTCGTCATAGGCGAAGGGGTAATTTTCCGCATAAGGCTCCACAAAGAAGTCGAACGGATTGATGATGTCGAGATCGGCGAGCAGATCTACCTGGATGCGGAAATGATCGACCGGATCGGGAAACACCACGCGCGCCAGCCAGTTGCCGTGCGGGTCCTGCTGCCAGTTCAGGAAATGGTTCGCCGGCTCGATCTTCAGCGCATAATTGGGCACTTTGGTTCGACTGTGCGGCGCGGGGCGCAGGCGGATGACCTGCGGGCCGAGCCGGATCGGGCGGTTGTAACGATAGGCGGTGAGGTGGTGTAGGGCGGCCTTGAGCATGGCCGGATCAAACGCCACCCCCTGTTGCAATGCAACAGCCAATCGCTTGGGGGGTGAAGTTTCTGGCCTGTTTCGCCAGTTTGCCCCGGCCTCTCGCCCAGATGGCGATGGCACGGGATAGTGATGGTGCGGCCAAGAAGACTCGAACTTCCACGGGCTTTCGCCCACAACGACCTCAACGTTGCGCGTCTACCAATTCCGCCATGGCCGCACATCAACAGGGAAACCGGCGGGGCCGGTGCCTTGGTAGGAGGCGGCCCTTAGCAAAGGCTTTTGCGCCATGCAACAAGTGATCGGCACCGGCGTTGTGATTGATGGGAGACGATGAAGCCAGTGTTGCACCAAGGCGTGACCGGCACGGGAGAAACCGCATGACGATGGCGCATTTCTGGATGGGAGCGGGCGCGACCTTGGGTGCGGCCGCGATGATGGGCTTGGGGCTGGGCGGCTATGTGACCAGCCCGCAAGGCCCGACACGCAACGCCAGCGAATATAGCGAAGCGGCGATCAGCGATCAGGCCGCGATGGATACGTCCTTTGCGCCGCAAAAGGGGCCGGGGGCGATCCATTGCACCGGTTGCGGCCCGACGCTGGCCGAGCGGCGCTGGCAGGCGGATATGGCGGGACTTGACCTGGACGCGATGCACCGGGGGAGCAGTGATCGGGTGTTGCGGGATTATGAGGCGGCGGCGGAATCGCCCGAAGACGTTATGGCCGACGCGTCGCCTGCGCCAGTTCATCCATTGCCGCCACAGGTCGCGCGATTGGCGGCTGGTGATCCGCCCCCACCCGTGATCGTGACGCGCGACGCGCCAGACGGGGTCCCGCCGCCGACGCTGGTGGCGATAACGGCGGATACCCAGCCTTAAAACGGTTTATTCCGCCGCGACCGTTTCCGCCGCGCTGTCGCTGAGCGGATGGGCCAGGCGACCCAGCATTTCCTTGGGGCAGACCTGCCAGATATAGCGACGCCAGCGATCCCAATCGTCTAGGATGGTGTTGGACCATTTGCTGTCCGTCGCCACCGCATGTTCTGCGATCAGCGCCTTGACCTGCGTTTCCCAATAGGCACTGTCCAGCCGCTGCCACACGATGCCTTCGGGGTTTGCCTGCGCCGGGAAGCTGCCATCCTCGTCCAGGATGAAGGCCATGCCGCCGGTCATGCCCGCGCCGAAATTGGCGCCTGTCTTGCCCAGGATCACGGCCACGCCGCCGGTCATATATTCGCAGCCGTTCGCACCGCATCCCTCGACTACGACCTGCGCGCCGGAGTTACGGACCGCGAAGCGCTCTCCCGCCTGGCCCGCCGCAAACAGCTTGCCGCTGGTCGCGCCGTAGAGGACGGTGTTGCCCAGGATCGTGTTGTCCTTCGACGACAGCGGGCTGGAGACGGTCGTGCGCACCTTGATGATGCCGCCCGACAGGCCCTTACCCACATAGTCGTTGGCGTCGCCGAACACTTCGAGCGTGATGCCCTTGCACAGGAACGCGCCCAGCGACTGGCCTGCCGACCCGCGCAAGCGCACGGTCAGATGGCCGTCGGCCAGGGTCGACATGCCGAACCGGTCAGTCACGGCGGACGACAGCCGGGTGCCGACCGCGCGATGCGTGTTGCGCACCGTGTAGGTCAACTGCATCTTTTCGCCCCGCTCGAACACGGCCTTGGCGTCGCGCATCATCTGCGCGTCCAGGCTGTCGGGCACTTCGTTGCGCCATTGCGTCAGCGAAAAGCGGCGCTGGTCGTCGGGCGCATCCACCTTGGCCAGGATCGGGTTGAGATCCAGATCGTCCAGATGCTCCGCGCCGCGATTGACCTGCTTGAGCAGTTCGGTGCGCCCGATCACTTCGTCCAGGCTGCGGAAGCCCAGCCGCGCCAGGACTTCACGCACTTCCTCGGCGATGAAGGTCATCAGGTTGATGACCTTCTCCGGTGTGCCGGTGAACTTCTGGCGCAGTTTTTCGTCCTGCACGCATACGCCCACGGGGCAGGTGTTGCTGTGGCACTGGCGCACCATGATGCAGCCCATGGCAACCAAGCTCAATGTGCCTATGCCATATTCCTCCGCGCCCAGGATCGCGGCGATGACGATGTCGCGCCCGGTCTTGAGGCCGCCGTCGGTGCGCAGCTTCACACGGTGGCGCAGGCCGTTGAGGGTCAGCACCTGGTTCGCTTCGGACAGGCCCATTTCCCAGGGGGTGCCGGCATATTTGATCGAGGTCTGCGGGCTGGCGCCGGTGCCGCCGACATGGCCGGCGATCAGGATGACGTCGGCATGGGCCTTCGCCACGCCCGCCGCGACCGTTCCGATCCCGGCCTGGCTGACCAGCTTCACGCAGACGCGGGCGCGCGGGTTGATCATCTTGCAGTCGTAGATGAGCTGCGCCAGATCCTCGATCGAATAGATGTCATGATGCGGCGGGGGCGAGATCAGCGTCACGCCCGGCGTCGAATGGCGCAGCTTGGCGATGAACTCGGTCACCTTGAAACCGGGCAGCTGGCCGCCTTCGCCGGGCTTGGCGCCCTGCGCGACCTTGATCTCGATTTCCTCGGCCGATGCCAGATATTCGGCGTGGACACCGAAACGGCCGGACGCGATCTGCTTGATGACGCTGTTCGCGTTGTCGCCATTTTCATACGGCTTGAAGCGGTTCGCATCCTCACCGCCTTCGCCCGACACCGCCTTGGCGCCGATGCGGTTCATCGCGATTGCTAGCGTTTCATGCGCTTCGGGGCTGAGCGCGCCCAGCGACATGCCCGGCGTCACGAAACGCTTGCGGATTTCGGTGGTGGCCTCGACCTCGTCAATAGGCACGGCTTCGCGGGCGAAGTTGAACTCCATCAGGTCGCGCAGATAGACCGGCGGCAGGTCGCGCACGCCGCGCGAAAATTGCAGATAGGTGGAGTAGCTGTCGGTCGCCACGGCCGTTTGCAACAGATGCATGAGTTGCGCGGAATAGGCATGGCTCTCGCCGCCCTGCCGCTGGCGATAGAAGCCGCCGATCGGCAGGCGCACCACCGCCGCGTCGAACGCCTGCTCGTGGCGCAGCATCGCGCTATAATGGAGCGAGGCATAGCCTTCGCCCGAAATCTTCGCCGGCATGCCGGGGAAGAGATCGTTCACCAGCGCGCGCGACAGGCCCACCGCTTCGAAATTATAGCCACCGCGATAGCTGCTGATGACCGCGATGCCCATTTTGGACATGATCTTGAGCAGGCCTTCGTTGATCGCCGTGCGATAACGTTCGAAGCAGGCGTCCAGCGACAGGTCGCCGAACAGGCCGCGGCCATGACGATCGGCGATGCTGGCTTCGGCCAGATAGGCGTTCACCGTGGTCGCACCCACGCCGATCAGCACCGCGAAATAATGGGTGTCGAGCGCTTCGCACGACCGCACGTTGATCGACGCATAGGAGCGCAGCCCCTTACGCACCAGATGCGTGTGGACCGCGGCCGCCGCCAGCACGCCCGCGATGGCCGCGCGCTCGGCATTGACGCCTTCGTCCGTCAGGAAGATTTCGGTGCGGCCTTCGCGCACCGCCTGCTCGGCCTCTTCACGGATGCGGGAAATGGCGGCGCGCAACTGCTCCTGGCCGCCCGACGCGGGGAAGGTGCAGTCGATTTCAGCCACGGACGGACCGAAATAGGCCTTGAGTCGCGCCCATTCAGCGCTGGTCACGACCGGCGATTCCAACACCAGCACATGGCTGTTCTGCGCACCTTCCTCCAGGATGTTGTGGAGGTTGGAGAAGCGCGTCTTCAGGCTCATCACATGCCGTTCGCGCAACGGATCGATCGGCGGGTTGGTAACCTGGCTGAAATTCTGGCGGAAGAAATGGCTGATGGTCCGCGGCTTGTCGGAAATGACGGCCAGCGGCGTGTCGTCCCCCATGGAGCCGATCGCTTCCTTGGCGTCCTCGACCATGGGCGCCAGGATCAGTTCCAGATCCTCCAGGGTCAGGTTGGCGGCGACCTGGCGGCGGGTGAGTTCCGCCTTGTCCCAGCCCGGCAGCGCGGTCGGCGCTTCGGCCAGGTCCGCGACGGTCAGGAAGTCCTTGATAAGCTCGCCATAAGGGCGTTCGCCCGCGATGCGATCCTTGATCGCACGGTCGTCATAGATTTCGCCTTCGAGCAGGTCGACCGCGATCATCTGGCCCGGACCCATACGGCCCTTCTTGACGATGGTGGTTTCGGGCACGACGACCATGCCGGTTTCCGACCCCACGATCAGCAGATTGTCGCCGGTCAGCGTATAGCGCAGCGGGCGCAGCGCGTTGCGATCCACGCCGGCCACGACCCAGCGGCCGTCGGTCATGGCAAGCGCGGCGGGGCCGTCCCACGGCTCCATGACGGAGGCGAGATAGTCGTACATGTCCGCATGGGCCTTGGGCAGGTCGGCGCTTTGCGCCTGCCAGGCTTCGGGGACCAGCATCAGCTTGGCGGTCGGCGCGTCGCGGCCGGAGCGGCAGATCGCTTCGAACACGGCATCAAGCGCAGCCGTATCGGATGCGCCGGCCGGGATCACCGGCTTGATATCCTCCGACTGCTCACCAAAGGCGAGCGAAGCCATCTTGATCTCGTGGCTCTTCATCCAGTTCTTGTTGCCGCGGATCGTGTTGATCTCGCCATTATGGGCCAGCGTGCGGAACGGCTGGGCCAGCCACCATTGCGGGAACGTGTTGGTCGAATAGCGCTGGTGGAAGATGGCGACGCGGCTTTCGAACCGTTCGTCCTGCAGGTCCGGGTAAAAGACCGACAGCGATTCGGCCAGGAACAGCCCCTTGTAGATGATCGAGCGGCAAGACAGCGAGCAGACGTAGAAATCCTGGATCTGCGCGGCGATGACCTGCTTTTCGATGCGGCGGCGGATCAGGTAAAGATCCTTTTCGAACTCGGCGACATCGCGCTCTTCGGGCATCGGCCCGGCGATCATGATCTGCTCGATTTCGGGTCGCGTGCGCTGCGCCTTCTCGCCGATGACGGACACGTCGACCGGCACCTGGCGCCAGCCATAGATGGTGTAGCCCGCGTCGATGATTTCGCTTTCCACGATCGTCCGGCAGGTTTCCTGGGCGGACAGGTCGGTGCGCGGCAGGAAGATCATGCCGACGGCCAGGCGATTGGGCAGCGGCTTGTGGCCGGAGTCCGCGATCGCATCGTCGAAGAAGCGCACCGGCAGGTCGACATGGATGCCCGCGCCATCGCCGGTCTTGCCGTCCGCATCGACCGCGCCGCGATGCCACACGGCCTTGAGCGCATCGATCGCGCTGGCGACGACGCGGCGGCTGGGGCGGCCGTCCGTTGCTGCGACCAGGCCCACGCCACAGGCGTCGCCTTCCATGTCGGGGTGATACATGCCCTCGGCTGCGATCCGTGCGCGCTCTTCGGGGCTGGCCATGAAGGGAGTATCAGTCATGATCGCCGTCCTATTCTTCCGTTCGGTTCGAGCCTGTCGAGAACCTTCGCAACCACGTTCTCGACAAGCTCGAACCGAACGGGCGGAGATATGGGGAATTTAGGCGGCCACGCTCTCGCGCGCCCTGGCCTTCGCCTTCAAATAGCGGTGCATATGGTCAGTCACGTCGCGGCCGTCGCGGATCGCCCAGACAACCAGGCTTGCGCCGCGCACGATGTCGCCCGCCGCGAACACGCCGTCCACGCTGGTCATCATCGTCTTGTGATCGACGCGCAGCGTGCCCCAGCGGGTGACCGACAGGTCGTCGCTGCCGAACAGCCTGGGCAGGTCTTCGGGGTCGTAACCTAGCGCCTTGATGACCAGATCGGCTTCCAGCGTGTGCTCGCTACCCGGATCGGCTTCGGGCGCGCGGCGGCCCGATGCGTCGGGCTGGCCCAGGCGCATCTTCGTCACCTTGACGCCGGTCACATGCTCGGTGCCTTCAAAGGCGATCGGCGCGGTCAGCCAGACGAACTCGACGCCTTCTTCCTCGGCATTGGCGACTTCGCGCTGCGATCCGGGCATATTTTCCCGGTCACGGCGGTAGAGGCATTTCACCGAGTTGGCGCCCTGGCGGATCGCGGTGCGGACGCAGTCCATCGCGGTGTCGCCGCCGCCGATGACGACGACATTCTTGCCTGTCGCCAGCAGCGTGCCGTCCTCATGTTCCGGCACGGCGTCGCCGAAGCCCGCCTTGTTGGAGGCCGTGAGATAATCGAGCGCCTTGACTACGCCCGCCGCGCCGACGCCCGGCGCCTTGATGTCGCGGGGCTTATAAACGCCGGTCGCGATCAGGATCGCATCATGCTTGGCGCGCAGGCCTTCCAGCGTCGCGTCACGGCCAATCTCAAAATTCTCGTGGAAGATGATGCCGCCATCCTTGAGGCGCTGGACGCGGCGCATGACCACGTCCTTTTCCAGCTTGAAGCCGGGGATGCCATAGGTCAGCAGGCCGCCCGCGCGGTCGTGCCGGTCATAGACATGGACCTCATAGCCCGCGACGCGCAGATATTCCGCCGTCGTGAGGCCGGCTGGCCCGGCGCCGATGACGCCGACCGACTGGCCGCGCGCTGCGCCGGGGACCAGCGGTTCGACCCAGCCTTCTTTCCAGGCGGTGTCGGTGATATATTTTTCGACGCTGCCGATGGTCACGGCGCCATGGCCGGAAAATTCGATGACGCAATTGCCCTCGCACAGACGATCCTGCGGACAGATGCGGCCGCAAATCTCGGGCATGGTGCTGGTCAGGTTCGACAGCTCATAGGCTTCGCGCAACCGGCCCTCGGCCGTCAGACGCAGCCAGTCGGGAATATGATTGTGCAGCGGGCAATGGGTCGAGCAATAGGGCACGCCGCATTGCGAGCAACGCGACGCCTGTTCCTCCGCCTTGTCCAAAATGAAGCTGCGGCTGATTTCCAGGAAATCGTCAGCGCGGTCGTCCGCGGCGCGCTTTTCCGGGTAGGCCTGAACCTTGCCCACAAATTTCAGCATCGGATTGTCAGCCATGGCTCGCTCCAGAATCTGTTTCACTAGCGCGCATAACAGAAAACCCCGCACAGTCACGTTGATTCTGGTGTTTAGGTCAGCATAGCTTACTAATTAAATGCCGTTTTTCACCCTAGTTGAGAATCGATCGCAAATCTGCCGTCTATATAAGTGCCGTCTCGGACCTATCTCATCCCTAACCAGATCAGCGCGGCGCAGCCCGCAACGATTCGATACCAGGCGAAGGGGGTGAAACCATGTTTGGACACCAGCCCGACGAACCATTTGATAACCAGCAACGCGACCAAGAAGGAGACGGCAAAGCCCAACGCGATACTGTCCCAGCCCACGGCCGCGCTGGTGATCTGGTCGCCCTTTTTGAGCAGTTCCAACGTCGTGGCGCCCAACATGGTGGGGATCGCCAGGAAGAAGCTGAACTCCGCCGCGGTGCGTCGCTCCACGCCTAGGGTCAGCGCGCCCATGATCGTCGCGCCCGACCGGCTGACGCCGGGAATCATCGATATACATTGGATCAGGCCAACGCCCAGCGCCCGGGCCGCGGGAATGTCGGCTATGCCGTGAAACCGCTGTTCCTTCACCATGCGTTCGATGAGCAGGATCGCCACGCCGCCCACGATCAGCGCCCAGGCGACGACCTTTGGCGCGCCCAGCAGCATTTCGACATAGTCGTGCAGCGCCAGGCCGACGATGGCGGCGGGCATAAAGGCGAGCAGCAGGTTGCGCAGGAAACGCCGGCTCACCGGCTCGCGTCGCATCAGTCCCATGCCCACCGCCCAGAAGGTGCGCCAGTACAGCACCACCACCGCCAGGATCGCGCCTAGCTGGATCACGACGTTGAACATCGCCCAGGTGGCCGAATCATAGCCCAGCAATTCGCTCGCCAGGATGAGGTGCCCGGTCGAAGATACCGGCAGGAACTCGGTCAGCCCCTCCACGATGCCCAGCAGGATGACGGTCAGGTAATGATCCATATGCAGGCAGGCTCCTGTTCAAACGCGGGGTTGCAGGCTGGCGCTATGTCTCAATCCCGTCATCCCCGCGCAGGCGGGAGATGGGGCCCCGCCTGCGCGGGGATGACGGACTATAATATGGATAACTGAGGGAGAGCCTGTGGGTTCAGGCGCTGGCGCGGCCGGCGAAGCGGCCGTGGCGGCGATAGCGGACCATCCATTTGTCGGCGACCGCGCCCAGCGGCGTCGGGGCGACGCCCAGCGCCTCCAGCCCTTCCGAGCCGGGCGCTGCAACATTGTCGCGGCCGAGCATGGCGAGCTGGTCGCGGCTGATCGGCCCGCCCGGCAGCATCGCCAGTAGCGAGGCGACGCCATGCGGGACGTCGATCAAGGGCTTGTCGCGGCCGATCGCCTTGGCGATCCAGGCGTTGATCTCCTTCATGCTCATCACCTGCGGGCCGGCGACTTCGTAGGTCTTGCCGCCATAGAGGCCCGGCTGGGCTGCGGCATGGGCGATCGCATCGGCGACGTCGCCGACATAGACCGGCTGGAATTTGGTCGCCGGCGCGATCACCGGGACGACCGGGAACAGGCTGATGAGATCGGCGAACCGGTTGAGGAACTGATCCTCCGGCCCGAAGACGATCGACGGGCGGATGATGGTGGCGGTGGGGAAGGCGGCCGTGACCGCGGCTTCGCCCGCCGCCTTTGACCGGCCATAGGCCGACGGGCTTTCGGCGTCCGCGCCGATGGCGGAGATATGGACCAGCGCCTTCACGCCTGCCGCCGCCGCGGCCTTCGCTACATTGGCCGCGCCGACATGGTGGAAGGCGTCGAAATCACCCGCCAATATGCCGACCAGATTGATGACGACGTCGGCGCCATGGATGGCGCGCGCGACGCTGTCAGGCTTGCGGATGTCCGCCGCGACGAACTGGGTCTGACCCAGATTGCCCAGCGTCTTGACCTTCATCGCGGTGGCCAGGTCGCGCTGCGCGATCCGCACCCGCGCGCCCTGCGCCATCAGCGCCTGGGCGACCTGCCGGCCCAGAAAGCCGCCGCCGCCGAACACCGTAACCAGACTGTCCTTCATCACGCGCGTCCCATTTACTGAATTTAGCAGAATGACTCCGCCAAACCCCTTGCAACAGCCGCCGCGCGCTGACAACCGCCTTTAGCCGAACCAGCCCTGCAGGTCCGCCAGCATCCACAGCCCAAGGCCAAGGAACAGCAAGGCCGCGCCGACCTGTAGCGCGCGCATCGGCACCTTCTTCGCAAGCGCCTCGCCGAACAGGACGGCCGGCACATTGGCGACCATCATGCCCAGCGTCGTGCCCATGGTGACGGCGATCAGGCTGTCGAACCGCGCGCCTAGCGCCACCGTGGCGACCTGCGTCTTGTCGCCCATCTCGACCAGGAAGAAGGCGACCAGCGTGGTCACGAACACGCCCGCCTTGGTCGGAGCCTTCAATGGCGCATCCTCGTCGAACGTATCGGGGATCAGCGTCCAGGCGGCCATGGCGATGAAGGAGGCGGCGACGGCATAGCGGAACCAGGGTTGGGTCAGCACGCCCGCGATCGAATGGCCGACCAAGGCGGCCAGGAAGTGATTGGCGATCGTGGCGGCGAAGATGCCCAGGATGATCGGCGCCGGCTTCCTGAAGCGGGTGGCGAGCAGCATGGCGAGCAGCTGCGTCTTGTCGCCCATTTCGGCGAGGGCGACGAGCGCCGCGGAGGTGAAGAGGGCTTCCATCGTCATGTTCCGGGGCCGGGCGGAGGTGAAACAGACGCAATGCCACCGTCGCCTCCCGCCCGGCCGGACAGAAAAACGCCGATGCCATTGGTCTCGCCCGATGCGGCTATTCGCCGCCTCCCATACGCCACGACCTCTCGGCCGAATATGTTGACGCATGGCCCGTTCCTGACGCGGAACGGCTGGCTACTCCCCAGATGACGCGCTAGCCTGTAGTCTGGAGCGGCGGGGAAGGCAAGCCATGGCGAAGGACGCGAATAAGACGATCGAAACGGCGGCGGATGTCGAGGCGTTTCTGGCGCGGGTCGAACCGGAAGAGCGGCAGGCGGACGGCAGGGCGGTAGCGGCGTTGATGGCGCGATTGTCGGGCGAACCGCCCGCCATGTGGGGACCAAGCATCATTGGGTTCGGCCGCTACCACTATCGCTATGAGAGCGGGCGGGAGGGCGAGAGTTGCCGCATCGGTTTTGCGCCGCGCAAGGCGGAGCTGGTCTTCTATCTGGCTGGGCTGGAGGACGCCGATTTTGCGGACCTGGGCAAGCATAGGCGGGGCAAGGGCTGTCTTTACGTCAAGCGGCTGGCGGGCGTCGACATAGCGGTGTTGGAGGCGATGATCGTCAAGAGCCTTGCCCATATGGACAAAGCCTATCCGCGATGAAGATGCTGTTGCCGATCCTGGCCCTGTGGCTGACCGCATCGCCCGCGCTGGCGCAGGTCGAGGATGCGACCATCCCGTCGCTGTCCGCCGACCTGGCCAGCGGCAGTATCACCAGCGAGAAGGCGGTGCGCGCCTATCTCAAGCGCATCGCAGCGATGGACCGCAAGGGGCCGCGGCTCAACGCTATCATCGCGCTGAACCCGCGCGCGCTGGCCGAGGCGCGGGTGCTGGATGCCGATCGGCGCGCGGGCAGGCTGCGAGGGCCACTGCATGGCGTGCCGATCCTGCTAAAGGATAATATCGAGGCGGCAGGGATGCCAACGACCGCCGGGTCGTTGGCGCTGGTCCGCAACGATCCCGGCCGCGATTCGCCGGTCGCCGCGGCGTTGAAGGCCAAGGGCGCGATCATCCTGGGCAAGACCAACCTGTCCGAATGGGCCAATTTCCGGTCCGAACGCTCGATGAGCGGCTGGAGCGCGGTGGGCGGCCTCACCCGCAATCCCTACGCGCTCGATCGTACCACCTGCGGGTCGTCGAGCGGATCGGGCGCGGCGGTGGCGGCCGGATTCGCACCGGCCGCGATCGGCAGCGAAACCAACGGGTCGATCATCTGTCCCGCTTCGATGATGGGACTGGTGGGGTTGAAGCCCACGGTCGGCCTGATCCCGCGCACCCATATCGTGCCGATCAGCCATAGTCAGGACACGGCCGGGCCGATGGCGCGCAGCGTGCGCGACGTCGCCATCCTGCTGTCGGCGCTGATTGCCAGCGATCCCCGCGACCCGGCGACTGCGGACGCCATGGCCCATGCGCAGGATTATGCCGCCGCGCTTGATCCTGCCGCGATCGGCAGGATGCGTATCGGCGTGCTGCGCGGAGGCGCGCAACCAGAGTTGCTTGCGCGCTATGAAGCGGCGCTGGTGATGCTCAAGGGGCTGGGCGCGACGCTGGTGGAGGTCAAGACACCGGCGATGGATAGCATGTCCGCCGCCAGCTACGACGTGCTGCAATATGAGTTCAAGGTGGATGTGAACACCTATCTGGCCTCTACCCGGCCCGATCAGGTGGAGAGCCGGACGCTTGCTGAGCTCATCGCGTTCGATGATGCCTACAAGGCCGTCGAAATGCCGCTTTTCGGGCAAGAGATTTTCGTTCTGTCGCAGGCGAAGGCCGGGCTGGAAGACCCAGCCTATAAGGCGGCGCGCGAAAAATCGCTGCGGCTGGCGGGGCGGGAGGGGATCGATGCCATGCTGGCCGACAACCGCGTCGATCTGCTGGTGACGATCAGCTACGGGCCGGCCTGGCCCGCCGATACCGTATGGGGCGATCAATATGAGGGGCCGAGCGGCTCCACCAGCCCGCCGGCGATCGCGGGTTATCCGCATCTGACCGTGCCCATGGGGCTGGTGCGCGGCCTGCCGGTGGGATTGAGCTTCATCGGCGCTGCCTATGCCGAACAACGGTTGCTCGATGCGGGCTATGCCTATGAACAGGCGGCGGGGATCAGGATCAGCCCGAACTTCCGGGCGACCGTGGATGGCGGGGCGGAACTGGAGGGGCAGCGGCCCTAGCGAGCTATGACCTGAAACCGCCTGCTTCCGTTCGTTCCGAGCGAAGTCGAGAAACGAGGCAAAGTCGATTTCAGCGGCGCTAAACGCGCGCACAGCGCTACCGGCTTCTCGACTGCGCTCGAGGCGAACGACTGATGCTTAGGGGACCATGCACGGAAATTTATCCGTTCCAGCAAGAGACGCGTTTTCCCCAGGCGCGATGCCTTCGCTTTAGGGTTCGCCGGCGCTTTGCTGCATCCGCCGTTCGGCGAACCATTGTTGCAGCATCTGGGCGGTGCAGCCGGTGAAGCCGTTGCTGCCGATCGCGTTGCAGCTATTGGGCAGCGTCTGGCGCTGGGTTTGTTCCATCGTCGCCACCTGGCTGCCCCAGCCCGGACCGCCGGACACGGCGGGCTTTTCCCGCAGCTTCTTGGGGATACGGTAGCGCTCCGCCTCCGGCTTGCGGGCGCAGACGACGATGTCGTCGCCCTGGCTTTGCGGGCAGGGATCATCGCCATAGACCAGCAGGTTGATGATCCGTTCAGGCGGCGGCTCCGCCTGCGCGAGCGCGGGAGAGGGAAGCAGCGGGACCAGCAGCAGGCCGATCAGGGGAAGCACGACGCGCGGTCGCATGATGTGATCCTTTAACACCCCCGTTAGGTGCTGGCGTATGGGGTGCCGGGCGTGCCCAAGGCCCGGCGGTGCATGGATCAGGACGTCACGAGCGGCCCTAATCCGTCAGTCTTATCCATCAGCGTTGCGGCGCGGCGGGGGCGGGCTGGGGCTGTTGCGCCGCCTTTTCCTCCGCCTTCACCCGCGCTTCGATCGCGTCGCTGTCAGCATCGATGGTGGACAGGCGCTTGGCGCGTTCGGCTGCGACCAGATCCTTCCAGCTGGCATTGTCGAGCGCCTGCCGTTCCGCCTTGGCGAGGCGGGACAGTTGCGCGAAGCAGCCGGTCGCGCCGCCGCCGCCGACCGGCGAACAGCTTTCCGTGCCTTGCCGACCGACATATTCCATCGAACGCACCCGCTCGCCCCACGCCTGCTTGCTCGGCATATTAGGATCGCCACGCAGCGGTTCGGGGATGCGATAGCGTTCCTCCTCGCCCTTGCGCGCGCACACGACGATGTCGTCGCCGGCGCTTTGCGGGCAGGCGTCTTCGCCATAGACGATGACGATATTGACCTTTTCCGAAGCCGGATCGGTCACGGCCGTCGGTGCGGTCGCTGAGGGCGATGCACTTTGCGCCAGCGCGGGGACAGACGCGCCCAGCATCAGCGCGAAGGCTGCGATCATTGGGGTCTTGCTCATATATCCGTCCTTATCAGAGGCGCTTGGTGAGCGCGATGGCCGCCCGGCATCCCAAACGGATGACGCCCGACAAGAGGGGGTAGGCAGGCGCCTGTTCCGCACCATGCGCAAGCGCCGCGTCGCGATGTTCGACCTCTTCCGCTTGGAAATCCATGATGGCGGCGGAGAGTTCCGTATCGCTGTCACCCAATTGCGCCAGCTGCTCGGCATAATGACGGTCAATCTCGGTTTCGATCGCGGCGGTGCAGGCCATAGCGGCCTTTGGTCCCATCGCCGCGGTCACCGCGCCCAGCGTGAAGCCGGCCGCGCTCCAGATCGGTGCGAGCGCCGTCGGGCGGACGCCGCGCCGGGCGATCATTGCGTCGAAAGTGGCGCGATGCCGTTCCTCCTGCGCCGCCATGCCCGCGATCAGGCGGCCATAGGGGTGGCGATCGCCCATCACGGCCAGCTGCCCGGCGTAGATGCGCACTGCGCCGAACTCGCCGGCCTGGTCGACGCGCACCATGGCGGCGCGATCGGCTTCGGACAGGCTTTTGCCCGGCCGGGGAAAATCCTGGGGCGTGGTCATGCTTTCCTCGCTTTGAGCAACAGAGCCAAGATGGCGAGCGCGGCGGCCCCGGACAAGAGGCCATTATAGCCGGCGAGCGAAATGCCGAACAGATCCCAGGGCGCGACGTCGCAGCGAGTGATCGGGCTGGCCCATATCTGGTTGAGCAGGTCCGCGCCGCCGCCGGCGGGCGTGGTAGAGCAGGTGGTCAGCCCTTCCCACCAGCCATATTCGACCCCCGCATGGAACAGGCCGATGCCGCCGCTGATGCCGATGGCTAGGCCAGCCAGGCCCGCGAACAGCGCGCTGACGCAGGCGCGGCCACGCAGGGCGTAGGCGACCAGCGCCAGGGGAATGGCGGCCATATGCGGGTAACGCTGCCACCAGCACATCTCGCAGGGATGCAAGCCGCCGATATATTGGGAGGCATAAGCGCCGCCCAGTAACAGGACCGGGGTCAGCAAGGCGATGGCGCGGGCAAGCGATATGCTCTTCATACTGCCCGCTTAAAGCCTTGGCTTGCTTTCGTCATGCTGAACTTGCCTGAGTTCCAACACAAACCGTTCAGCCCTTCGACAAGCTCAGGAGAGCGGAGTCGAAGCCCGCCACCGAGCGAGGCGAAGTTGCTTCGGCTGCGCTCAGCCGTGCCCTTCGACTTAGCTCAGGGCGATCGGCGATTATAAATCGTCCGCCTTATTTCGCGCCCGGCTTGCGCGCGGCGACCTGCGCTTGGGCGATGGTCGCGCCGGGCGTACTGGCCAGGCGCGCGATCGTCTTGAGCGCATAGTCGAGCTGGAAGTCCTCGACGCCCTTCTTCTTCAGCTCCTCGGCCGACAGGGCGAAGCGCGGATCGTCCTTCGTATCCTCCTCCAGCGCCTTGTCGTCGGTCTTGATCTCGTTAATCAGGTGACGGCGCAGGTCGCTTTCGCGGAACTTCGGCCGATTCTTGTAATCGGGATCGGATAGCTGCGGCACGCGGATGTCAGGCTGGATACCGCCTTCCTGCACGCTGCGGCCGGATGGCGTATAATAGCGCGCGGTGGTGAGCTTGAGCGCGGTCGTGTTCGACAGCGGCAACATGGTCTGGACTGAGCCCTTGCCAAAGCTGCGTTCGCCCATCACGAGCGCGCGATGCTGGTCCTGAAGCGCGCCTGCGACGATTTCGGAGGCGGAGGCGGAGCCGGCATCGACCAGCACGATCACTGGCAGACCCTTGGCGTCGTCACCCGGCTTGGCATAATAGCGTTCGACGTCGCCCTTGGCCCGGCCGCGCTGCGACACGATTTCGCCGCGCTCCAGAAAAGCGTCGCTGACCGTCACCGCTTCGTCCAGCAGGCCGCCGGGGTTGGAGCGCAGGTCGAGGATATAGCCGGTGGGCTTATGACCCAGCGACTTGTCGATGCTGCGGATCGCCGAGCGCACGTCCGCCCCGGTATTGGCCGAGAAGCTGACGATGTTGATGACGCCGATATTATTCTTCACTTCCCATTTGACGGGCTTCAATTGAATGATCTCGCGCGTCAGGGTCAGGTCGATCGGCTTGTCGCGGCCCGCGCGCACGATCGTCAGCTTGAGCGCGGTGCCCGGCGCGCCGCGCATCTTGTCCACCGCTTCGTCCAGCGTGCCGCCATAGATGAGCTGGCCGTCGATATGGGTGATATAGTCGCCCGCCTTGATCCCGGCGCGCCAGGCCGGGGTATCCTGCGTCGGGGCGATCACCTTGACCGCGCCATCCTCCTGCGTGACCGAGAGGCCGAGCCCGCCATAGCTGCCTTCCGTCTGGGTGCGCAGATTCTGGAAGTCGCGCGCGTCGAGGAAGGAGGAGTGCGGATCGAGGCTGGCCAGCATCCCGTCGATCGCGCCCTTTATCAGCTTTTCGTCATCGACCTTTTCGACATAGTCGCTGCGCACCTTCTGGAACACGTCCATGAATTCATCGAGCGCCTTGTAGCTCGACGCCTCCCCATCGGCGAGCGCCGCGGTGGTAGCAGGGATGAGCGCAAGCGCCCCGAGCGCAAGCGCGCCCTGGAGAAAGGTCGATTTCATGGGTGTCCTTGATTCCGGCATCTGCGTCGCACCATAATCCGATTCGCGTCCCGACGCAAAAGCGCGCTTCGATGGAGTGTCGCGCAGCATCGATGAGCGTCGGGTTAATGGGACTGGGGCGGTGTCCAAGCAATGCCCATGTGCAACGCTATGCCGTGCAGTCGCCGGTCCCGTGTCCAGAGAGATGATCCAGCGGTCAGTCGCACAGACGCCAGAATATGCGTATCGACATAGCCAATGCCCAGACTGAACAACGGCACTTGTTCGATCAGGGCATCCACCTCCTGATTTTGTGCCAGTTCGGCTTCAGGCAATTTGTGCAGCATTCGCAGAACGCGTTGTCTGTTCGAGAGGCTGCCCAGCGCGATCTCACCGATGACGAGCGGATGCTCCAATATTCGTCCTGCGTTCAAACCGGCCGTTAACAAGGGATTGGGGTGCGCAGGTGATCCATCCAGATCGAACTGTCGACCAAGGTCATGCCGGAACAGAACGCTTCCGCGGCGGCAGTTCGAAATTGGGCTCGGAGCCGCCCAGTAGCGCTAAGCGACGTGCGGCTTGCCGCTGCACGAGAATTTTGAGCGCTTCTCGAACCAACGCAGATTTTTCCTGGATGCCAGTCAGTTCCTGCGCCTCGGCGAGCAGATCATCATCAAGAACCAAAGTTGTGCGCATACTCATGCTCCTGAAGCACGAAAAATAGCATCAACTGATGCCACTATCAATGCCTCACCCCAGCCCCACGAGCGGTACGATATCGACCGGGCGGCCGTTGCGGCGCAGTTCGATGGTGATGTTGGGGCGTTCCGGGCCGGTGACGCCGACGGGTTCGCCCTGGCGCACGGTATCGCCTACCTGCGCGGTGACGCGATGCAGGCCGGTGATGAGGGTGGTCCAGCCCTGGCCATGATCGATGATGAGGATCTGGCCATAGTCGCGATAGGGGCCGGCGAAGGCGACGCGGCCGGCGGTGGGGGCGATGGCCTGTGCGCCCGGCTGGGTCACGAGCGTCAGGCCGCGGGAACGGACGCCGCCGTCATTGACTTCGCCCATGCCGGTGACGAGCTGGCCGATCACCGGCAGGCGATAGGGGGGCGGACCGCCGGCCGAGGCGGTGCGTTCGGGTGCGGCGGCACCGGCCTGGTCAGGGCGGGCGGGGCGGAGCAGCGGGCCGGACAGCGCGGCCAGCGAATCGCGTAGGTCACCCGCATCCTCCAGCCGGTCCATCAGGTCGACGATGTCGCGCGCTCGCTCGCCCAGCGCCAGCGCCCGCTCGCCTTCGATGCCGGCGTTGGCGCGATAGTCACGGGCGGCGACGCGCTTTTGCGTTTCCAGCGCGGCCAGGGCGGTCTGGCGGTCCTTGCGATCGGCCTGCGCCTGGCCCAGCGCGTCGGCGGCCTGCTGGGCAGTGGCGCGCAGGGCCCGGCTCTTGTCCAGTTCCTGCCTAAGGCCGGCGGTGCGCTGTTCGATGACCGGAAGCACCTGCCCTAGCACCGCGCGCATATGGACGGCGTCGCCGACCGATCCGGGCTGCACCAACGCCAGGGCCAGCGGACGGCGCGCCATCATCTGGAGCGCGGCGGTGAGGCGGACGACCGGCTCCTGCTTGGCCGCGAGGCGGCGGGCCTGGGCGCGCTGCATCCGGTTGATGATGGCGATGCGGGCCTGCGCGGCCTGAATGTCGGCTTCGGCCTGCTGGATGCGGGCGGCAAGCGCGGCGGCGCGGCGGCGCGCCTGTTCGGCTTCGTTGCGGGCCAGGCTGGCCTGCTGTTCGAGGCGAGCGGAGCGGTCGCGCGCCTCGTCCGACTGGCGGCGGGCGTTTTTGAGCGCTTGCTGTTCCTGTGCCAACGTGGTGCCGGCGGTGCCGGACAGGATGATCGCGCTGTCGTTCGCGGCGGGCAGGCGCGTGGCGGCGAGGGCCATCAGGCCCGCCAGTCCGCTTGCGATGAGGAGGTTGCGCTTCACCCGATGTCCCGACCCTTAGCTCTCGCGGCTATCCTTCGCGATGATAGGGGTGGTTGGCAAGGATGGAACAGGCACGCCACAATTGTTCGGCCAGCATCGCGCGGGCCATCATGTGCGGCCAGGTCATCGCGCCGAAGGCGATCAGCAGGTCTGCATTGGCGCGTTCGGTGTCATCGAAACCGTCCGCCGCGCCGATCAGAAAGCGACATTCGCGCGTGCCAGCGTCGCGCCAGCCCTCGATCCGGCGGGCGAAGTCGAGGGAGGAGAGCTGCTTGCCCTTTTCGTCCAGCATGACCGTGACGGTGCCGGGCGTTTGCGGGGGCAGTTTGCCGCCTCGGTCGGGCATTTCGGTGATCTTGTGCGGCATGGTCAGCCGCTTGACATAACGGTCGACCAGGTCGGCTTCGGGCGAGCGCCCGATCTTGCCGCGCGCGATGATGTGGAGGAGCACACCCTAATCCGTTCATGCTGAGTAGGGGCGAAGCCCGTATCGAAGCATTCGCGAATCCTTCGATACGCCGCTTCGACTTCGCTCAGCGGCTACTCAGGACGAACGGAGACTCCCTAAAAGTTCAGGCGTTGCCCGCGACCGGGGCGTCGACGAAGCCCCACATCCGTTCCAGATTGTAGAAGCTGCGCACTTCCGGCTTGAACAGATGGACGATCACGTCGCCGGCGTCGATCAGCACCCAGTCGGCGACCGGCAACCCTTCGACCCGCGCGGAGCGGCCGGTTTCCTTCTTGATCCGTTCGGCCAGATGCTGGGCGATCGCCGCCACCTGACGCGACGAACGGCCGCTGGCGATCACCATATAATCGGCGATGCTGCTCTTGCCTTCCAAGGGGATCGAGATGGTTTCCTGCGCCTGGTCGTCGTCGAGCGATTGCATGACGAGGGCGTGCAGGGCGGCCACGGATTCAGCGCCAAGGGCGGTGTCGTTGGCAGGGGCGAGGTTAGACAATGAAACTCCAATCTAGATGACATACCGACGCGTGAGCGGATCGCGCACACACGTTGCTTCATATTCGCGATGCCAGAGGGGGTCCGCCTGCCGCAGCAGGGTTGCCGATCTTGGATCAGGGCGAAAGCGCAATAGCACGAGCGCCGGTGGTCTCCAATTCGTCCAGTCTGCACTCTGGCGCGCGGACCGGACGAAGCGCCGCAGCCAGCTCATAGCCGCAGAGCCACGAGCGGCATGATCATAGCCCGGACGGGCGATAACAGCAATGGGCATTTGCCGGGCGATCCCGCGCCAGTCACGCCACTGGCCGAATTGTGCCAGATTATCCGCGCCCATCAGCCAAATGAAGCGGTTTTTCGGGTAGCGGCGGGCGAGGGCGCGGAGCGTGTCGACGGTGTAGCGGGTGCTAAGTTGCCGCTCGATCGCGGTGGCGCGAATCGGGGCGCGGCGGGCGATTGTGCGGGCATGGGCGAGACGAACGGGGAGCGGGGCCATGCCTTTGGCAGGCTTCAACGGATTGCCCGGCGAGACGAGCCACCAGACCTCGTCCAGGTCGAGCGCTTGGCGGGCGAAGAGCGAGATGGCGCGATGGCCGCCATGCGCCGGATTGAAGGAGCCGCCGAGAAGGCCGATGCGTGTCATATGCCCGCCATGCCAGCGGGGCGGCGGGGCGGCAATGGGGCCGATCGGCCGCGCGGCGTCAATGACCGCCGAAAGCGGGTTTTCGCGTCCTTCGATAGGGTATCTTGTCGAGTTTCGCCATGAGGTCGCCAAAGGGGCCGTCCGCCGCGCTGCGGCTATCGCGCGGTGGCGGATCGACCTTTGCCTTGTCCGGGCGCCGCAGCGGGCGGCGCGTCAATAATGTCTTCCACATGATAGTCTCCAAACGGCGAATCTGGTCGCCTATGGAGAAGAGACGCGGAGACGCCGGGCTTGTTCCTGTTTTATTTCATTCCGCCGCCGGCAGAGCGCGCGCCTCGTCGGTCTGGGCGTCGCGCGCCAGCACGTCGAGCGGTTCCATCGCCTCGATCTCCTTGCCGCCGGTTTCGATGTCGAGGTCGCGGAACTTGCGGCCGGTCGAGAGGACGCGGCTTTCGAAGCTGCCGATGAAGCTGTTATAGTTGGAGACGGCGCTGTTGAGGCCCGAACCGAGGCGCTTCAAATGAGTCGCGGCGACGGCGAGGCGCTCGTAAAGCTCCTTGCCGAGCTGGCCGACCTGCTGCGCCTGTTCCTGCATCTTGGCCTGGCGCCAATGGCCCGCCAGCGTGCGGGCGAGGGGGAGGAAGGTGGCGGGGCCGCAGATGATGACGCGGTTCTTGGCCGCGCGTTCCCACAGGTCCATGTCCGCTTCCAGCGCAGCGGTGACGAAATTGTCGCCGGGGACATACATGATGACGAAGTCGGGCGCCTTGTCGAATTGCTCCCAATAGGCCTTACGCCCCAGTGCGTCGGCATGGGTGCGCATGGCGCGGGCATGGTCGAGCATATGGGCGTCGCGTAAGCCGGGATCGACCTGATCGACGGCGTTGAGATAGGCGACGAGCGAGCATTTGACGTCGACCACCATCTGCTGGTCGCCGGGCAGGTTGATGATGAAGTCGGGGCGCATCCGGCCGTCTTCGACCGTGACCGATACTTCTTCCTTGAAATCGACGAAGGGCGAGAGGCCGGCGGTTTCGATGAGATTCTTGAACTGTTGTTCGCCCCAGCGGCCGCGGGTTTTGGGTGCGGCGCGGAGCGCATTGACCAGCTTGGCGGTTTCCTCCCGCACCTGGCCCTGGCCCAGATGGACCTGCTGCACCGCCTCGCGCAGTTCGGCATAGCTGCCGACCCGGTCTTTCTCGACGCGGGCCAGCCCCTCCTCATAGCGTTTGAGCGTGGTTTCAACGGGGTTGAGCAGGGTCTTGAGCTGGGCCTCGCTCTTTTCATTCGCCTGGGCGAAGCGCTGGTCGGCGCGGGTCAGGAATTGGGTCTGAGCCGATTCGAGCAGCTTGGAGCCAATCTCGCTGAATTGGGCGGAAAGTTGCTCCTTGGCGTCCCGCAGCGCGGCGATCTGCTGTTCGAAGGCCTGGGTGCGGGCCTGGGTGTCGGATTTGAGCGCGGCCAGTTCACGCAGGGCGGCTTCGCGTTCGGCCTGGATCGCGTCGATGCGCTGGACGGCGGCGGCTTGCAGGGATTCGAGCCGTTGGTCGGCGGCGACCTGAGCCGATTCGAGGCGGGCGATGCGGGTGTCGGCCTGGGCGACCCGCTCCTTTTCCACCGCCAGTTCGGCGATAGCGCCGTTGCGCTGGCTGGTGGCGAGATCCAGCTTACCAATCAGTTCCACCTTCTCGGCGGCCAGCGGGGCGAGCGCCTTGCCCTTGAGCAGCCAGCCGACGGCCATGCCAATTAGCAGGGCAACGAGAATGAAGAGGGCGGCCAGGCTGTCCATGATAATCCTTTGGGAACGAAACAGGAACCTAGCGGGCGCGGGCGGATGCCGCAAGAGTGAGACGGCGAGTGCGACAGTTGAAACGCCATAGCGATTTTAGATAGTTAGCTAACTATTAAAAAAATTCAGGCCGCCTGCGCGCTAGGTGCGGCGAAGCGGGCGCGATAGTCGCCGGGCGAGAGGCCGACGAGACGGTGGAACAGCTTGCGGAAGGCGGCGGCGTCTTCATAGCCCACGCTCCAGGCGATCTGGTCCACGGTGCGGCGGGTAAATTCCAGATGTTCGCGCGCCTTGGCGACGCGCAGATGCTGGACATATTCGATCGGCGTCATGGCGGTGGCGGCCTTGAAACGGCGCTGGAAGGTGCGTTCCTCCATGCCGACCTGCGCCGCCATGTCGCGCAGGCTGACGGCCTTGGTCTCGCGGGCGGCGAGCCAGTGCTGCGCCTTCAATATCGGTTCGTCGCCATGGGTCATGCGCGGCATGAAGCGGGCGAAATGCTTCTGTTCGCGCCCGGCGCTGTCGATCAGCAGGAATTTGGCGGTGTCGAGCATCACCGTCGGGCCGAGCAGGCGATCGACCAGCCGCAGGCCAAGGTCCGTCCAGGCCATCAGGCCGCCGGCGGTGATGATGTCGCCATCGTCGATGACGATGCGGTCGCAGTCCAGCTTTACGTCGGGGAAGCGGGTGCGGAACGGTTCGGCGAACCACCAGTGGGTCGTCGCCGGGCGGCCGCTGAGCAAGCCGGTCGCGCCAAGCAGGAACGCGCCGCCGCAGTTGGAGGCGAGGGTGGCGCCCGCGGCGTGCCGGTCCAGCAGCCAGCGGGCATAGGGGGCGGCTTCCTCCGCATCGGGCACGCCCGACAGGCGGCCGGGGACGAGCCAGATGTCGGGCGTGCCGGGGTGGCCTTCATGCGTGTCCTGGCTGCGGGCGAAGCCGCCATCGGCCTGCATTCGCCAATGGCTGACGCGCAACGGCGGGCCGCCATGTTGCTGTGAAAACTGCCCGGCGATGGCGATCAGGTCGGTCATGCCATGGACCATCGCCTGCTGGCAGTCGCGGTAGAGGAGGATGCCGATTTCGGCCCTGGGGGTCTGCGTCGCGTCCATGGGGGGCAGCCTTTGTCGCAATCGGCCCGCTTAATGTCGGGACCACCAATCCCGATCCTCCGTCATTGCCCTTAAAACTGCAAGCAGAGGGCGAGAGAGAGACGCCCCCTTCGACGCCGCTCAGGACAGGCTTCCAAACACAGAAGGGATATGCATCATGAATAATTTCGTGACCACCAAGGACGGCACCCGCATCTTCTACAAGGATTGGGGCCCGCGCGATGGCCAGCCGATCGTCTTTTCCCATGGCTGGCCGCTGAGCGCCGACGCCTGGGACGCGCAGATGGTGTTTTTCGCCAACCAGGGCTTCCGCACCATCGCCCATGACCGCCGCAGCCATGGCCGGTCGGATCAGGTGTGGGACAATAACACTATGGACCAATATGCCGATGATCTGGCCGATGTCATCGCGGCGCTGGATTTGCATGATGTCATCCTGGTCGGTCATTCGACCGGCGGCGGCGAAGTCACCCGCTATGTCGGCCGCCACGGCACCAGCCGCGTCGCCAAGCTGGCGCTGATCGGCGCGGTGCCGCCGCTGATGCTCAAGACCGAGGCTAATCCGGGCGGACTGCCGATCGAGGTCTTCGATGGCATCCGCAAGGGCACGTTCGACAATCGCAGCCAGTTCTTCAAGGATCTGACCATCCCCTTCTACGGCTATAACCGGGAAGGCGCGGCGATTTCAGAAGGCATCCGGGACGATTTCGTGCGGCAGGGGATGATGGGCGGGGTGAAGGGCCAGCTCGACAGCATCCGCGCTTTTTCCGAGAGCGATTTTCATGCCGACCTGGCCAAGGTCGATGTGCCGACTTTGGTGCTGCATGGCGATGACGACCAGATCGTGCCGATCGGCGCGGCCGCCCTCTCCACCGTCAAAGTCGTTACGCAGGCGGTGCTGATCGTGTATGAAGGTGCCGATCATGGACTGACGGTCACGCATCAGGATCGGTTCAATGCCGACCTGCTCGATTTCATCAACGGCTGACATTATCGACCCCGTTCGTTTCGAGCGTGTCGAGAGACGTTTCTCGACTTCGCTCGAAACGAACGGGATGGACTCAAAGGAGACTTCCCATGACCAACGAAACCATTCTCATCACCGGCGCGTCGGACGGTATCGGCGCGGTTTATGCCGATCGCTTCGCCAAGCGTGGCGCGAACCTGATCCTGGTCGCGCGGCGGGCGGACAAGCTGGAGGCGCTGGCCGCCGATCTTCGCCAGTATGGCGTCAGCGTCGACGTGATCGCCGCCGATCTGGCCAAGGCCGACGACCTGGCCCGGATCGAGGCGCGGTTGCGCGATGACGACGCCATCACCGGCCTCATCAACAATGCGGGTATTGCGGGCGAACAGAGCTTCGTCGAAACCGATCCGGCCTACCTCACCGGCATGATCGCGCTCAACATCGTGGCGGTGACGCGGCTGTCGCGGGCGATTGCGCCGCGTTTGGCGGCCAAGGGGGCGGGGACGCTGATCAATATCACCTCGGTCACGGCGCTGATGCCCGACGGCTTCACGGCGGTCTATCCGGCGAGCAAGGCCTATGTGCTGGCCCTTACCGAGGCGTTGCAGGTCGAGCTGGGCACTAAGGGCGTGAAGGTGCAGGCGGTGCTGCCGGGGATCACCCGCACCGCCATCTGGACCGACGAGCAGATCGCCGGCATCCCGGCCGAAATGGTGATGGATGTCGAGGTGATGGTTGACGCGGCGCTGGCCGGGCTGGACATGGGCGAGGCGATCACCATTCCGGCGCTGCCGGACCGGGGCGATCTGGACGCCTATCTCACCGCGCGGGGGGCGTTGCGGCCGGGCCTGTCGCTGAAGGACGCGGCGGCGCGGTATCGGGTGACGGTATAAGCCCCGTTCGTGCTGAGTAGGGTCTGAGCTTGTCGAAGTTGAACAGGTCGGACCATCCCACGGATGGCCCTGAACATGCCGGGGGCATGTTCACCTGTTCAAGTATCGAAGCATCTTTCCTTCGATACGCCATTTCGACTTCGCTCAATGGCTACTCAGGACGAACGGGTGTTTTTCAGGCTCTTCCCAAGGAGAAACATCATGATCCTCGGTCTTTCCATGCCCGCCTTCATCGCGCTGCATGTCGCGATCAGTTTGGTCGGCATCGTGGCGGGCCTTGTCGCCCTGGTGGCGCAGGCGAAGGGGCGGTTCCTGCCCCGCACACAGGCGCTGTTCTTGGTCACGACGCTGCTGACCAGCCTGACAGGCTTCCTCTTTCCGTTTCGCGGCTTTACCCCGGCGATCGGGGTCGGGATCGTCTCGACTCTCGTGCTGATCGTCGCTTTCGTGGCGCTGTATGGCCTCAAGCTGCGCGGCCGGGCGCGGGTCGTTTATACGGTGAGCGCAATGGCGGCGCTGTGGCTCAACCTGTTCGTGCTGGTGGTGCAGGGCTTCCTCAAGGTGCCGGCGCTCAACGCCTTCGCGCCGACCGGGACGGAACCGCCCTTCCTGGCCGCGCAGGGGCTGCTGCTGGTCGCGATGCTGATCCTGGGCGCGGCGATCGTGCGTCAGCCCAGCCTGGCGCGAAAGGCGGCGAGCCGTTCGATCGCCTGATCCAATGTCTGGTCCGTCTTGGAAAAGCAGAGGCGGACCAGATGTGTGACGGACGCGTCGGGGTAGAAGGCGCTGATCGGGATCGCCGCCACGCCTGCTTCTTCAATGATGCGGTTGCAGAAAGTGACGTCGTCCAGCGTGATGCCTGATGCTGGCAGGTCGATCGACAGGAACCAGGTCGCGGCGCTGGGCTGCACGACATAGCCGGCCGCCGTCAGCCCCGCCGCCAGCCGGTCGCGCGACGCCTGATAGGCGGCGCGCTGGTCGGCAAACCAGGCGTCGGGGTAGGCCAGACCTTCCGCCACAGCCCATTGCAGATTGGGCGGGGTGGTGAAGGTCAGGAACTGATGCGCGCGGGCGAGCAGGGTGGCGATCGGCGGGGCGGCGCACATCCAGCCGACCTTCCACCCGGTGACCGAGAAAATCTTGCCCGCCGACCCGATCTTGACGGTGCGGTCGCGCATGCCCGGAAACGCCATCAACGGGCAGTGGGGGACGCCGTCATAGACGGTCTGTTCCCAGACTTCGTCGCAGATGGCGATGAGGTCATGGGCGACGCAGATGTCGGCGAGCAGCGCCAGCTCTTCCGGCCGCAGGACGATGCCGGTCGGGTTGACCGGATTGTTCATGAGCAGGATGCGGGTGCGGGGCGTGATAGCAGCGGTCAGGGATTCGCGGGTCACGCGCCAGTCGGGCGGGGTCAGCGTCACCACTTTGGCGACGCCGCCGGCCCGCTCCACCAGCGGCAGATAAGCGTCGTAGAGCGGGGCGAGCAGCAGCACCTCGTCGCCCGGTTGCACCAGCGCCAGCAGGCTGGCGGCGATCGCTTCGGTCGCGCCGGAGGTGACGTTGACCTCCTGCGGGCTTAGATAGAGTTGCTGGTGGCGGGCATAATGATCGGCGACCGCGGCGCGCAGTTCGGCCAGGCCCGCCATGGGCGGATATTGGCTGGACCGGGTCAGCAGCGCGTCGGCGGCGGCTTGCAACACCGCGCGGGGGCCGGGGCCTTCGGGAAACCCCTGGCCCAGGTTGATCGCGCCGGTTTCGCGGGCGCGGGCGGACATATGGTCGAAGATGGTGGTCGGCATGTCCCGATAGACGGAATGGCCAAGGGGCGCGCCGGTCATGTCAGTCTCCACCGATGGGTCGGTTGCGCGGCCGCGTAGGGCCGGCGACTCTGCCCTGCACTGTCGCTGTATCGGCTATCAGGCGGGTTGCAACAATAGCCTGCTTCCCCCGAACAGCCATCCGGGCGGATTTCACGCGTGCCGCTGGACGCAAACGGGCGCGTTGGCTGACCCCTGCGACAGGAGGAGGAGCGCTATCCTCCTGTTGCAGGGGGCCAACAAGCCTCAGTCGATTACAACCAATGGACCTCGCCGGTCGCCAATTTATAGACGGCGCCCACGACTTTGAGTTCACCCCGACGCTGGGGTTCCATCAGCATGGGTTCGGAGAATTTTTGCAGCCGCTCGACCATCCGGCGGACATTTTCCTCCACGGCCTGTTCGACCAGATCGCCGTCATTGACCCGTTGCGCTGCGATGACGGCGGGGATGATCGGCTCGACCATGCGTCCGATGCTGCCTGGGAAGCGAACATCCTTCGTCACGACGTCGGTCGCCGCCGCGACGGCGCCGCATTTTTCATGGCCCAACACGACGATGAGCGGCACCTTGAGCGCCATCACCGAATATTCGATCGAGCCCATGCCGGCGGTGTCGACGTTGTTCCCCGCGGTTCTGACGATGAACAATTCGCCCAGGCCCGCGCCGAACAATTGTTCCGGCCCCACGCGAGAGTCCGAACATCCGACCAATGTGACAAACGGCTGCTGCCCCTGCGCCAGTTCCAGGCGGCGTTCGCGGGATATGTCCGGCGATTTCGGCTGATCCGCAACGAAGGCCGCATTGCCTTCCTTCAAACGATTCAACGCCTCGTCCGGGGTTGGCTGACTGGTGGTAACGACGGTCGATGTCGGCATTCTATCCTCCTAGACGGTTCATTGGGAAAAGATCGGGGTATCGGCACTCGCCCTGTGGCGCATAGATCGGATGGAGCGGCGATCTTCTGACCATGTGTCGGCGCAGTTTCCTCAAGTTCATTATGATGCGCCGTGAATATCGGTCCGCTTTACTGCTGCCATATGACCTTAATGTAAGAAACTTTTTCCGGTTGCAGAAGGTGCGTGACGCGGCGGCGGCAAGCGGCGAGCCGAAGGGGCGGCGGGAAGCTGGGAACGTCAGCCGCTTCACCGAGTTTGTGATGCGCGGGCGCAATTTCTTCTTGCTCCCTGGTGGAGCGAGCATGAAAGACCGTGACAATTGGCACATCACTGAGGAAATCAAGCACGAAACGGGCTCTGGCGATCCGTTCGCGGCAGCCGTGCGCGCCACGCGCATGCCCATGGTCATTACCGACCCCGCCCAGCCGGACAATCCCATCATTTTCTGCAATGAAGCCTTTCAGCGCCTGACCGGCTATGATCGCGACGAAGTCATCGGCCGCAACTGCCGGTTCCTGCAAGGGGAGGCCACCGACGCGGCGTCGGTGATGCGCATTCGTGAAGCGGTCGCCGCGGGGCAGAGCATCGACATCGACCTGCTCAATTATCGCAAAGACGGCTCCACATTCTGGAATGCACTGTATCTGAGCCCGGTGCATAATGCGTCGGGCGACATCCAGTTCTTCTTTGCGTCCCAGCTCGACGTGACCGACCGTGTCTCGGCCCAGGAAACGATCACCGAGCAGAATGTCTTGTTCGAGCGCGAGGTGGAACGGCGGACGCGCGATTTGCAAGCAGCACTGGAGGAGAAGACCCTGCTGCTCCACGAGGTGGATCACCGGGTCAAGAACAACCTGACGATGATCGGGTCGCTGCTTCGGCTGCAAGCCCGGACCATCGGCGACCCGCTGATCGCGTCGAAACTGGAAGCGATGCTGGAACGGGTCGATGCCTTGGCGACGGTGCATCGTCGTCTATACCAGTCGGACGATGTGACCCAATTTGATATCGGCGCTTTCACCGAAAATCTCGTTTCCGACGTGATTGGGGCAAGCGGCCGCGGGGAAATCGAGGTGCGCGTCAAGGTCGATAAAATTCTGATTTCGTCGGGCAAGGCGGCTGCGCTCGGGCTGGTTCTCAATGAAGTGCTGACCAATGCCGTCAAACATGCCTATCCTGAAGGCCGCGCCGGGACGCTGGAGGTTGCGGCGGAGCAGGATGGCGCGCAGGCGCGCATCTCCATCAGAGACGATGGTCCGGGGCTGGATGGTGAAGCCCCCCGCGCAGGGGGGCTGGGGGCGACGTTGATAAAGCGTCTTTCCAAACAGGTTGGCGCGCAAGTGACGTGGCGCAATGCTGCGCCCGGCACGTTGGTGGCCATTGCATTTTCGATCGGAACGCCATGACACGCCCAATCGCCCCGCTCAGTGTGTTGATCGTCGAGGACGAAGCGCTGCTTGCGATGGATATCGAGGCGATGATCGAAGATTCAGGGCATCATGTGGTCGCCGAGGCGGCTTCGCTCCACGATGTCGAACGGCTCGGTTCGGATGTGGTTTTCGATCTGGCTTTTGTCGATATCCAGCTTGCAAGAGGCACCAACGGTTTGGATGTGTGCAAATTGATCCGGCATCGCTGGGCGCACGCCTATATCGTGTTCGTGACGGCCAATCCCAAAAAAGTGCCGGACGATTATTGCGGCGCCCATGGCATCATTCCCAAGCCCTTCTCGCGAAACGGGTTGATGGCGGCGATGCGCTATATCGAGCAGGGGGTTTGCGACCCGCCGCCGACATCCCCGCAACCCGCCAGTTTCCTGGCCTCACCCGCTTTTGCGGCGAGTTGGGGTTGAGCCAAGACCCGCTTTAACAGTGTTTCCCAGTCGCCTGAGTTTGCGGCCATGCAGCCAGTGCCGCCGCGACGATACCCAGCAGCGCCGCGCGCGATGCGCCGTCTCGCGCCAGAACGGACATGCCCTGTGCGACCGCCATGATGAGCCCGGCGAGCGCGGCGGCATCGGTGGCCGCGGGCAGTGTTTGGTCCGCCACATCGCGCCGGATTCTGGCTTCCAGGCACGCGGCGATGGACCGGCGGATCGCAGCCACCGCGTCTTGTACGTCGCAAGCCGCGGTCGAGCCGCTTGCCGTCGCGCTGGCGAGCAGACATCCCTTGGGGGTTGCGTCCCCCGTATAGGCGACGGCGGCACGGGTCAGCATGGCATGGGCAGCATCATAGGCGCTCGGCGCGCCCTGGATGGTGCGCTCCATCGCCGCAGGATCGCCGGCATAAAGGCGAGCGGCTTCGAGGAACAGGCGTTTCTTGTCGCCGAACGCGCTATACAGGCTGGGAGCGGTGACCCCCATCGCCGTCGTCAGATCGGTGATCGAGGTCGTTTCGTAGCCATGCCGCCAGAATGTCAGCATCGCCTGTTCCAGCGCGGCGTCGCGGTCGAACGACAGCGGCCGGCCCATTTTGCGGCGTGGCAAAGAGGGGGGCTCAGTAACTTTCATAACGATCACTCTGAAATAGATTGACTCGGCTCGAACGGCCTAGCATGACTTTCATAACGAACGCTAGGAAAGTCATGCCATGTCCCTCACCGATTTTCGCACGCTTGGGCGGTCGGGCCTGGTGGTCAGCCCGCTGGCGCTTGGGACCATGACTTTTGGCCAAAGCGCATGGGGCGCGGACGACACGACATCACGCGCCATTTTCGACGCGTATCGCGCGGCGGGCGGCAATTTCATCGACACCGCCGACATCTATGCAGGTGGACAGAGCGAGGCATTGGTCGGCAAGTTCATCGCTGACAGTGGAAGCCGGGACGCAGTCGTGCTGGCCACGAAGTTCGGGTTCAACGGATCGGCGAGCCCCCTGAGCGCGAGTCCCGCCGACGGCGGAAATCCCCATGCGGGGGGCGCGGGGGCGAAAAACATCCACCGCGCGCTCGATGCGTCGCTCAAACGGCTCGGCACCGATTATATCGACCTTTACTGGATGCATGTCTGGGACGGCGTGACGCCGGTTGAGGAAATCGTTCAGACGCTGGGCGATCTCGTACGTGCGGGCAAGATCCGCTATTACGGCTTGTCGGACATGCCCGCATGGCTGGCGATGAAGGCGGCGACGATCGCCGGCGAACGTCGCGTGCCCGGCCCGATCGCGATGCAGGTCGAATATTCGCTGGTCGCGCGCGATGTGGAGGCGGAACATGTTCCCGTGGCGCGCGAGGCCGCCATGGGGATCGTGCCGTGGAGCCCGCTTGCAGGCGGCTTCCTGAGCGGCAAATATGCGCGTGGCGACACGGCCGATACAGGACGCCTGAGCGGCGCCAATCCCTTTGGCGACAGCAAGTTCGCCGATCGCAACTGGGACATTCTGGATGTCCTGAAGGCGGTCGCAACGGAAGTGGATCGACCCGTCGCCCAAGTGGCGCTGGCCTGGACATTGCACCGGCCAGGTGTCGCATCGACCCTGATCGGGGCGAGCAAGCCATCGCAACTGGAAAGCAACATCGCGGCAACCGAGATACGCCTGTCCGCCGACCAGATGCAGCGGCTTGACACCGCCAGCGCGCCCGCTGCGGGATTCAGCACCTCGTTAACGCAGCCGGGCATCCGCCGCATGATTTTTGGCGGTCACGATGTTATGGGTTGGGGAGAGTGAAGGCGGGGACGTGTTGACGCACCGCGTTGGCTGTCGTCATTCCCACTCGATCGTGCCGGGCGGCTTCGAGGTGTAATCATAGACCACGCGGTTGATGCCCTTGACCTCGTTGATGATGCGGGTCGCGACGCGGCTTAGGAAAGCTGCGTCGAAGGGGTAGATGTCGGCGGTCATGCCGTCGGTCGATGTGACGGCGCGCACAGCGCAGACGCTGTCATAGGTGCGCAGGTCGCCCATGACGCCCACGGTGCGGACCGGGAGCAGGACGGCGAAGGCCTGCCAGATCGCGTCGTAGAGGCCCGCGTTGCGGATTTCCTCCAGATAGATGGCGTCCGCCTTGCGCAATATGTCGCAGCGTTCCTTGGTCACTTCGCCGGGGATGCGGATGGCAAGGCCGGGGCCGGGGAAGGGGTGACGGCCGACGAAAATGTCGGGCAGGCCCAGTTCCTTGCCCAGCACGCGCACTTCGTCCTTGAACAATTCGCGCAGCGGTTCGACCAGCTTCATATTCATGCGTTCGGGCAGGCCGCCGACATTGTGATGCGATTTGATCGTCACCGAGGGACCGCCGGTAAAGCTGACCGATTCGATGACGTCGGGATAGAGGGTGCCCTGCGCCAGATAGTCGGCACCGCCGATCTTCGCGGCTTCCTCCTCGAAGACCTTGATAAATTCGCCGCCGATGAACTTGCGCTTCTTTTCCGGGTCGGTGAGGCCGGCGAGGCCGCCGAGGAAGCGCTCTTCCGCGTTCACATGCACCAATTTGATGCCATAATGTTCGCGGAACAGGCTCACCACCTGTTCGGCTTCGCCCAGCCGCATCAGGCCATGGTCGACGAAGACGCAGGTGAGCTGGTCGCCGATCGCTTCGTGGATCAGGACCGCGGCGACCGCGCTGTCGACGCCGCCGGACAGGCCGCAAATCACGCGCCCTTCGCCCACTTGGGCGCGGATTTCGGCGATCTTGGTCGCGCGAAACTCCGCCATGGTCCAGTCACCGGCCAAGCCGCAGACGTGGCGCACGAAATTGGCGAGCAGCTTGGCGCCATCGGGGGTGTGGACGACTTCGGGGTGGAATTGGGTGGCGTAGAAGCGTTTGGCTTCGTTCGCGGTGACGGCATAGGGCGCGCCCTCGCTGGTGGCGACGACTTCGAAGCCGGGGGCAAGGGTCGTCACCTTGTCGCCATGGCTCATCCAGACCTGATGCTTTTCGCCTTCGCTCCACAGGCCGTCGAACAGGGAGCAGCCCTGCTT